>JAABSE010000019.1 GCA_011390575.1 Sphingobacteriia bacterium
TTTGAATTGATACTTAATGTTTTAAATGGGCTTGAAAAATAGGATTTAATAATCTGCTCCTCTATGACGAAAGATAATTTGAAAATACGAGAATTAAAAAGTGAAGAAACCGCTTTTCTCAAAGAAGCATTGTACGGGGCCATTTATGTGCCGCCAGGCAAGGAAAGACTTCCCAAAGAAATCATAGAACGACCCGAACTCAACAGATACATCTCGGGTTTTGGGCGCGAGGATGATTGCTGTCTTGTAGCTGAACTTAATGGAATCCTAATCGCAGCCATCTGGATAAGAATTTTTCCTGAATCTGCTAAAGGATATGGATATGTTGATGAATTTACACCCGAATTAAGTATGTCTGTTGTGGAAGAATACAGGAAAAAGGGCATCGGCACGCAATTGCTGAAGGCCATGATTGCAGAAATTGAAAAAATGCCGTACTGGCAGATTTCGTTAAGTGTTGATAAGGAAAACTATGCGTATGGTTTATATGAAAAGCATGGATTTGTGGTTTGGAGCGAAACCCATGATTCGGTGACGATGATAAGAAAAACCATTGTAAACGAGAGCTAATACGTACACAAAACGCAATAATATGAAGTATTTTCTGCTTTTCACGATTCTTTTTTATTCTCTTGATTTGATGGGACAACCTGACACAATCGTTGTGTACAACGTAAGAAATCAGACCATCGAACTGATTCCGCCTGTAGTCTATGACAGCACAATTACCTTTGAAAACACATCATTCTCGACAGGTGAGATGGGAAGAAAGGTTCCGCTGGATCTTGATCCCCCTGTTGTAAATATTTTTGAAGGCACCCAATTTACTGATATTGCCAGGGCCGAACTGTTTTTTGATGTTACTACTTACCCTGCAAGGACCGCAGTGAAACTGTTTGCCTGGCGCAATGACACTTTAAGGAATCGCTGCTCGGGTACTATGGTATCCGAAAACCTTGTTTTAACAGCAGCACATTGTTTAATCGGCAATAATACATGGAGGCAGGATAGTCTGTTGGCTGCACCAGCCTTTGATAATGGTGTTTTTCCGGCCGGAATTCCTACCTCAGTGGTTGAGAAGTATTATTTGTTTAAAACCTTTTATGACGGAAGTAGTATCGATGATATCGCTTTGCTGGAATTAAAAGACCCCATTGGATTTGAAACCGGGTGGCAGGGGATAGCCTATCATTCAGATACATCGTTTTTTATTGAAAATGTTTTTCATAAATTCAGCTATCCGGGTGTTCCCAATCCTTTTGATACTACACGCGTTTATAATGGCGATACCTTATATTACAATTATGGATTGATTGACTATGATGATCTTGGTTTTATGGGTGTAATTAACGGACATCTGTTAGCTTCGCCCGGTTCCAGCGGAAGCTCTTTGTTTTATACAGATAATTATGATTATTACGCTTTGGGTGTTCTGAATTTTGGAGGAAATATCCGCCATTATCTCATCAACCAAAATGTATTTTATCAATTTAAAAACATCATAGAAAACCACGCTGTGTATGTTAATGATCAGATAGATGAAACATATCCTTTAATGGTGTATCCCAATCCGGCAGCAGACAGGGTTACGGTTGAATTCTATAATCCCGGTAATCAACGTTTAACATTAGCGGTCTACGATATGCAGGGTAGAATGGTTAGACAAATCCAAAACATAACTGGAGAACGGTTTTATTTGTACCGGGATGGTTTGCCTTCAGGATTTTACATCGTAAGATTGCATGACAATACCCGTGTTTTTAATGCAAAACAGGTTATTTTCAGGTAAGACAAAAAGTTCACTATAATGAAATATGATTAGAATAGGATCAGATAGAATATGAAAATTATAGTTACATTTGGGGACACATTGCCATGAACCTGCTGGTTTGAGTAGTACATACAACAGATAATCAATGATAACCAAAAACAAGTTAGATAAGATGTTTGGACCAGCCGGGGCTTCGGCTGGTATCTTTTTATTGGTGGTAGGGCTGGCAATGATTTGGTTTTACGGGTCCGCTGTTGTTTTGGTTTTACTGGGGGCATTTGTTGGATTTTCCTCCACAGGCACCTGGATTGATCCTGAAAGAAAGAAGGTAAAGTATGTTACCAATCTGTTTGGGGTTTTCCCGTTAGGTCAGTGGGTGTTTGTTGAGCCAGACATGAAAATGGGGGTAAAAAAATCCAACGAAGTATGGCGCACCTACAGCAGAAGTAATCAGTCGATCGATATTGCTGACAAGGATTACAGACTGATTCTGTATACTGCTCAGGGAAAAGTGATTATGCCTGTGGGAAAGGCAGATAATTTTGAAAAAGCAAACGTACTGCTGGATCAATACACAAAGAAATTGGGGATAGGTGCTGTTTGATATTATTTTAACCTCTCATACATTCTATATGCTAACCAAAGAAATACTTAAAAGAACCTTACTGTTTGTGATGGGAATAATCTTTTCCCAGATGTCTTTTTCTCAGGAGAACTTTGTCCCGGGATACGTTGTGAAAAACAATAACGATACGGTATTCGGATTCGTGGATTACCAAAACCGGAGGCACAATCCGGATGTGGTCCATTTCAGGGAAACCCCCGGCGATGCAACTGTTTCTTTCCGGCCTTTGGATATACGGGAGTTCAGGATAGAAGATGAGATTTATGAGAGTGCCATTGTAGAAGCTGAAATCTCTTCCACATTAACTGACCAGCTGGAGAGCGACCCCCGGTTAACTATGCGGGTAGATACCACGTTTCTGCAAACCCTTTTCAGGGGTGAAAAGAGTTTGTATTATTACAGGAATGCTGGTGGCAGGGAGAATTTTTATATTAAACAGGATGGAGCGTTTGAGCTGCTGGTATACAGAAGGTATCGTGTTGTGCGAGAGGACAACAGGGCAGTCAGGGACAACAAGAGCCTTATATCGTCCAGGGAGAACAACCGGTACATCGGGCAGCTGGCCCATTATCTGAGTGATTGCACAACCCTGTCTGGCCAGATGACAAACCTCTCCTATAACCGCAAAAGCCTGTCCCGCCTTTTTCAGCATTATTATGAATGCACCGCGGCACCGGTAGAATTCCAGATAGAAAGAACCCCCCTGAAAGTAAATTTTGGGGTACTGGCCGGTGGTACTGTTACTTCACTGGCCTTCAGTGGCAGTAATTTTCGTCTTTATCTTGTGGATGGCTCCTATGAACCCTCCATTGACTTTACAGCAGGTTTGTTTCTGGATTTGATTATACCCATTAGTCAGCAGAGGTGGTCTATCTATAATGAGTTGCTGTTTGCCAGCTATCATTTTAAGGGTAGCTATGAGGGTTCTGTCAATCAGGTTCCTTACAGAACTACTTTTGATCTGGGATTCTCCTATCTGAAAGTCAATACCATGTTACGTTTCCGTTTGCCTGTCAGGTCTGTGGACTTGTTTTTTAATGGTGGGATTTCCAATGGCTTTGTCCTTAATAGCGTCAATGAAAGCAAGCAGGTGTTTTTGACCGAAATACCCCTCCCTGACAGAGAGGAGCCCGCGATTGAAGAACCACGTGAGTATGAACAGGGTTTTGTTGTGGGAACCGGGGTGAGGCGCGGACCGTTTTCCCTGGAATATCGCTTTGAAAGAGGAAACGGGATGTCTGATTTTGTTTCCCTGAAATCCGTAACTTACAGGCACTTCCTGTTGCTCGGGTACACTTTCTGAGCAGGCGGGAGCGTAAGAAAGGTTCGCTTGAAAATACTTCAGGAGTAAGGTGTTATCCCACCGCTCTTTTTACCGCGTACCTGCCAAAACGGTGGCGTATCCGGTCCATGGCCTGGTAGAGGTTGACCATTTCCGGCGTATCTTCAAAAAGTTGCAGTTGTTGCGAACCGCTCACCAGGTGACTCAGCCGCACACCCACCAGGCGTATGAGCATGCGGCGGGTGTAGAGCTTGTGAAAGAGCTCTTTGGCCGTTTGTATCAGCACATGGTCGAAGGCGGTGTAGGGGATACGCTTTTGCAGGGTGTGGGTGTCGAAATTGGAGTAACGGATTTTAACCGTGATGCAGGCCGTGAGTTTGTTCTTGCGCCGCAAATCGTAGCACAATCCCTCCACCATGCTGGTGAGCAGGTTGTTGATGCCGGCAATGTCGATGGTATCCTGCTCAAAGGTGTGCTCGGTGCTGATAGACTTGCGCTCCCACTGGCTGTAAACCGGCGTATTGTCGATGCCGCGTGCCCGTCGCCAAATCTCAATGCCGTTTTTTCCCATCAGCCGCTCGAGCATCTCCATGGGCATTTGCTGCAGCAGGGCCACTTTGTCGATGCCCAGGTTGCGCAGGTTGACATAGGTTTTCTCGCCTATCATGGGGATTTTACGGATGGACAACGGCGCCAGGAACGGAACAATTTGCGGATGTTCTACGTACAGTTCACCGTTGGGCTTGGCTTCTCCGGTAGCTACCTTGGCCACGGTTTTGTTGGCCGAAAGTCCGAAGCTGATGGGCAATCCTGTTTCTTTGATGATGGTTTGGCGCAGCTCGTGAGTCCACTGCAGGCTGCCGAAAAAGCGATCCATTCCCGTAATATCAATGTAATGTTCATCAATGGATGCCTTTTCGTACAAAGGGGCTTTATCGGCAATCACCTCCGTTACCAGGTTGGAATACCGGGAATACGATTCCATGTCGCCCCGTATCACCACCGCATCAGGGCAAAGCTGCAGGGCCATCTTCATGGGCATGGCCGAGCGCACTCCGAAAAGGCGCGTCTCGTAGCTGCAGCTGGCCACCACACCACGCCCCGACGTGCCGCCTATGATCACCGGCTTGCCCTGCAGGCCGCTGTTGAGCAGTCGCTCTACCGACACGAAAAATGTGTCGAGATCCAGATGGGCGATATGTCTGTTTATGGTTTCCATACTAAATATTGTAGAAATGATAAATGATGAATTCACCTTCTGGCTCCTTCCGTCTTCGGACTCCCGTCTCATCTTCTTGCGCTGACACCGGGATTTTTTGTCAATCCAAAGTTATTTCGCAGCGCCGTTTTGTGCGGCATCCCGAAACCCGGGGTTGCGCTCCATAGCCTGTCGGCTATGTTGCTTCACCCCGGGCTATGATTATTCGAGCCTTTGCCCGCACCGCAGTGCGAGCCTACAGGGCTTCACACATTTGCAATTAACCAATTAACAATTAAAAACCCGGATGCTTCCAGTTTCCACCCCTTTCACCTTTCACCTTTGAGCTTTCACCTTCGATCTTCCACCTTCCAGCTTCCACCTTCCAGCTTCCAGCTTCCAGCTTCGAGCTTTCAGCTTCCAGCTTCCACTCACGCTTGTTCGTCTTGCAATCAAAAATAACGTTTGCAATATAATCAAAACTTATTACCTTTGTAAGAGGATTTTGTTAAAAAGTACAACCCCTTTTCATCCTGAACGTTATGGAACTTTATTTTGCAACCAACCTGAAACTGCTGCGCAAGCGGCGCAAGCGCACCCAGGACGATGTGGCTTTTTCCACCCATATCAAGCGTCCTACCCTGAGCGGGTACGAAAACAGCGGTGTAATGCCCAGCGTGGAAAACCTGCTGGCCTTGTCCGATTATTTTGGTGTGGCGGCCGATACGCTGCTGCGGGTAGACCTGGGCAAGCTCTCCGAATACCAGCTCTCGCAGCTGGAGCGGGGCAGCGATGTATATGTGCGGGGCGGCAATATCCGTGTGCTGGCCACTACCGTCGACTCGCGCAATACCGAGAATATCGAACTGGTGACAGAAAAGGCCAAGGCGGGTTACACCACCGGTTTTGCCGATCCCGAATACATCAAAGAGTTACCGCGCTTTCAGCTGCCCTTCCTGTCCGATAACAAAAAATACCGCAGTTTCCAGGTGAGTGGCGACAGCATGCTGCCCATCCCCGAGGGAGCCTGGATTACCGGCGAGTTTGTGCAGGACTGGGGCGATATCATCAGCGGAAAGCCCTACATCATCCTCACCCTCAACGATGGGGTGGTGTTTAAGATTGTGGAAAGTCAACTGAAGGAAAGGGGAGTGCTGCGCCTGTATTCACTCAATACCCTTTACAAACCTTACGATGTAAATGTGGCCGATGTGCGCGAGGTGTGGCGCTTCCGCAATTTTATTTCCGAAGAGATCCCCGGCGACAGCGGCTCTCAGCAAAACCTTACACGCATGGTGATGGACCTCAAACGGGATGTGGATCATATCAAAGCAAAAATGGAGCGCGAATGATGCAGTTGGGAAGTGTTTTATCGTTTTTAAGGTTTGTTGTTATGGAAAAAAATCTTGTCAGCCGGATAAGACTGGGATTTTTCAAAGCAGCATGTTGTGTGGTCCTCTTCTTTTTTTCTTCGCCGGATGCGGCGGCCTCCAGGCCTTTCCCCAACAGCCACTTCGCTACTGTTGACAACCTGGAGCTGCACTACCGTTTGTGGGAGCCTGCTGCCGAACCTGCCAGGGGAAATGTTTTGCTGGTGCATGGTTTCAGCGGATCCACTTTTTCGTGGGAAGAGGTGGCCGACAGTCTGAGCCGGCTGGGCTACCGGGTTGTTGCGGCAGATGTGCCTCCTTTTGGATACAGCGATCGCAACCCCCGCCAGAACCAGTCGGTAACGGCACGCGCAGCGCTGTTGAATACATTTCTTGACAATCGTTTTCCCGGCAACCTCTGGCATATTGCCGGGCATTCCATGGGAGGAGGCATTGTACAGGCCATGGCACTGATAGCGCAGGAGCGCTTTGTTAGTGTCTGCTTCGTGGCACCCACGTTGTTTAAAAAAACGGAACAGGGCAGGAGGGGGACTCCTCCTGTATGGCTTCGTATTCCCGGGTTTACCACTTTTGCAGGCCATCTGGCCGAAAGCTGGTTTCTTACCGAGAGCAGAATCCGTTCATCTCTGGCCTCCGCCTATGGGGAAGAGCCTTCCCACGAGCAGGTGCAGGCTTACCTGGAGCCCCTCAGGATTCCGGGTACGGCAAGGGCCATTCTCAACAGTACCCGTTTCAGCAAAGAGCTGGCAAGTTTGGATGTAGAAAATTTCTCTGTCCCTGCACTGGCGATATGGGGTGAAAATGATACCTGGGTAAGCCTTGCCTCACGCCGGGAAATTGCGGAAAGTATGGCCGGTTTGCAGCTGGAAGTTATTGAAGAGGCAGGACACAATCCCATGGAAACCCATTTTGATGCATTCATGGATCTTTGGCTCACCTTTCTCAATAATCTGTAACTTTGCTGCATGGCTGTAGAAAAGGATATTTTCGAAGAATACCATGCGCTGCGTCGGGAGCTGGATGAACACTGTGCCCGCTTATATGCCCTGCATGCTCCGCATCTCAACTGCAAAGCCGGATGCGATATGTGCTGTATGGATTTCAGTGTGTTGCCTGTAGAGTATCATGCCGTCAAAGAGCAGGCAGGAGAAGATGTGAGAATGGGAAAGCAACCGTTATCAGAAGGAGAATGTCCGTTTCTGGTCAATCACCAATGTGTTATTTATGAGGCGCGCCCCATGATTTGCCGCACACAGGGGCTGCCACTGTTGTTTATGGGTGAGGAAAACTGGGAGCTCTCAGCCTGCGAATTGAATTTTACGGATTTCGATTACGGAGAATTTACCGAAGAAAATACCTTTCCGCAGGATCGGTACAACAGCAGGTTGTATATGCTCAACCTCAAATTTATTGAGTCTCTTCCCGGCCGTCCTTATGCTCCCAATGAGCTTATTCCCTTGAAGCGCCTGTTTGAACAAGCCTGCTCAGAAGACTGAAATGCCCTGTATCCCGGCACCCACATCGTCCTGATTGCCTTGGCAGAACAGGTAATTAAATTCAAATGGTTGGTGGAAATCTGTTAAAGCTGTTTGAACAGAATTATTCAAACAGAAATGAAATCATGATGATTTTGGAGTTGAGCCGGTCAATAGAATTGGTAAACATGCTGTTTTCTCTTTTTAGCATATCTGCCATTCCAAAGGAGGCTTTGATTTCGGTTGAAAACTTGAAGTAATAAAAGTAATAGTCAAATCCTACTCCCAGCTCGTAGAAATAATCGTTTTTCCCGATTCGGGCCAGGATTTCCTCATCAAAATCTTCTTTGTCTTCCGTAGATGCCAGGTCGTGGCTGTATTTGACCCCTCCAATGACATACACTCTGGTGTTGAGCATTCGCACCGACTTGTATTTTATATGCAGCGGAAAATCGATAAAGGTACTTTCCAGGGGTTGGGTACGTGTTATAGGTCTTCCGTCTTTTATTCCCTGATAAATAATGTTGCGATCGCCAAATGTCAGGGTAGGGATAAACCTTAAATCGAGCTGATTGGTCAGCCGCAGGTTGGATACAATGCCAATGTTAAAGCCGTTTTCAGCCTGGGTAAGTACTGATTGCAGGGTGTCAAACTCTGCGGTGTTGGCAAATCCCTGCTGACTCATCTCCACGTTGTGAAGGTTCGAAATGGGTTTCAGGGCAAAGTCCATCTTGTTGAAACCCAACGAAAAACCAAAATGATAATCCTTCTGGTCGTGATAAGGAAGGTTTTCAAATTTGAATGCTTTGTTTTCCTGGGCGTTCAACGAACCTGTTGCAGCAACCCATGTTATGATTGACAGCAAAAGGAGGTATTTTCTATACTTTCTGATCACTGGATTGGATTTGTTTGTTTAGCAATTGCTGGTTAGTGGAATGTTTTTCTGTATCTGAAAACGTTTTGCCTTGTTTTATATTGCTGCAAAAGTATTGTTTTTTTGTTTCACATTATCACTCATAGCCCGCAAAATTGGTTCTGATTGTCGGATTTTTCAGAGCAAACCCATTTTCTTCAATACTTCTCAGCAAAATGACTGCTGCCCGATTGCACCGGAAATTTTTGTACTGATAGATTATTTTGTGGCTTCGTACAAAAAGGTAATGCCCTGGCTGATTTTGGTGGCACGGGTCTGCGCAAAGCCAGCCTGGTCGAGCAAATCGGTAAAGGCTTTATCGTAGGGAAAGGTCTTTACCGATTCGGGCAGATACTTGTAGGATTCGTAACTTCCGCTGAAAACCTTACCCCAGAAAGGAAGGATGAAATTGAAATAGAAGCTGTAAAGCTGTTTGACCGGGAATGTTTTGGGCATACCAAACTCAAGGATAAACAACACACCTCCCGGTTTGAGCACCCGGTGGATTTCTTTCAACCCTTTCAAAGGGGTTTCGAAGTTTCTTACCCCATAAGAAATGGTGGCGGCGTCGAAGCTGTTGTCTGCAAAAGGAAGATCTTCCGAATCGGCCTGCTGCAATGTGATGATATGCTGCAGGTTTTTGCGGGCAATTTTCTTGTCGCCCATCTCCAGCATGGTTTCTGCGATATCTACTCCGATGATTTTTTCGGGCCTGAGTCTGGCCAGTTCAATGGCAAGGTCTGCTGTCCCGGTGGCAACATCCAGTATGCTTTGTGGGTTGTGTTTTCCCAGTCGCCGGCGCAGTTTTTTTCTCCAGAGGTTATCGATTCCCAGCGAAAGGAAATGGTTGAGGTAATCATAGCGGTGGGCTATCTTGTTGAACATCCCGCGAACTTCTTCTTTTTTTGCCATTTTAAGGGTTGATTATAACAGGGTTTCAGTTTCTTATTGATGAATTTGGAATGGGCGTTTCAAGCCTGACTTTCAGGGGGCAAGCCTCTTTTTCTCCCACAATCCGGATTCGGCAGAGCGTGTATATACTATCCGGTCGTGCATTCTTCCCGGGCGTCCCTGCCAGAATTCTGTCATGTCAGGCACAAGCCGGTATCCTCCCCAATGGGGCGGCCTGGGAATGTTTTTTCCTTCGTACGTTTCTTCCAGTTGTTTGTATCGTTCAAAAAGTTGCTCTCTTGAATCAACTTCTGTACTTTGATTCGAAGCCCAGGCTCCCAGCTGGCTTTCCCGGGGACGGCTGTTAAAATACAGATCCGATTCAACAGCGGAAACTTTCTCCACAACCCCTTCAATCCTTACTTGCCGTTCCAGCTCCAGCCACAAAAAGCTCAGTGCAGCATGGGGATTGCTATCAAGGTCAGCAGCTTTTCTGCTGTTGTAGTTGGTATAAAACACGAACCCGGTATTGTCAATCTCTTTCAGCAGCACCACCCTGGAACTTACTTTCCCGGCAGCCGTTGCTGTTGCAAGTGTCATGGCATTGGGTTCGGGCAGTTCGGCGAGAAGAGCTTGCTCAAACCACAGATTGAACTGTGCAAGGGGATCTGATGATACCCGGGACAGGCTCAATCCACCCAGGGTATAGTTTTTTCTGAGATCAAATAGTTTTTTCTGATTGTTCATTAAAACACTCTGTTAACAGGTTGGGTTTTCATTCCACCTTTGTTGGTGGCGGTTGGTTTTCTAAAGCACCTGGTATTTAACTTCGGATTCAATGCTTGTAGTATCTAAAAACCTACGCCATCCTAAACAACAGAGTTACAGAAAAGTTTTCAGGGCTTCTTCCAAAAGTCGGTCTTTGTTGATGGGTACCACCCCAACGTATTCACAGACAAGTCCTCCGGCAAGGTTGGAAAGGCGTGCCATGTCGTCGGGGGAGGTGCCTGTAGCCATGCAGAGTCCGATGATGCTGATAACGGTGTCTCCTGCTCCCGACACATCGGCTATGTCGCGCACATGAGCCGGGATCAGGCCGGTTTTATAACTACCGTCTTCCTCTCTGCTGCTGTAGGATACCCCCTTTTCAGAGAGGGTTGCAAGAGCAATCTTGACATCGAGCATCTCCTGCAGCTTTTTAACTGCATCCATTATGTTGGCCACCTCCGTAAGTTCATCATCCAGCTTGAGCCCCTCCCGCAATTCCTTCAGGTTGGGTTTGAACAAGGTGACACCCCGGTAATTCATAAAGTTTTTCTTCTTGGGGTCAACCACTACCGGGATCTGGTTCTCTTTTCCCAGTTTTACCACCTGCTCAATCAGTCCGGCATTGATTACCCCCTTGTCGTAATCTTCAAAAATGATGGCGCCTATGGTATGCTCCTTTACAAGCCGGGCAATCCGCTCAAAAAGAAGTTGGGTTTCGCCGGGCTCCAGTTCCTTCTCCGTTTCCTCATCTACCCTGAGCATCTGGGCATTGTTGCCGATAATTCTGAATTTGGTGGTGGTAATGCGGTGGTTGCTGCTGATAAGACCTGCTGTTTCCATCCCCTGTTTTTGCATCAGCTCAAAGAAGGTATGGCTTTTGTCATCCTCACCGATTACAGAGCAAAGAATGGGTGTAGCTCCCATGCTTTGAATGTTCAGGGCCACATTGGCTGCCCCACCCAGTCTGTTTTCCCGTTTCATCAGTGAAACAATGGGTACAGGTGCTTCGGGTGATATCCTGTCTACCTTACCCCACAGGTAAGCATCAATCATTACATCACCAATGATGAGAATTTTTTGCTGTTTGAAAGCCTCGAAAAGGCCGGTAATTTTTTCTTGATTAGTCATGAAACAGGATTATCTGAGTTCTGCGAGGGCTGTTTTAATGCGTTCAACGGCCTCTGTGAGCAAATCGTTGGAAGTGGCATACGAGAGTCTGATGCAATCGGGAGAGCCGAAAGCTTCACCCGGAACAAGAGCAACATATACCTTGTTGAGAATATACATACTCAGGTCTCCTGCGCTATGAATGGTGGTTTTGCCATCAGACTTACCAAAATAGCTGCTTACATCGGGAAACAAATAGAAAGCGCCCCTGGGAACATTGGTTTTGAAACCCGGAATGTCTTTCAGAAGCTCAAGCATCAAATCCCGTCTTTCTCTGAATTTTTCCAGCATGAACCGGGTGGCTTCCGGAGGGATTTCCATGGCAGCCTGCGCTGCTTTTTGTGCAATGGAGCTGGTAGCTGAGGTGAATTGTCCCTGTAATTTATTGGCTGCTGCTGCAATCTGCGGGTGTGCTGCCATGTAGCCCAGTCTCCATCCCGTCATGGCAAATCCTTTGGATACCCCATTGATGATGATTACCCGGTCTTTGATGGCTGCAAACTGTGCAATACTCTCATGATTCTCGTCAAAATTGATCAGTTCATAAATCTCATCTGATAGAATGAACACATGAGGATAGCGCTCAAAAACTTCTGCCAGCTTCTGAAGTTCTTCCTTGCTGTAAACCGAACCACTGGGATTGCAGGGGCTGGAAAACATGAATAGTTTTGTGTTGGGGGTAATGGCGCTCTCCAGTTGCTCGGGAGTTATTTTAAAATCATTTTCGATGCCTGCTTCGATATAAACATGTTTTCCCTGCGCATAGGTCACCATATGTGAGTAGCTTACCCAATAGGGAGTGGGTATGATGACCTCATCACCGGGATTTACCAGGCACAAAATAGCGTTCATGATGGAGTGCTTGGCGCCGGTGCTGGCAATTATCTGATCGGGAGTAAAATGCAGGTTGTTGTCTCTTTCCAGCTTTTTACAGATGGCTTCTCTGAGTTCCAGGTACCCGTTTACCGGCGGATAAAAAGAAAAGTTTTCATCAATGGCTTTTTTGGCGGCTTCTTTGATCTTATCGGGAGTAAAAAAATCGGGCTCTCCGACGCTAAGGTTGATTACATTGTGCCCCTGGGCTTTCAGTTCACGACTTATGCGCGACATGGCCAGCGTTTCTGATTCTCCTAACTGGTTGATTCTGTCTGAAAGTTGTATGGTCATGTTTGTTGGTTTTTAGGATGAAAAATAAAGTGTTTTAACAGGCAGTAAATTGCTGCGGGTGATAGATGGCAAAATTAACAAATAAAGTTTATACCAAGGAATAAACAGCTGTTACTTCCTTTTGGATTTTTCTTTGCTATACGGTATTTGTCTGGTCTGTGCCGGGAGGTATGGCAGATGGTGACCGGGGACTGATTTTCATAAAAATAGTAAGGTCTTTATTAAATAATTTGATACTTTTGAAAGTTGAAAATCAAAAAAAACTGGCAGGAATATTGCTGCCGGGCTTTTAAAAATCAGATTTTTCAATCATTATCCATAATTAAATTTCCAATCTTATGAAAAAGCCTAACATTAAGAGAATTTTGTTTTTTGCAGCACTCATGGCAGGTGCGTTTGTATTTGTTAATTGCGGGAGCAAGAAAGAAGTAGCCTCCGGTAATGCTTTGGGAACCGAGCTTATATTGCCTTGTAGCGATGAGGAATATCACTCCGATATGTCTCATTTCCGCGGTACGGGCATGGCAGAAGGTGTCAATCTTGCCTCTACCCGCCGTCGTGCCAATCTTGATGCCAATGCCGCTCTGGCTGCCAGTGTCAACAGAACCATCAAGTCGGTTACGGATCGTTACTCACAGGATATTACCGTGGGAGATGTAAATGAATACAATGAAAAATTTGAAGACCTTACCCGTTCGGTGGTGAATCAAACCCTCAACAATGTGGCCACTGTTTGCAGCAGGACTTTTGAAAACGACGGAAAATATAATGTGTATGTGGCCGTTGAAGTGGCTAAAGATGAGCTATTGAATAACATTTCAAGCCGTATCAGCAGAGACGAGAGACTGCGTCTGGATTATGACAAAATGAAGTTCGAAAATATTTTCAACGAAGAAATGGAAAAACTTTCCAACGAGCGTCCTTAAAAATATTGTTCACCTCAATAGGGCAGGTATTATAAACAAAGACCGTAATCTTAGTTGATTACGGTCTTTGTTGTTATAAAAAGCCAATTTTGTTTCTTTTCCGTTTATTCCCAAAGTGTACCTTGTAATTCTTCTGTGAGTTTTGCTGCCAGCCTTTCCAGGGCTTTTTCTCCGGCAACTATATAATCGGACCCTCCAGCATTCACCTCTATTATATTTTTACTGAATACTATTTCCATGGTGTTAATATCGGAAATTTCTATGCTTCCTGTGGCGAAAGCGGTATGAATTCCCTGTCTTTCGGTTCCTGCACGTGTTGAGGAAATTATGTGGAGTTGATAGTCTGCATCCCTGGCCGATCTTACCAATCGCCAGCCTGCTGACATCAGATGTTCAGTCAGGATTCCCGAAACCACCATCTTTCTATCAGGCTGGCTAAGGTTAAATTCAGAGGCGACTAACACAACACGTAAGGGTTGTACTTCTATGGTCGCTATTTCTGCAGGAAGGATTAGTCCTGCAAAAACAGGCTGTTCAAAATCAACCTGGTCAAAACCTGTCAATGCAGACACATCCGGAAAGATTTTGATCTGCACATTGCCGGGGCGATTGATCCGGGTTATTAACAAGTTGGTGTTTCCTTCATTGTCGGTGGGAAGGGGTGGTTCAAAACTGCAGTCTCCATGTTGTGTTGTTGTTTCAACAGGAAGGTTGTAAAGAGGAATGGTTTTTCCTTCCGGCGAATGGTAGTTGACTGAAAGGATTACCGGTTCTTCCATTGCAAGAAACAATCTTCCGTCTGCCACCGGGGGATCGGCTTGAATACTTATGGAAGATAGTAAGTTGCTGAGTCCTGAAAAAACAGTGACGTCAACATAAGAATTCATATCGTTGCCAGGTGCTCTGAGACCCATGCCTCTGTATGGGCCTGTTGCCCTTGCTGCCTGCAGGTAAAAGGCCAGTGCGGAAGATATTTCTTCCCGGGCTATGGCTCTTTCGGCTTGTTGCAGATACTCTGATGCCTGCGAAGCAGCCCGTTGCTTGCGATTGTCCATCAGCTTCCGGTAACGGGCTTTGGATAATTGGTAGTAAACCCAATATTCGTCATCGTTTTCCCATGAATCAACCAGTTCGTAGCCTTCCAGACTCGCTTTTGTCATGGTAGAGATGTTGTAATGAAAAGTTTCTTCCCTTAAACCTGCTTGTTCAAGAACATGTTGTGATGTTTCTCCGGAAATGGTAACTGCAATACCTGAAGCGATTTGCTCCAGGGCCATGTCGCGTGCCAGGACAATGTGATGGCTGCTTCCTGTCTCTTTGGAAGAAGCGCCTATACCAATGTAATATTCCTGTTCCACAGGAGTTTGTGTAACCCAGGAGGGTTGGGCGCCTGCAGGAGCAAACCGGAAAATAACCAAAAGTATTGCTATGCTGGCCCGGCTCAAGACTATCGCTGTCCCTTTAGAGCTGATTCCTGAAGTTTTCATCACCATGGTTTATTTGTTAAGAACAAAGTTGCGCAGTTGCGCATTGCTTCTCAAACCATTTAAAGACAATTCCAGGAGTGCAATACTTTCTGCTTTGGGATCAGTATTGGCAAACTCCAGAGTCATTCGGGTCGGAACGTTGCTGATAAACAGATGGCTTAAATGACTGTACCTGCCGGCACTTTTTATCCCTATTTCTCTTCTGTGAACGAAATATTCCTGACCCAGGTTGTCGAAAATTCTGGAGTTTCCGAGGATGACAATTTCTTTGTCTCTGTTGGATGTGTTGGTTATGAGTACTTCTATGATGATTTTATCGTCCTGGGTCATGGAAGAGGCAACCACTTCAAATTCAAATTCTTCCACCATAGCCCGGACTGTTTCTGCTGCCTTTGGCCTTGAAGGGTTTTGCCGCACAGGTGCTTCTGTTAAAACCGGTTCTGACTCGGGAGGTGGTGGAGTAGCAGAAGTTTTTTCCCGGTAGGGCGAGGTGCGATTCATCATGGCCACAATATGGGGCTCCTTGTCGATGCTCACCGAAGCAACGGCAAATACACCTGCTGTTTCGGTGGCTATCATCCTGGCATTGATCCGTATCATATTGCCCATATCTGTAATGGTTCCTGTAACAATGGCGTCAACACCCAGCAACTTGCCAATCTGTGCTGCTGAGGATGCATCAATAAGTCCGCTCATCCCAAGATTCTGCTCCTCCAGTACCTTGTTGAGCAGTTGTCTCTCCAGTACCTCAAACCTGCGTGTCATGAATAACCGGGTGGTGAGCTCTTCAGGGATAAATTTGCCCAACTCGCTGATGGTGCCATGCAGATCCGGGAACTCCATGATGGCGATCTTTGATTTTTTTTCCTGGGCCAGGCTTTTTACCATTTGATGGGTAAGATGGTTAAGTTGTATATCAAGAGATTGAGCCTGGTAGTCAGCTTCAATCAAAGTTGCCTGGCTTCTGCAGCTTCCCATGAAGACTGCAAATGCAATGATAACGATCAGGTGCTTTTTCATTGATTGGGAGTTTGGGATGAAGAATCATATGCTTTTCTGAGATGATTCCTTTCATCGGTGTGGGTTTCTGCTTTTATTTTCCTGTAAAACCCCGTTAACTATTTGTTAATAGGATTAATAGTGCAATTATACACAAAAAAATGCAAACTGAAAGATGTTTTTTCAGCTTTTAGTTAAGTTATTTGAGTTGAAGATTTCGACCTGAATTACTCCCTGTGGTTTACCAATACAACCGGGGCAATTCCTGTAAACACTTCTCCGGGAATCAGAATGTCTTTTTTAGTGATAACTTCAGACGTTATGGTATTTAGCCACTTTTGAGGTGCGCTGGGGGGTAACTGGATTTGTGTATCACCCCAGTCCATATCCAGCAGGCAAGCTGCACCTGTTTGGTCAGAGAGGGTTGCGGTAATCAGCGGAACAGCAACAATAGCCCATTCATTGTAGTGTTTCCGGGCAAAGGCAAGCAGATGGGCATTCCTTTTTCCTGAAACGGACAGGGCTATATATTCTCCTTTTACAAACAGATCCGGATTTAGTTTGCGGGCATTTAACAGGCATGCGGTATACCAGAGCTTTATTCTGCCATCCGTGGCATTTTTCAGCAGATCTCTCAGCAGGGCATCATCATTGGGTTGTTGATGGGCTTTCATCTCTTCCAACTGAGCAAGCCGAAGGTCATAATCTACCGGCTGCCGGTTATCGGGGTCCACAAGGGTAAAATCCCATAGCTCAGTGCCCTGGTAGATGTCGGGGATTCCCGGGCAGGTAATTTTCAGGGTAAGTTGTGTCAGGGAGTTGGTAATGCCCCGCCATGCCACCTTCTGCATAAAGGGAACAAATGCCGCCAGGAAGTCATGCCGCGGATTGAGCATCTGACGGGCAAACTGACAAACGGTATTTTCGTAAGTATCATCCGGGTCTCTCCAGCTGACTTTGCGCTTTGCCTCACGCAAAGCTTTTACCAGGTATTCGTCGATTCGTTTCAGATAGGTTTCGTCAATTTTTCCGTCGAAAGGGAAAGTGCCCAGCAAAGTCTGGTAAATAAAATATTCTATGCTTGTTGAGGGTTCCAGCAAACCGCTATCAAGCCGGATCTTCAGTTTCTGGTTCATTCGCATCCACTCATGTACTTTCTCTTCCCACTCATCGGTAAGTTCACTGACTATGTTGAGTCGTGCTCTTACATCTTCTCCACGCTTGGTGTCGTGTGTAGAGGTGGTATTCATGGTGTAAGGCCATTTTTGCTGTCGTTCCTCCATGGCTGTATGAAACCCTGAAATGGTGATGCCCGAAGCATTGATGGCATCGCCCACTTCGTTGTGAGCAACAAAGCAGTTGTACTGGTACATGGAGGTATCTTCAACCCCTTTGGCCATAAGCGGACCTGTGAACTGCATGAGCCGGGAAAAGAATTGCTGCAGTTTTTCGTTGAAGTCTTCATCATTTTTCTCATCGGAAAGCATTACAGATGAGAGCTTCTCCAGTGCCGCTGTTAATGCAGGGGTTCGTTTTCTGGCAGTTTTAAAAATCTCATCCACAACAATACGATTCTGGTTTCTCAGAGGAAAAGCCCTCGGATACAGGCGGTAAACAGGGCAGGCCAGCATAAACTCGCCCAGCGCTTCCTTGATTTCTTCCCGGCTGATATTCTCTTTCTCATAATCAATAAAGCCGAAGTGGTTGAAATACTGAAAGATGTTGTCCCACTCCCCGTGCATGCGTGAGTTGAGAATCATTTTCTTGTTCTGGTAAATGAGTTCTGAAGCTGAGTCTTTGATGTTGGTAACTTCTTTGTAAAGTGCTTTAAGCTTGTCATAATGCTTAACACTGGTGAGAAGGTTGTTTACGATAGCCAGAAAATCATAGCCCGTATTGCCCTGAACAGGCCAGAAGGAGGGAAGCTCCTCTTGGTGTTCCAGGATTTTTTCGGCAACAATCCAGGTTTCATCACCACAAAGTTTTCGCAATCTGTCGAGATACTGGTTAGGGTCGTTCAGTCCATCGATATGATCAATGCGCAATCCATTGAAGTTTCCCTGTTCCATCTGTTTATTGATAAAACTATGGAACTCTTTAAAAACCTCAGCATCTTCCATACGCAGGCAAATGAGCCCGTTGACGGTAAAAAAGCGGCGGAAATTAATGCGCTTTTCGGTTTCCTGCCAATGACATAGCTCGTAAAACTGCATCTCAATAATTTCACGGATTGACGCTTCCCGGGAGCTGAGTTTTTGGGTCAGTTTGTCAATGAATGCTTTAACTTCAGGGTTGGTGGCGTATAACTGTTGCGCCTTTTCTTTTGCTTCTTCCCATTCATGCTGAAGATAGCTTTGGGTAACTGAAGCTTTCAGATGCTTGTCCCATAGCTCCTGGATGGGGGCCGGTGCAGAAGAAATATTGCTTTCAGCAATACTGCGGAATGTGTCGTGGTTTACCGGGTAAATATTGTCGAAATATTCCAGAGTGAAAGTTCCATTCTTCCAGCCTGTTTTAATATCATTGTTTTTTATGGCTTCATCCAAAGGTATTCCTAAAAACGGAACCATGAGTTTGTTATCCTTGCCGGCGACTCCCGGTTCCAGATCAAAAAAACGGTACCAGGCAGAATCGCTCCCTTTTTCCAGCACATCCATCATCCATACATTACCGGGGTGATACGCCATGTGATTGGGTACAATGTCCTGGATCCATCCTATGCTGCTTTGCCCCAGTTTTTTTCGCACTTTGCTGAAGGTGGCTTCATCGGTTATCTCCGGATTGAACCGCAGGGGGTCAATCACATCATATCCATGACCACTGCCCGGGGTTGCTGCGAAGATGGGGGAGGCATAAACGGCTCCTGCGCCCAGCAATGTGAGGTATTCAATTTGTTTCTCCAGATCTTTGAGGGGAAAGTCTTTGTTGAACTGGATGCGGTAGGTTGTTATCGGGTTATACATAGCAAGGCGTTTTTTAATGGAAGGGCAGTTTTTGAATAGAAATGGCTACTGATAAAGGGTGCAGGGTTATCGAGAGCCCTGACCGGGTTTCTTGCCAGGGCGATTCATTGTCTTTTGCGGGGCCTCCCCAGCGCTGGTGGGCTGAATAAGCCAGCAGAGCCGGCATTTCGGAAGTGTTTTCATCCCCATGTAAGGTGATGATGTCTTTTGAGAAATTCATTACCGTAATAATTCGTTCCCGGGTATTTTCATGTTCCAGCACAACCGCTTTGGAATTTTCGCTCAGTTTGGCTGATACATTTCCTCTGTCACCTGGTTGCAGCAATGCGTATTGCTTACGAATGGCAATGAGCTTTTGGTAAAAAGCCAGCATCTGTTTTTTTTGAGAATCCCTGTCAAAATCCCATTGGAGCCTGGATTGCTCAAAAGTGCTTATGGCCGCCGGGTCGGGCGGATCAGCTTTTTTGATGAAATCACGAAATTCCCGTTTTCGTCCCTTCCTTACCGCTTCCACGAGATGTTCATCTCCATGACTGATGAAGTAGAGGAATGGATTCTTTTCAGCATATTCTTCTCCCATGAATAGCATGGGTATAAAAGGGCTCATGAGCATGGCGCCGGCAGCCAGTTTTAGTGGTTCGAAATCAATCAGGGCAGAGAGCCGGTCGCCCATCATGCGATTGCCTGCCTGGTCATGGTTTTGTGTAAATACCACAAAACGCTCTCCGGGCTGACCTTCTGTGGGGGTTCCAAAAATCTTTTTTCGGTGGGCTGAATATTCACCGGTAAAAACGTAGGCATGGTTGAATGATTTTACCAGTTGTTTGGTGGCGCCAAAATCAGAATAGTACCCGTTCTTTTCGCCCGTGAGCAGTGCATGGAGCGAATGGTGCCATTCGTCGCACCATTGGGCGTCCATTCCGTATCCGTCTTTTTCTGTGGGGTTGATGTAGCGGGTATCGTTCAGGTCGCATTCGGCAATCAGAAAGTGATTTTTTCCTGATTCCCGGTTGAGTTCTTTGACTCTTTCTGACAACTCGCGCAGAAAATGTTTGGGGCTGAAGTCTTTGATGGCATGAACGGCATCCAGGCGCAGTCCATCCACATGAAAGTCGCGCAACCACATCAGGGCATTTTCAAGAAAAAACTGTCTTACTCCATCGCACCATGCATCATCATAGTTGATGGCTTTGCCCCAGGGAGTGGTATATTTATTTGTAAAAGCCGGGCCGAAAGCACCCAGGTAATTGCCTTCGGGACCCAGGTGGTTGTAAACCACATCAAGAATCACAGCGATCCCTTTTTCATGGCATGCCTTTACCAGTTTTGCAAATTCCAGCGGCCCGCCATAAGATTGTTGTACCGCATACGGAAATACGCCATCATAACCCCAGTTGCGCTCTCCGGGAAAAGCAGCAACAGGCAGTATTTTTAGGGCATTCACACCCAGGACTTTCAGGTAATCCAGCTTGCCGGCAATACCGGCAAAAGTTCCTTCAGGGGTAAAGGTTCCGGTGTGAAGTTCATAAATAATCAGGTCTTTAAGCGCGATTCCCTGCCATTGAGTATTGTCAGTTTTCCTGATTTCGTTCAGGTCAATACACTCCGAAGATCCATGGACCCCATCGGGCTGAGATAAGGATGCAGGGTCGGGGAAGGTGTCTTTTTCGTTGATACGAAACTTATAGCGATCGCCGGGTTGCAGGTTGTCAGGAAGAGCATGCCAGAATCCGCTTTCCTGCTTCTGTAAAGAAATATTGCCTTTGCCTTCAATTTCGATGGCCAGCTTGCGGGCATGGGGCGCCCATATGTTGATTTCCGGTTGCGGATGAAAATTAATGCCTGTATGACGTCGTTGGATGTTCATGATACACTTAAATAAAATGTGAAGTATTAATTTTTGATCACTCCTGCCCGGTTTACATCTCTCTTCGGTTGATGAGCAGCACTACCGAGCGACCTTCGGCAAATACTGTTTCGCCTGCATTAAATATCTGTTGGTCGTCATAGAAGAATTTGCCTTTTCGTGTATCCATAATAAGTGACCAGGGTTCGCCCCATTCTTCATTGGGCAGAATAAATTCCTTGTCCTCGTGGTGGGCATTGAAAATCAGGTAAAAATTATCGTCCTTGATTTTCTGTCCGTCAAAGGTTTTTCCGGGGATGCCATCGCCGGATAGATATACTCCTACCGATTTGGCGGTATCGCTTTCCCAGTCAGCAATGGTCATGATATTGCCATCGGGCAGAAACCACTCAATGTCCTTAACTCCTGATGGGTTGAGAGGCTTGTATTTAAACCACTGGATGCGTGAAAATACGTGATGATCGAGCCGGAGACGAATGAGATGGGATGTAAATTCAACCAGTTCCTGATCCATATTTTTCCAGTCAATCCACGATAACTCATTGTCCTGACAGTAGGCATTGTTATTACCGTTCTGGGTTTTGCCCATTTCGTCACCCGCCACCAGCATAGGAATTCCCTGCGAAAGCATCAGGGTGCTGAGGAAGTTGCGCACCTGCTTTTTTCGCAGATGGTTGATTTCGGGATCATCGGTAGGCCCTTCCACTCCACAGTTCCACGATCGGTTGTGGCTTTCACCATCCCTGTTGTTCTCGTTATTGGCCTCGTTGTGCTTCTGATTGTAAGAAACCAGGTCGTGCATGGTAAAACCATCGTGGGCCGTGATAAAGTTAACGCTTGCCACCGGACGTCTGGAGTCGTCGTAATACAGGTCGGAGCTGCCTGTAAAACGCCAGGCAAAGCTGCCTAGATTGCTGTGTTCACCTCTCCAGAAATCACGCATCACATCCCGGTAGTGTCCGTTCCATTCGAGCCATCCCTGGGGGAAATTACCCACCTGGTAGCCGTTTTCTCCAATATCCCACGGTTCGGCAATGAGTTTTACCTGCGACAAAACAGGATCCTGGTGCAAAACATCAAAAAAGGAGCCCCATTTGTCAACATCACTGAATTCGCGGGCAAGGGCCGATGCAAGGTCGAAGCGGAATCCATCCACGTGCATTTCGGTAACCCAGTAGCGAAGGCTGTCCATGATAAGACGCAAAATGGTCGGATGTACTGTGTTCAGTGTGTTTCCGGTTCCGGTATAGTCCATGTAATAGCGCTTGTCTTTATCGGTAAGCCGGTAATAAGCTGCATTGTCAATACCTCTGAAACACAGGGTTGGACCCATCTCGTTTCCTTCGCCCGTATGGTTGTATACAACATCAAGAATTACTTCAATGCCTGCTTCGTGCAGGGATTTAACCATATTCTTAAACTCGTAAATTTGTTCAACTCCGAAACCGGCGGAAGTGTATTCGGGATGGGGGGCAAAGAAATTAATGGTGTTGTAGCCCCAGTAATTGGAGAGTCCGTTGTTGATCAGATGCCGGTCATGAATAAAGTGATGCACCGGCATGAGTTCCACTGCATTTACTCCCAGCGACTTTAAATAGTTGATAACATCGGGGTGACGCATGGCAGCATAAGTGCCTTTGATTTCTTCCGGTATACCCGGAAACTGTTTGGTAAAACCTTTTACGTGTGTTTCGTAAATGATGGTTTTGTTCAGGGGGATTTTGAGTTGTGTATCGCCATGCCAGTAAAAATGGTCATCGATTACCACACTTTTAGGAACAAAGGGAGCACTGTCGGTTTCGCTGAAAGAAAGATCTTTTAGTTTATGATTCAGCTGGTATCCGAAAAGTGAGTCGTCCCATTTTTCAATTCCACTGAGTGCTTTGGCGTAGGGGTCAATGAGTAGTTTGTTGGCATTGAACCTGTGGCCATTCTCCGGATCATAAGGGCCATCAATCCTGTAACCATATTTTTGTCCGGCATGCAAGCCGGGGACGTAAATGTGCCATTGGCTATGCGTACGGTTGGTCACAGGTATGATGTGGGTTTGTTTGCCTTGCTCATCAAAAAGGCACAATTTTACAGAGGTTGCATTTTCAGAGAATAAGGCAAAGTTCACTCCCTTCCCATCGTAGGAAGAGCCTAAAGGATAGGGTTTCCCGGGCCAGGTTTCAAGATTGTTCATAGGGATTGAAGGATTAAGTTTTATTAAAAACGCAGCTCCATCTGAAATTATGATAAAGCACCTGTTATTGATAGGTGAACAGTCGTCTTACAGTAAAAACAGCATTTTTTAAGGCAGATTTTCCTGGATTTTTTGCAGCACCTTTATAGGAATAACAAGATGAGAAGGTTGTTTTTCGGCAAACTTCCTGATCTCGAGAATAGCCTTTTCAAAAACAAAGATGTTGAGGAGCTCTTTTGTTTTGTTAGGGCATTGGGGAATAAATCCGGAATCTTTCGCCTCTTCCCTGTATCCTTTCAGAAATGTATCTGATACCATGGTATACCATCTGTCCATCAGGGGGCGCAAATAATTATCATTTACCGGAACAAACTCTTTTCTGTAAAAATATCCTCTGTTAAGGGCATAATGAAAAGACCCCAGCATAGAAGCTACATCTTTCAGTGGGCAATGCTTGAGTTTTCGCACGCTAAGCGGATTTTCCACTTCTCCTTCAAAATCTGTTACAATAAAATCTTTTCCCGTGAAAAGTAATTTGTCGAGTTTGTAATTGCCATGAATTCTGGTTTTCGCTGCATCGATTTTTTCTTTTTCCAGGATTTCCTGAATGTAAGCAAAAAACCTGTCCTGATCGGCAATAATGGATTCCAGTTGCTTCCATGTTCCCTCTTCAATTTCTTGTTTGTTGTTTTGTACCCAGGAAAAATTTCTTTTCACAAAGGTACGCAAGGCCTGGTAGAGAGATTTCTGATAGAGCAGGGAGAAGGGCTCCGGTTCAAAACCTTTTACCTGGTTTACTTCTGCCATTGATTTGTGCATGCTGGCCGTTCGCTGGCCAAGCAAATGGGCCATTTCCAGGAAGAAAGGACCTGTCAGTTCTTCCAGTTCACTGTCCGATACAGCTGCCGGTTTAAGGGTTTGGGTTTTTTCGCTGAGGACTTTATCAAAAAAGCTTTCGATGGCTGTTTCTGTCATTTCCCATGCACTGCCCACGTTGGGAATCAAATCAGACAGCATCCCCAGGGAAGTGTCTTCAAATCCTTCACGTTTGTAATCCATTCTGCCCACGTAGGGTGGAATGTTCTGAAAACCGGAGTGACGGGTCAGGTTTTTCATGATTTCCACATCAGGGTTTTCTCCCTCCTGCAGGCTTCGGTAAATCTTGAAAAAGAATTTATCGCTTAATATAATAGAAGTATTGGAAGGTTTAAAGGCCACGACATGAGGCTTGAGGGGGAATTCTGTTGTGTTAAGCTTTCTCAGCCTGCTGCCGGATGAACCTTCAATTTCTCCATGCTGCCCTTTCAGCTTGCTGCGCTTGCTGATAATATTAAAAAACTCTTGCACCAGATCTTCATCCTGAACACCATCATACAGAATAGCTTCTTCTCCGTTCCAGCTGATGGGTGCAATAACAGCTTCGGGGTGTCGGTTTCTGATCTCATTCATGCGGTTGTTGACGGCAATGGACAAAGGCATGAAAAATATGTCTTTTTCATCCTCTATCAGATCCATTTGTACCATAAACAGATGTGACAATCTTTTCCGTCCCATTATGGGAAAGATATCAACAATTTCCACATCTCTCAGTTTCTTTACATTTCCACGGAACCATTTGCTGTTGAGGATGAAAGCTTTGAGCAAAACCTTTAATTTGCTTTGAAGATTTATCCCCATTGTGCTCCATTGATTGGTGTCAATGCCAAGGTAATCTATGCTGGTGGGTTGTTTTTCAAGGGGCTTGTCAACTTTTTGCAATTGAAACCAGAAATAGTTTTTAAACTGCATGGAAAACGACCATGGCTCTTCAGAAACTACCGGAAACTCATTGCGACTGAATACTTCAACGGGGGTCGCTCCTGCGTATTCGTGAAGGTCGAGCTCTACATGTTGCGAATAGCGCGATAGGTTAACGATTACCAGGATGGTTTCTTCCTCATGCTCTCGTAAGAATGCCAGAACCTTGGGGTTGTTGGTGTTGACAAAACGGATAGATCCGCGTCCGAAAGCCTTGAATTTTTTCCGTTTGGCAATCACACGTCGTTTCCACCACAGGAAAGAAGAAGGATTTCGCTCCAGGTTTTCGACGTTAACCGTGGTATAATGATAATTATGGTCGATAATCACCGGCAGGAAAAGCTTTTGCGGGTCCGCCTGCGAAAATCCTGCATTTTTATCAGGCGACCATTGCATGGGGGTGCGCACCCCATCGCGGTCTCCCAGGTAATAATTGTCTCCCATACCTATTTCGTCCCCGTAATAAACGATGGGGGTGCCGGGCATGGAGAATAGCAGGAAATTGAGCAGTTCTATGGTACGGGTGTCGCCTCCAAACAGGGGAAAGAGCCTACGGCGTATTCCCACGTTAACCCTTTTGCGTGGGTCTTTGGCGAAAGTTTTATACATGTAATCCCGTTCTTCATCCGAAACCATTTCCAGGGTGAGTTCATCGTGATTTCTGAGAAAGATGGCCCATTGGCAATTATCGGGAATTTCGGGGGTTTGCTCAAGAATGTCCACTACGGGGAATCGGTCTTCCATGCGAAGGGCCATATAAAGTCTGGGCATAAGAGGGAAATGAAATGCCATGTGGCATTCATCACCATCGCCAAAATAGGCTCTTGAGTCATTGGGCCACTGATTCGCTTCGGCCAGCAGCAAACGGTCATCGTAGTGATCGTCTACATATTTCCGTAGTTTCTTCAGATATTCATGGGTTTCGGGCAGGTTTTCGCAGTTGGTTCCCTCTCGCTGGTAAAGGTAGGGAACCGCATCGAGTCTGAAGCCATCTACCCCAATATCGAACCAGAAGTTCAGTATTTTGAGAATCTCATTCTGAACACGCGGGTTTTCATAGTTAAGGTCGGGCTGGTGCGAGTAAAACCTGTGCCAGTAATAAGCCTTCGCTTCATGGTCGTAGGTCCAGTTGGATACTTCAAAATCCTGAAATATGATCCTTGCATCCTTGTATTTGTCGGTATGGTCGTTCCATACATAAAAGTCGCGGTAGGCACTGCCGGGGCTGGCTTTTCGTGCCCGTTGAAACCATTTATGTTCGGTGGATGTATGGTTGAGCACCAGTTCGGTTATAATTCTTAAACCCCGGGCATGGGCCTCCCTGACAAATCTTTTGAAGTCAGCCAGGGTACCGTAGGAGGGATGTATGTTCGTGAAGTCGGCTATGTCGTATCCTCCGTCTTTCAGGGGGGAAGGATAGAAGGGCAACAGCCACAGGGTGTTGACGCCCAGGCTTTGTATGTAATCCAGTTTCTGAATCAAACCTCTGAAATCCCCTATTCCGTCTCCATTGCTGTCGTAAAATGACCTTACATGCACCTGGTAAATAATAGCATCTTTATACCAAAGGGGATTGCTCTCTTTTTGTGGATTTTTTGCTGTCATGCTCATTCTTTAAATTGTAACAAAATACCAAGTTAGTATTTTTTCATAAACCTCTTTTTTCTTTTGGATGCAAATTTCATCCGTCCTTCAAACAAATAAGCAGGTTATTGGTTCATATTGTTTTTTTGTAAAATAGTCTTAATAGCTGATTTTCAGCGCAACAATTTCTTTTGTGATGGGTTATAATTGTACATCGTCAAAAGAAAAAAGGAGGCACACAATGAAAAATCTGATTTTATTAATCACAACCCTGAGTATTTTTGCTCTTTGCGGTTGTTCAGCCACACAACGCGTAGCAGAAAATCAGCAGGCTGCATCCATAGAAACTAATTCAGAAGTGGAGTCTGATTCCATAGAGCATGAGCTGGTAATTTTTGATCCGGAATTTAACAATTGGTTTAACCGCACCGCCCGTCCCATCACTTTTTATGATCATCAATACCTGCAAAGATGGAATGCTACATTGGTCAGAGAATGGAATACGCTGGGGGCTCCCACGTCCATAAGGGATTGCGGCCCTTTTAGTCACCTGGACTATGACTCCGGCATAGATTACGACAAGGAGCTGGATTATAAATTATTTTATTACTTCCGGTTTATGCATCAAAGATGCCGGATTTTTACTCAAACACCGGGCCAGTGGCGATAGCTGACCCGGTGCTGCTTGTTTTATTTAATACCTTTGGTTTTTTCCAGCAACCATTGGTTGTCTTCTGTTGATAATTTCGGGGAAAGGTTTTCAAATACTTTTTTATGATACCTGTTGAGCCATCCCTTTTCTTCAGGAGTAAGCAGATCCGTATCTATGAGTTTCATCTCCATGGGAAACAGCGTAAGGGTTTCAAACTGCAGAAACCTGCCATACTCAGTTTCGATATGAGGTATTACCACAATAAGGTTTTCCAGTCTGACGCCATATTTGCCTTCAGGGTAAAAACCGGGTTCATTGCTTTGCAACATCCCTTCCTGGAGGGGAAAGTTTACTGCCGGGTTGGGTGTAATTCCCTGCGGGCCTTCATGGACATTGAGGAAAAAGCCTACCCCATGTCCGGTGCCATGTCCGTAATTTTTACCATGTTGCCAGAGGGGGAAACGTGCCAGGGCGTCCAGGTGATAGCCTTTGGTTCCTTCGGGGAAATAAGCCATGGAGAGTTTGATAAGACCTTTCAACACCAGTGTATAATCCAGAATCTGCTCGTCGGTAGGTTTGCCCAGACAAATGGTTCGGGTGATGTCTGTGGTTCCGTCAATATATTGCCCGCCGGAATCCAGCAATAACATGCCCTCTGGTTTGATTGTGTAAGCAGTTTCAGGTGTTGCACTGTAATGAATAATGGCTCCGTGATCCTTGTATCCGGCAATGGTACTAAAGCTGTTGCCCATAAATCCGGGTTGCTGCTGCCTGAATTCGGTGAGTTTCTCGTCAAGGGTAATTTCTGTGATACCCCCCTTGTCAATATTGTCCTCCAGCCATCGGAAAAATTTTACAAGCGCCACACCATCTTTTACCAGTGCTTTGCGAATGTGCTTCACCTCAACTTCATTTTTGCACGATTTCAATTTTGCAGGAATGCTGATATTATCCAATTTTTGACAGTGAGCGGGAATGCTCAGATGAATGTGGTGCGATGTTTTGCCAGAAGTGAAAGACAGGGAAGAATCCACGGGTAGCGAAGTCAGGAATTGAGAAATCTCCTGGTAGGGCTGGATTTCTATACCGTCATTTACCAGTTTTTCCTTCAATGAGGGTGCAAGTTTATTTTCATCCATAAACAGCAAAGCACTGTTTTGCGATATAATAGCGTATGCTGTAAATACCGGGTTATAATCTACATCAGATCCTCTTAAGTTGAAAAGCCATGCAATATCATCCAGGGAGGTGAGAAGTTGATAATCTATGGAGGAATCTTTCATTTCTGTCCGAACCATGGCAATTTTCTCGGATCTGGATTTTCCGGCATATTGTACATCATGCTCAACTACATCACTGGGGCTCAAAGGCGGGCGGTCCTGCCATATTTGTCCGGGCAGATCATATGCACAGTTGAACTTTACTCCTTTGGGAGAAAGCTTTTTCTTGAGCAATTCTACCAGTGACTGGGCAAACACTTTGCCGTCAATTCCCACGGTTTGTCCTTCCTGCAGGTTTTCCCCCAGCCAGTCGATATACTCAGGGCTGTGGGCCAGTTTTAATTTTACCAGTTCAATGCCTGTATCCTCAAGCTCTTTTTCAGCCTGGATAAAATAACGTGAGTCGGTCCACAATCCTGCAAAATCATGGGTTACCACAACTGTTCCGGCCGAACCTGTAAATCCTGAAATCCATACCCGGGTTTTCCAGTGGTCAGCAATATATTCACTCTGGTGGGGGTCAGTAGGGGGGATAATGTATGCATCAAAACCTTTTTCCTGCATCAACGAGCGCAGTGCGCTTATTTTTTCTCTTATCGTCATGGGTTTCTATTGTTTTTTCTTTTACTATTTGAATTGACACAACGAAGGTAAAAGAATTGGAGCAAATATTTTCAGTGCGATGACGGATTGTTTTTACTTATACTTTTATTTGGGTAGGAAGAAACACCCATACGATTATTCGCAATCCAACAATTCCTTCTGCTTATTGATATGCCTGGAATCTTATCTATTGCCGTCAGTTTTAACTGACGGATCTAATATGCTCAAAAGATCAAGGGGGCTTTAGCCCCAATCTCTTTGAAGAATCATTTAATGTCATGATTACATTGGGGCTAAAGCCCCTTTAATTTTTGGGGCACTCTCATCCGTTGGCTAAAGCCAACGGCAATGGACAAGAGTCTGCATGTTGATTGCCGACATTTTTAACTCATGGATCTGGAATCTCGAAAAAACAGAGGCTTCAGTTTTTTCAGCTAATGAGAATGAATACTTCCAGTTTATTATCCCCTTGTTATTTATTCATTGCACTATACTTGTCCATTGCCCTCAGTTTTTACTGATGAACCAAAATCCTGAAACTTCAGGCGGGACTTTAGTCCCATAGCAATCCACCATATAAAGTAATTGCGCTGTTCCCGAATGTCCTTCATTTCTCCTGGTTTCTGTTTATCTCATGTTTAAGGTGCTTTCCAAAGACTCTCCGCATAACAAAATTATTCCGTAATTTTGTCCGCAGCATGCAACAGTCTGTTTTTGTTACAACTCATGCCCGTGAAGGGCTTTATGACATCACCCGGCAGGTGGAAGAAGTGGTTGTTTCTGCGGGAATTACTACCGGGCTGGTCAATGTTTATGTCAGAGGCGCTACCGCTGGTATCATGATCCAGGAAAACTGGGATGAATCGGTACAGACCGATGTAGTATCTCTTCTGCGAAAATTGATTCCTCAAGGAGTATGGGAGCATGACGCTCAGGACGGGAATGGCGATTCGCACCTGAAAGCAGGCATTGTGGGGCCCCAGGAAACCATCCCCATTATGAAGGGAGCAATGGCCTTGTCTACCTGGCAGAATATTTTTCTTTGCGAGTTCGACGGGCCCAGGGATAAAAGAGAAGTGTTGATTACCATCATCGCACAGGATAGTTGAAACTCCCTGTCTCGAAAAAGAAGTAACAAAAAATCACTGCTTATCATAGCTTGTGCGGTCAAAAAACAAAATGCATACATTGCCTGAAGAAAAAAAAACAATAATATAAAAACCCTATCCATGAAATTTCAGGATTACAATTTTATACCGGAATTAAAGCAAAATCTGGAACAGCAGGGATTTCGCAGGCCCACTGATATACAGTTCAAGGCTATTCCTCCCATAATGCGAGGTGAGGATGTTCTTGCCATAGCCCAAACGGGTACCGGAAAAACGGCTGCTTTTGGTATTCCTGTCATTCAAATCCTTTCCACCCGCAGAGTGATTGGAGAGGAATATGGTATACGATGCCTGGTGATGGTTCCCACCCACGAGCTGGCGATTCAGATTTCAGGTGTGTTCGAACAGCTGATGAAAGGTACAGGCCTGAAAGTGATGGGATTGTTTGGTGGAGTGGAACAAGATTCCCAGATAGAAAAACTTCAGAAGGGTGTTCAGGTGCTTGTGGCTACCCCCGGGCGCATGTTCGACCTGGCAAGTCAGGGCTACCTGATGCTCAACAGGGTGGAAATGCTCATCCTGGATGAGGCTGACCACATGCTCGAACTGGGCTTTATCAACGATATGCGCCAGTTGATCAAGCGCCTGCCCAAAAGAAGACAAACACTTTTCTTCTCGGCCACCATTAATGAAGCCATCAAAAAACTGGCCTACGAGCTGGTAAGCAATGCCGTGCGGATTCAGATATCTCCCAAAGACCCTGTATCCAAAAATATCGACCATGCCGTAGCATTTGTAGATATGGACGACAAACGCTTTTTCCTGGAAAGATTTATACAACAAAATCCCGAAAGTAAGATCCTTGTTTTCGTGCGCACCAAAGTGCGGGCTGAGCGGGTGGCCAAAGCCATGGAAAGAGTATCTATCCCTACCCAGACCATTCATGGGGATAAAATTCAGGATGAACGTTCTCAGGTAATGAAAAACTTCAGGGAGGGAACAAACAAAATACTCATTGCCACCGATGTCAGTGCCCGTGGGATAGATATTCCCAACGTGGAGTTTGTAATCAATTACGACCTGCCCGACGTTACCGAGAATTACGTACACCGAGTGGGACGAACCGGAAGAGGTGTGCAAAGAGGAATTGCTATCTCTTTTTGCAGCGAACAGGAGAAGGAACTCCTGGAAGAAATTGAAGGCTACCTGGACAAACCCATTACCATCATGGAAGTGAGTAGGGAGGATTACCAGGCTACCATCGATTTTTCGGATGCCGCAGAATATGACTGGAAATCCTTGCTCAAAGAGAATGAGGCAGGGCAGGAGCAAGCCAAAGGAAAGCCTTTCAAAAAAGGAAAGAAAAAAGGATGATCTCCATTCAGCAAGGTTTCTTACAGCCCTCTTGAAGCAAAGATCATGGCAAGATTGCCAAAAACCTGCCAGGTGTAAATTATCGTATTCATTAAAACCAAAATCAAAATGTGTGGAATAGCCTGTGTTTTCAATATAAAAACCGATCATGAAGTTTTAAGGGGACAAATCCTCGAAATGTCAAAAAAAGTGCGTCATCGCGGACCTGACTGGAGCGGGGTATTCAGTTGCGATAAGGCCATTCTGGCCCATGAACGCCTCTCAATTGTCGATCCGCAGTCGGGCGGGCAACCCCTGAAGAGTAAGGATGGAAAGCTCATTCTATCAGTAAACGGAGAGATTTATAATCATCGTGAAATCCGCAAAAGAATTGGCGACAAGTATGAGTTTCTTACCCATTCTGATTGTGAAGTAATTCTGGCTCTCTACCGGGAACAGGGGCCCGCATTCATTGAAGAAATGAATGGAATATTTGGGTTTGCCCTTTATGATGTGGAAAATGACAGCTATCTCATAGCCCGGGATCATATAGGAATTATCCCTTTGTATATGGGATGGGATCAGTTTGGTCAGTTTTATGTAAGTTCGGAGTTGAAAGCGCTTGAGGGTCAATGTACGCGCATTCGGGAATTCCCTCCCGGGCATTACATGACAAATCTTGACAGTGAACCTCAACGGTGGTATAGCAGAGATTGGATGGATTATGAAAATGTGAAAGACAACACCACCAGCATCGAAGAACTGAGGAAAGCACTGGAAGATGCAGTGCATCGTCAGCTCATGTCGGACGTGCCTTACGGGGTTTTGCTCTCGGGCGGGCTCGACTCTTCCATTATTTCGGCCATTGCCAAACGATATGCTGCCCGAAGGATCGAATCGGAGGATACCCAGACAGCCTGGTGGCCGCAGCTGCACTCTTTTGTCATCGGGGTTGAAGGCTCTCCTGATCTGGTGGCGGCCAGAAAGGTGGCAGACCATATTGGCTCTGTGCATCATGAAATCAAATATACCATCCAGGAAGGGCTGGATGCCATTCGCGATGTAATTTACCACCTGGAAACCTATGATGTAACCACCATCAGGGCATCCACTCCTATGTATCTGCTGGGTCGGGTAATCAAATCTATGGGTATCAAAATGGTGCTGACCGGAGAAGGAGCAGACGAGATTTTCGGTGGATATTTGTATTTCCACAAAGCTCCCGATGCCCGTGCATTGCATGAAGAGACCCTGCGAAAAATCAGCAAGCTGCACCTGTATGATTGTCTTCGGGCCAATAAGTCGCTGGCGGCCTGGGGTGTGGAAGGACGAGTTCCGTTTCTGGACAAAGAGTTTATCGATGTGGCCATGCGCCTCAACCCCAAAGATAAACTATCGCAACCCGGGCGCATGGAAAAATGGGTAGTGAGGAAAGCTTTTGAAGATTACCTGCCCGAAAGTGTTGCATGGCGTCAGAAAGAGCAGTTTTCAGATGGTGTAGGATACAGCTGGATCGACACATTGAAGCAACTGGCCGCAGAGAAAGTTACCGATGAGCAGATGGCCAGTGCCGGCTTCCGTTTCCCGGTGAATACTCCCATGAACAAAGAAGAATATATGTACAGGGAGATTTTCAGCGAACATTTCCCTTCAGCCGAAGCAGCCGCATGTGTACCGTCAGTGCCTTCTATTGCCTGCAGCACTGCCGAAGCCCTGGCATGGGATGTCACCTTTGGCAGCAATGCTGACCCTTCGGGACGCGCTGTGGCAGATGTGCATGGAAAAGTAGAGTAACCAGGGAACTCCCTGGTGAATAATAGAGATCAGAATTTACAACCTTACCGGGTTAGTTTTTTAATGGCAGTTTTCAGCTCATCAATATTGATAGGTTTGGTGATGTATTCATCCATGCCCGACTGCATGTATTTTTCCCTGTCACCCTCAAAAGCATTTGCACTCAGCCCTAAAATGGGTGGCAACTGATTTGCCGGAAATTTTTTCCTAAGCTCCCGGGTGGCCGAAACACCGTCCATCAAAGGCATTTGTACGTCCATGATAATGAGGTCAAACAATCCGGGTTTGAATATTTTAAGGGCTGAAACACCATTGCAGGTGAATGTGACTTTATGGCCCATTTTTCCGAGAATCAATTCAATAACCTTTTGGTTGAGTTTTTTGTCTTCGGCAACCAGGATGCTCAGGTTCCTGGACTTTGCGTTGTTTGTCTCTGATTTTTGGGTATTTGTATCCTTCCCGATGATGCTATTTGCCGTTTGTGCTTCAAAGGTAAACCAAAAGGTACTTCCTTCACCTTGTGTGCTTTTTACCCTCATTTCACCACCCATTAGCTGGGCAAGTTCCCGGGAAATGGAAAGTCCAAGACCTGTACCTGGAAGGGCATTACTCTCCGATAACTGATCAGCCTGAAAAAAGGGCTGGAATAGTTTTTTCTGGCTCTCTTTTTTGATGCCGATACCTGTATCGGAAACCGTGATCTTGATCAAATATTTCTTTCTCTCCGGGTCACCTTCCAATGGCTGTTCATTCAAAAGGACTGCCTCTGTAGTGATTTGACCCTCTCTTGTAAATTTAACCGCGTTGGATATGAGGTTGTTGATAATCTGGTTGATTTTAGGGGCATCTGCCCGAAGCATCTCCGGAATAGCTTTGTCTGTTTTCCACTGGAAAGAAATGTTCTTTTTGCAAATGGAGAAAAACAGATTTTCAGCGTTTTTCGAAAGTTTTTCAAAGTAAAAATCATTATGCACAAGAGAAATACCGCCCGCCTCGATTTTAGAAAACTCAAGTATAGAATTGATAATCCCTTTAAGGCTTTCTCCGGATTGAGAAAGAGCTTCCAGGTATTCTCTCTGTTCCGGATCAAGGGGTGTTTGTGATAATATTTCTGCCATCCCCAGAACACCTGTAAGAGGCGTTCGTATTTCATGACTCATGCTGGCCAGGAATTTTTGCTTGAACTCAATGGTTTCTCTGGCAGTCTTGATCTGCTGTTCCAGTTCTTCCTGTTTTTTTCTTATTGTAATGTCACGGGCAATAACGACCGATTTTTCATAATTCCCGCGGGAGTCATAAAAGAAACTGGCATTGTCTTCTCTCCAGTAGTAGTGCCCTTTTTTATGCAAGGCTCTGAACTGATAGGTGAGTTGTGGTATTTTTTCTTCTATGGCTGTATAAATCTTTTCCTTTATTCCGGATCCGTCTTCCGGGTGTATGTTTTTAAAAACCCATTCTGCTGTTTTGCTGATAACTTCATCTGAAGTAAAGCCGCTAATTTTTTCATATCCTGAGGATACGTAAGCAATTTGATAGTTATTATTCATGATGATAGCATCCGAAGTGTGCTCCGCCATAAATCTCAGTTGTTTCTCGCTGGAAGCTATGGCTTCTTCTGCTTTTTTGGATTCGGTGATGTCAATTGAAACTCCCAGAACCCCAATGATTTCCCCACAGCTATTCTTTAGCGCTATCTTGCTGGTGTTAAACCAGGTTGTTTCTCCATTGTGGGTATGCTGGGTTTCAATAATATTGAGTCTTGATTGTCCCGATTTGATAACGTCCTGATCATCTCTGATATAGTCCGTTGCTTCGGTTTCAGCCCATGGTAAATCAAAATCTGTTTTTCCGATAATTTCTTCCAGTCTGGAGAGTCCTGCTGCACGAAGAAAGGTATCATTACAACCAAGGTATTTGCTATTTGTATCCTTCCAGAAAATAACACCAGGAAACTGATCCATGATGTTCTGAAACATCTCCAGGGATTGATAAAGCTGTTCTTCCATGGCTTTTTTGTGTGTGATGTCGTGGCTGGTAAGAACAAGCTCTCCCGGAGTGTCTGATGAGTTTGCCTGGGTTGCAAGCCAAATCCAGTTTCCGTTCTTTATCTTTATCCTGAATTCAGTGCTGAGAAATTTATTAGATGTCAGAGCAGATTGGATGGCGGTATAGCATTTTTCAACATCATCAGGATGAACAAATTCTGTAAAGGGCTTACCAAGGGTTTCGGAAACACTGTATCCATAAAGCCGCTCCCAATTTGATGAAACATAAGTTATGATTCCCGCTGCTGTAATTTTTGACAGAACACCGCTCATCCTGTCGAGCAGCAGGTCCGTGTTTTTCTGGTGGTTTATAGATTCATCAATGGAAAATCCCATGCAGAGGATTTCATTCACAACTCCCTTGCTGTCTGGAAGGCCGGTAAATTCCCATTGGTTGGTGTAAATACCGCCCCCTGGTATGGGCTTTCGCAAAATAACCTTATGCATCTTTCCGGGTTCTGCAAAACATTTCTCCACCGTTTGGAGGCAAACCGCATGGTCTTCTTCTATTACTGCATCCATGCTGCTTTTGCTAAGAATATCTGTAACCCCGGGTATGAATTTTTTTATAAATGCCTTGTTGGCATAAGTATAATTGGCGTTACGATCTGTTTTGATGACAAAAATGGTTTCACTTTCAAGCAACTTATTCAACATTATTTCCTGATTCATCTTTGTCATATTCTTGCCTTTGAGGAGTATTATGTTAAGAAGTTCTGTTTGTGTTACGAGAGTTTAGACAAATATAGAAAAATAATTGGTTGTTTAAATGATCGTCCATGCATTGAAATTTAATGTATTGTGGAAATTATGATCAAATTTTTTGCGCTTGTAATGGAATGGGAATGAAAAAACAACTAAGGTAGGGGCGGGGGAAAAGAGGTTCTGGTGGAAAGTGCAAAACAATGAGTTGTAAGATCTTTTTTGTCAGGGGTATGACGAATGTAGGATTAGAATTGCCCTCTTGATTATTGAATCCGGTTTAATCCGTAATCATGTTTTTGCCAGGGGTATGTTAAAGCTTCACAAACTTAAAAAAGTGCTCCCGATAGGTAACGCCGATGGGGATTTTCTTCCCGCCAAGGGTGACTTCATGACGGTCGATGGCTTCTATTTTGTCAATGGCAACTACAAAAGATTTGTGGATTCTGACAAAACGACCCTCCGGCAATAATTCTATTGCTTCTTTCATGCTGAGCAACGACATGATCTTTTTCCCGGCAGTAACAATGCTCATGTAATTGCCGGCAGCCTCAATGTAAAGGATTTCATCCACAAAAATTTTCACCTGCTGATGTCCGCTTTTGATGAAAAAACTGTGCCCTTTTTTATCCTCCTTTTCCGGCATTTCTGCAGAAGTTTCTCTGGCGAGGGAACCGGGTTTCAATGCTGAGGCTTTATTAACGGCTTTGAGAAACCGCTCGTAAGGTATGGGCTTGAGCAGATAGTCCACCGCACTGTAATTGTAGCTCTCAACGGCAAACTCACTGTAGGCAGTTGTGAAAATTACCAGCGGTGGATTGTGAAGCGTTTTGATGAGCTGAATCCCCGATAATTCGGGCATGTTGATATCAAGGAATAGCAAATCAACCTCTTCACGGTTGATAAAATCCAGTGCCTTGAAGGGGTTGTTGAATTCCGCTGTCAATTCCAGAAAAGGAGTGCGCAGAATATAATCCTTTATCAGATCCAGGGCGAAGGGCTCATCATCAATCACTACACACTTCATAAGATTTTCATTCAAGGGTTAATAACAATTTTACAGTGAATTTATCCGCATCACTTTCAATGCTGAGTTTGTGACGGTGCGGATAAATGATAGAGAGTCGTTTTTGGGTGTTTTTAAGGCCAATTCCTGAGGCTTTCTTCCTGTCAGGCTGCAAATCTTTAAAAACATCATTGCTGATGTAAAACTCCATCTCCCCGTTGTGGAAATTCATATTGAGGGTTATTTCTGATTTCTTCTCAAGTTTTACTCCGTGTTTAAAGGCGTTTTCAATAAAGGAAATAAGAATCAGGGGAGCTATGCGTTGCCCGTTGTAATCGCCTTGTATGGAAAAATTCACGGTAACGGGCAAATCTTTCGAAAACCGCATTTTTTGAAGATTAATGTAGTTTCTTATGAACTCAATTTCGCGCTCCACTTCAATTTTATCAACATTGCTCTCATAGAGCATATAACGCATGAGTACAGATAATTTCTCGATGATTCCGGCAGTCTGATCATCTCCCTTGCGGCTGGCACTGGAATAGGCCATGTTGAGCACATTGAACAGGAAATGAGGATTGAGCTGTGTTTTGAGAAAGTTGAGTTCAGCGGTCAGTTTTTCGCGCTCCAGCTCCTGTTTCTTTTTTTCTGAAAGGAGCCAGTTTCGGGTAAATCCATACCCAAGTGCCACTGATGCAAACAGCAAATGAACCACGAAATTGGTTAATAGCATCGAGCTGAATGTTTCGCGGACATCTGAATAAATCCAGACCATAAAATTGTAATCGAGGATTGTTTCCAGCAAGGTCAAGCCTGCATAAACGCCCAGAACTTCCAGCGAAAATTGTAAGGTCTTTCCTTTTCGAACATAGCGGGGTATAAGTCCAAAAGCGATACTGTAAAAAATAACCGCATTGATAAGGGTTCCGATGGTGATGGGTAGGAAAAGCGTGTTGTCTGCTCTGTTAAATACACCAATGGTACGAATGTAAGCAATCGCTAGCAGGTATAAGCCTGCCCAGATGATGATATGGGATATTATTTCCGCAAGTTTTCTCTTTTTAAACATGGATGGGATTTCACGGTGTAAAAAACTGAACGCTGCAAAGTAATACAAAAAACACTTTGCAATGATTGATTTTTGATGAATTGCTGTTTTTTTATCTGAATTGGTTCCCTGGATGGATGAATGAAGAATGAATAGTTTTCCGCTCATTCATAATGTAAGGATGTCATTTGGTATATTCTCTTCATAGTGTGTGGAGGGTAAGGCTATTTTTGCTGCAAATTATTCTTTCATAAAAAAAATGAACAGCCATGAAAACATTAAAGATTCACCTTACGATTTTTACCTGCTTTTTTTTAACCCTGTTTGCCGCCATGTCTTCACCCCATAAAGGGTTAGATACCAAAGTTGACTCATTGCTGCGGGCACACTATGGGCCTGAAGACCCCGGAGGTGCCATTGCTGTAATTTCCGGAGAGGGGGTTTTGCTGAAAAAGTGCTTTGGGATGATGGATCTGGCGAGGAATCAGAATGTTGATGAACACACCCTCTTTGATATCGCTTCCGTGGCCAAGCAATTTACTGCATTTGCCATACTGCTTCTGGAAGAACAGGGACAACTCAACCTGGATGACAACGTCCGTAAGTACATTCCGGAATTGCCCATGTATGAGCATGAAGTGACCCTGCGGCAATTGATGCACCATACCAGTGGTGTACCTTCCACCGATGTTCTGAGACTTATTGCAGGCCTGAGCCTGGATGAAATATGGACCCAGCAGCAGGAAATGGAACTCCTGAGGTCTTACCCTAATCTGAACTTCCCACCCAACAGCGAGTATCTTTATTCCAACGGTGGGTACTCTCTTCTGGCCACTGTTGTAGAAAATGTATCAGGGCTCAATTTTGCTGATTTTATGCAAAAGCAGGTATTTGCTCCCCTGGGAATGAAGTCTTCTTTGATTGTTACCGGTTTCCCTTCCGATAGTTCCTTTTATGCCACAGGATACAAAAAGTCAGAAAACGATTTTCAGGCAGTAAGCAGTATCAGTGATTTTAGTTATGGCGGAGGGAATATGTATGCAAGCATAGACGATATGATTCAATGGGCGGGAAATCTTTTGAGCCCAACTACGGGAAACCCTGCTTTTTATGAACAATTGAAGGCGCCGCACCATACGCTTGATAATGGCGATACGATCTCCTATACACATGGATTTTTTGCCCGCACTTACAAAAGTCTGCCTGTGGCCGATCATAGTGGTGGCGTACCGGGATTTCGCAGCCTGTTGATGTATTTCCCTTCTGAGCAAACCATCATTATTTTGCTGACCAATCAGGAAAACCGGAATTTTCGGACGATTGTAAACGAGATGGCCGAAATACTGCTGGAAGAAAAACTGGTGGAACAGCCTGTGAAACCGCGTGTTGCCATTGATATTGATGTTGAAAGTGTAAAAAGCTTTGAAGGCAATTACCGCCTGGCCGACGGCATGGAGCTTGCCTTTCAGATGGAAAAAGATACCTTCTGGCTTTTTCTGCCCGGTGATGAAAAGTTTCAGCTTTTTGCAGAAAAGGAAAATCATTTTTTCCTCAAAGCCTTTGATGCGCAATGTACTTTTGTAGTTTCGAATGATGGGAATGTGGATGAGATGATATGGCATCAGGGAGGTGCCGATTATCCCGGACGCAGAGTAAGTGAACCTGTGCCCTTTCCCCTGGATGAAATGCACTTACTGGCAGGAAACTACCAGCCGGCAGGATTTGATGCTCTTTACGAAATTCGCTATGAAGATGATACCTTCACCCTGTTTTTACCGGAAACTTTTGAAAAGTATATTGGCTTTGGAACGTCTGAAATGACGCACGTGAATGGTGACATGTTTTATCTTGATAAACTTGGAGCCATTGAGTTTAGTCGCAATGAAAAGGGGCGAATCAACGGATTTGTGTTGCAGAACCTGGGCAGATTGAGGAATGTTCATTTTGAAAAAATGAAAGGGTAATCATTCATTTTTGGATGAACTGAAATGAATATGCAGTATTAAAAATGCTTTACTATAGATGAGCGTGGGATTTTTCAAAAAATGGACATCTCCGCAGCAGAAGTAAACTCCTGCAGAAACTTCATATTTCTGCAGGAGTTTACTATTTGTTGATAACCTTTTCCGTAAAATGCTAAACAATAATGATGTGAATGCACAGCAACTATCCCAACATTTCCATGCTTTTCTTAGCCCGGAGCCCGGACAGGGTGGGTTGTTGAAATCAGATAAGCAAATCAATGATTTCCAGCAAATCGGGGTTTACGGTTTTGTGCAGTTTCACGGTTTTGTTCAATGGAACATGGGTAATATCATTGTCTGAAATTCCGACCATAATACTTCTTTGATCGTTGAGCAACGCATCAACGGCTGAAACCCCCAATCTGCTGGCGGTAACCCTGTCGTAAGCCGTCGGGCTGCCCCCTCGTTGAACATGGCCTAAAATAGAGACCCTTACATCCAGCTCGGGAAATTTGCTTTCAATCAGTTTTGCAATTTCAAAAGTGTTGCCCTCTTTCTTTCCCTCGGCAACCATAATGATACTTGATTTCTTTTTTCTGCCCTGGTCAGAAAGAAAATTCATAAGCTTGTCAACCTGGCCATCCAGCTCAGGGATAAGGATTGCCTCTGCACCACATGCAATACCGCTGCGAAGGGCAATAAACCCTGCTTCACGTCCCATGACTTCAACGAAGAAAACCCGATCGTGAGAGCTGGCCGTGTCACGGATTTTATCCACTGCATTTACCACGTTATTCAGTGCCGTATCGTAGCCAATGGTGTAATCTGTTCCGTAAAGGTCGTTGTCTATGGTGCCGGGAATCCCTATAACAGGGAAATTGTGCTCCCTTGATATCAGGCCTGCTCCGGCAAAAGAGCCATCACCCCCGATAACTACCAGTCCGTCAATTTTGTTTTGTTTCAGGTGTTCAAATGCTTTTGCCCGGCCTTCTTTCTCCCTGAATTCAGGGCTGCGGGCGGTGCCCAGGATGGTGCCCCCGGTTTGTATGATTTTGCTTACATCTGTTGATTTCAACTTTATAAACTCATTGTTAATCAAACCTCTGTATCCTCTTAACACGCCATAAACCTCCAGCTTATTTGCAATACCTGCCCTTACTACAGCCCTGATGGCTGCATTCATCCCCGGTGCATCTCCTCCTGAGGTCAGCACTGCTATTCTTTTCATTTTTTCCATTCAGATGAGTTTTTTTGATTGTTATTAATGAGATGCAAAGTTAATGATTAAACAATAATTTTAGCCCTTGAGCATATCACATTGTTCTTCAGTCAATTAATTTTCGTAACTTAGTGGTATTAAAGCTTGCAAATCAATAAATCCTCCATTATTGATGGTTCCTGTGAACTTTTCCACGAGTTTTCCTTTATATAAATGAACATTTTGGTGTCTTATTTTAAACCCTAAATTATATCATGAGCAAAAAAGAGTATTACGATTTAGAAAACAAAGAATGGCTGGAATCGCTTGAGTATCTGATTCAACATGAGGAGCCGCAGCGTGTTCGCGAAATTCTTGCATTGTTACAGAATAAAGCCCACAAGGAAGGAATCGTTTTCCGTTGTCCGGGAAATACACCTTACATCAACAGTATTTCTCCAAGAAAAGAGGTTCCCTTTCCCGGTAGCCGTGAAATTGAAAGGCGCATCAAAAGCCTTATCCGGTGGAATGCCATGGCCATGGTAGTAAGAGCCAACCTGGAGTCCGAAGGTATAGGCGGTCATATTTCTACTTTTGCCTCTTCTGCAACCTTGCTCGAAGTAGCCTTCAATCATTTTTTCAAAGGTGGAGATAAAGAAGAACCTGCCGATATCGTTTATTTCCAGGGACATGCTTCTCCTGGCATTTATGCACGTGCTTTTCTTGAAGGGCGGTTAACTGAAACCGACCTGCACAATTTCCGTCAGGAATTGCGAAAAGAAGGTGGGCTTTCGTCTTATCCGCACCCAAGGCTCATGCCCGATTTCTGGCGTTTCGCCACGGTTTCCATGGGACTGGGGCCTTTGATGGCTATTTACCAGGCGCGTTTTAATAAATATCTGGAAGACAGAGGACTGAAGGAGGTGACAAAGCAAAAAGTATGGGCCTTCATGGGAGACGGTGAAATGGACGAACCCGAATCGCTGGGTGCCATTACCGTAGCCAGCCGCGAAAAACTGGATAACCTCATTTTTGTGGTCAACTGTAACCTGCAGCGACTTGATGGTCCTGTGAGAGGAACAGGGAAAATTATCCAGGAGCTGGAAGCTGCCTTTAAAGGGGCCCGCTGGAAAGTAATCAAGGTAATCTGGGGTAGCGACTGGGATACGCTCATTGCAAGAGATGATTCGGGTGAATTGCTCAAAGCCATGGAGGAAACCCCCGACGGACAGTTCCAGAAATACGTTGTGTCTTCCGGTGATTATATTCGTAAAGATTTCTTCGGAAGAAGTGAAAAGCTGCTCAAACTGGTAGAGGATTATTCTGACGAGCAACTGGAAAAACTTAACCGCGGAGGTCATGATCCCAAGAAGGTTTACAATGCCTACCAGCAGGCTGTCAACTATGAGGATGGCCCTGTGGTTATTCTTGCACAAACCATCAAAGGATATGGTTTGGGAGAAGCCGGGGAAGGAAGAAATATTACCCACCAGCAGAAGAAACTCAATGAAGAGGAATTGCTGCACTTCAGGAGTCGCTTTGGAATACCTCTCTCAGATGAAGAGGCTAAAAAAGCGCCCTTCTATAAACCTGCTGAAGACAGCGAAGAAATACAATACCTTAAGAAGCGCCGGGAGGAATTGGGTGGATATATGCCCAAAAGAAATTCCGATTCGCCTCCTGTTAATTTGCCCGATGATAAAGTGTACAAAGAACTGCTGGAAGGATCGGGAGATCGTGAGCTTGCCACCACCATGAGCATGGTAAACCTGATGGCCAAAATGATGGCTGACAAAAACATGGGCAAACTGGTTGTTCCTATTGTTCCCGATGAATCCAGGACATTTGGAATGGATGCGCTGTTCCGCAAATTTGGTATTTATTCCCATATTGACCAAAATTACGAACCGGTAGACAAAGATTCATTGCTTTACTACAAGGAAGCCACCGATGGTGCTATCCTGGAAGAAGGAATTACGGAAGCAGGATGTATGTCATCCTTTATTGCTGCCGGAACTTCCTACTCCACCCATGGCGTCAACATGATTCCGATGTTTATCTATTATTCCATGTTTGGTTTTCAGCGTATAGGAGACCTGGTCTGGGCTGCTGCCGATATGCGTGCCCGTGGTTTCATGATTGGAGGAACTTCCGGTCGTACAACTCTGGCCGGAGAAGGTTTGCAACACCAGGACGGCCATTCGCATATGCTTGCCATGACTGTCCCTTCCGTGAAAGCCTATGATCCCGCCTTTGCGTATGAATTAGCAGTGATAGTGAAAGAGGGGATGAAGCGAATGTATGTGGATCAGGAAGACCTGATTTATTACATCACCGTACTTAATGAGAAGTACAAAATGCCTGCTATGCCCAAAGGTGTGGAAGAAGGAATTCTGAAAGGAATGTACAAGTTTAGAAAGTCTTCCAAAAAGAAAGGCGAGAAAGTCCATTTGATGGGAAGTGGTGCCATCCTCAATGAAGCTTTGAGAGCTGCTGAAATGATGGAGAAGGACTACGATGTAATCGTGGATGTATGGAGTGTAACCAGCTACAAAGAGCTCTATGAAGATGCCCGCGAAACCGATCGCTGGAACCGGTTGAACCCTGAAAAGACACCTCGTCTGACTTACATCGAGAAGTGTTTTGATGGAGACGACGGACTTTGTCTGGCTGCGCATGATTACATGAAAGCGATTCCTATGACCGTTTGCCGCTGGTTCCCCGGTGTGCTCACCGTGTTGGGTACAGATGGTTTTGGCCGCAGCGACAACCGCAGGGCGCTGAGAGAATATTTCGAGGTGGATGACCGTCATATTGCTTATGGCGCGCTCCATAGTTTGTTCCTGCAAGGAAAGCTCGATAAGAAAGATGTGTTGAAAGCCAAAAAAGATTTCAAAATTGACAGTAATAAACCCAATCCAACGGAAGTATAAATAAATCAAGATATGAGCAAAGAGATTAAATTACCGGAAATAGCCGATAATGTTACCACAGCCGTGGTTCTTGAAATTCTTGTTTCGCAGGGTGATACGGTAGAGGCCGATGATATACTTGCTGAAATGGAAAGTGATAAGGCAAGCTTCGAACTTCCTTCTGAAGTTGCCGGTGTGGTGAAAGAGGTAAAAGTGAGTGAAGGCGATGAGGTGAAAGTAGGGCAGGTGATGTTCGTTATTGATGAAGAAGCTGCCGGTTCTGATAAGAAAGAGAAAAAAGAAGAGCCGGAAAAGAAAGAGGAAAAGGCTGAGAAAAAAGAGGATTCCAAAGATCAGCAGGAAGAGGATACATCAGAGCAGAAAGAAGAAGAATCTTCTGAAAAGGATGAGCAGTCGCAGGAAAAACAATCTGCTCCGGCAGCATCTTTTGTTGCTGAGGAGCCTGCAAAGTCTGCTTCCCACGTTGCTGCTTCTCCCGCTGTAAGAAGACTGGCCCGTGAAATCGGGGTGGATCTTACCCGTGTGAAGGGCAGCGGACCTGCAGACCGCGTTACGGAGGAAGATGTAAAAGCCTTCGCCAAGCAACTCATTCAACAAAAATCTGCATCTGCTGGTGGTGGTATTGCTGATGACTTCCAGTTGCCCGATTTCTCCAAATACGGAGAGATTCGCAGGGAAAAAATGGATACCATCCGGAAACTTACCGCCAAAGCCATGTCAGGTTCCTGGCAGAATATTCCGCATGTATTTCAGTTTGACAAGGCGGATGTTACCGAACTGGAAAAATTCAGAAAGGATTATTCCAAATATGTAGAGAAAAAAGGTGCTAAACTCACCGTAACAGCCATCCTGCTGAAACTTTCGGCGGTAGCCCTGAAAACTTTCCCGAAGTTTAACGCCAGCGTGGATATGAACAATGAGGAAATCATTTTCAAAGACTATGTAAACATCGGCGTTGCCGTTGATACGGAAAGAGGTCTGATAGTGCCGGTAATTCGCGATGTGGATAAAAAATCCATTACCGAGCTTTCTGTTGAACTCAACGAACTGGCAGAAAAGGCGCGCACCAAAAAAATCAAACCCGATGATTTGCAGGGTGCCAACTTTACCATCTCCAACCTGGGAGGCATTGGCGGAACCAATTTTACCCCCATTGTCAACCGGCCTGCAGTAGCTATTCTGGGCGTTTCACGCTCACAGATGGAGCCTGTATGGATGGATGGTGAATTCCAGCCCCGAATGATGCTTCCGCTTTCTCTCTCTTACGACCACAGGGTCATTGACGGAGCCGACGGCGCCAGATTCCTCAGATGGCTATGCGAAGCCATGCAAAATCCTTTAGTGACGATGTTTTAATGTTGATATAAAATGGCAGATAAAAAACAAGTAATTGTATTAGGAGCCGGGCCCGGCGGCTATGCCGCCGCGTTCCAGGCTGCCAATCTCGATCTCAATGTAACCCTTATCGATCCCAAACCTGATCCGGGTGGTGTATGCTTATTTCACGGATGTATACCCACCAAAGCTTTGTTGCACATTGCAACGGTAAAGGATGAGGCTGCAAAGGCTGCAGACTGGGGCTTGAGTTTTGGAGAGGCAAAGGTTGATATTGATAAAGTAAGAAGCTGGAAAGAATCGGTGGTAAAACAGCTTACCGGAGGACTGGGACAGCTGGCCAAAGCCCGAAAAGTAGAATATCTTCAGGGAATGGCAAAACTGACCGGTAAGAACAGCCTGGAGTTTACTCCCGTTAAAGGCGATAAAAAAGAAATTGAGTTTGAAAAACTGATTATCGCTACCGGTGCGTCACCGTCCGGTTTGCCGGGTGTTGATTTCGATGATGATGTGATGAATGCCGAGAAAGCCCTGGAACTGAAAGATGTGCCCAAACGCCTGCTGGTGGTGGGTGCCGGTTACATTGGGCTGGAAATGAGTGTCATTTACAAAGCACTGGGCTCAGACATCACCATTGCTGAGTTTACTTCCGATATCCTTCCAGGGCTTGACCAGGACTTGCGCGATGTGTTCAAGAAAGAACGCAAAGACCTCATGCAAAACACCCTGTTTAATACCAAAGTTACCGGTGTTACCAAAAAAGGAAAGAAGCTTGAGGTAGAACTGGAAACCAAAGATGGCAAAAAGAAAGAGTCTTTTGACAAAATCCTGGTGGCCATTGGCGGACGTGCCAATACCAAAAATATCGGACTGGAAGAAGTCGGGATTGAAACCGATGACAAGGGATTTGTGAAGGTGGATTTGGTAAGACGCACCAACGTTGAAAACATTTATGCCATTGGCGATGTTGCCGGACAACCCATGCTTGCGCACAAAGCTTCCCATGAAGGACGTGTTGCGGCTGAGCATATGGCCGGCCACAAAACTGCTTTCGAACCCAAAGCCATTCCGGCAGTGGTATTTACCGATCCGGAAATTGCATGGACGGGAATCACCGAAGCTGAGGCCAAAGAACAGGGCAAAAAGGTAGAAGTGGCCAAATTTCCCTGGGCAGCCTCAGGCAGAGCCCTTACATTGGGGTTGAAAAATGGTTTGACCAAACTTATCATTGATCCCGAAAATGACCGGATTCTGGGTGCCGGATTTGTCGGCAAAGAAGCCGGCAGCATGGTGGCAGAAGCTACTTTGGCCATTGAAATGGCTGCAGTAGCGCGCGATCTGGAACTTACCATTCACCCGCACCCTACGCTATCCGAAACTATTATGGAAGCTGCGGAAGTGTATTTCGGACACGCTACCCATATTCATAAGAAGAAGAAAAAGTAATTTTCTCATTTTTATTGTATTACCCAATCACGCCGGGAATCTTCAGGTTTTCGGCGTGATTATCTTATGGAGTGAAAGTTTTTTCACTCTTTGTAGCTCCCCTGCATAAAAAATACAGATCTTTGCATGCGGCAATTCCCTCATTATTACTAAAAAAACAAAGCTATGACTGCACTTGAAATCGATAACCTGGACTTTGATTTTCTCACCCCCGATGATTATGATGAGTTAAAAGTTGCTCTTCAGGAAACCTATTCGGATGACCTTAATCCCTGGTGGGAACAGGAAAAGATTAAGAAGCTTTCAAAAGTGTTTCAGGAAGGACAGGTAGCCATCAAGGTTAATGGTGAAGTTGTTGCCTGTGCACTTTCCATCATTGTGGATTATGACAAGTTTTCTGACAATCATAACCTGAAAAAGATTACCAAAAATTACTCTTTCGATACCCATACCGATGAAGGAGATGTGCTTTATGGAATCGATATATTTGTAGTACCCGAATACAGAGGGCTGCGTTTGGGGCGCAGGCTTTATGACTACAGAAAAGAGCTGTGCGAGAAATACAACCTCAGAGGGATAGTGGTAGGAGGACGCATTTCTGAATACAGGAAGCACCATGATGATCTCACTCCCAAGCAATATATTGAGCAGGTAAAAAGGAAAGAAATTGACGATGAAATTCTCAACTTCCACACGGCCAACGACTTTTACCCTTCAAGAATTCTGAAATCATACCTGGAAGGGAGCGACAGCAAAAACGAATTTTCTGTATTGCTGAAATGGGATAATATCTATTATGAAAAAGATTCCGATCAGGTTGAGAACAAGAAAACTGTCATCAGGCTGGGGCTGATACAATGGCAAATGCGCCCCTACAAAGATTTGGATGAGGTGATGCAACAGGCGGAGTATTTTGTGGACGCTGTGTCTGACTATCGTTCGGATTTTGCACTTTTTCCTGAGTTGTTCAATGCACCGCTCATGGCGCAATACAACAACCTGTCGGAGCATGAAGCCATCCGGCAGCTTTCTGAATATACGGAAGAAATTACCGATCGATTTTCTGAACTGGCCATTGCCTACAACATCAATATCATTACCGGCAGCATGCCTGAGTTGCGCGATAATGCGCTGTACAATGTCGGATACCTCTGCCGGCGCGATGGTACGCGTGAACGCTACGAAAAAATTCATGTTACACCTGATGAAGCCAGGGTGTGGGGTTTGCAGGGAGGAAACCAGCTGAAAACCTTTGATACGGACTGTGGGAAAATCGGCATCCTTATCTGTTATGACTCCGAATTTCCCGAGCTCAGCAGGCTGCTTGCCGATGAGGGAATGGATATCCTTTTCGTCCCTTTCCTTACCGATACGCAGAACGGCTTCTCCCGCGTACGGCATTGTGCCCAGGCACGGGCCATCGAAAATGAGTGTTATGTGGCCATCGCCGGCAGTGTGGGCAACCTTCCCAATGTGCACAACATGAATATCCAGTACGCCCAGTCCATGGTATTTACCCCCTGCGATTTTGCTTTCCCTTCCAATGGGATAAAAGCCGAAACTACGCCCAATACGGAAATGATCCTGATTGTGGATGCCGAAATTGATGCCCTCAGGGAACTGCATGAATTTGGAAGTGTACGAAATCTCAAAGACCGACGCAAAGACATCTTTCAGCTCAAAAAACTGGCACGCAATGTAGTGCCTCAGGAAAATAATTGATATTGTATGGCTAAAAGGTGGGTTCTTTCTGAGCGTTTTCTTGATTGAGAAAGAAATTAATTCAAAATACTACTTTCCAGGTGAGATTCTCTGATGCCAAGGTAGATTCCAAATAGGGCAGCCATACTTAATACAAACAGAAAGAATAGAGCATAACCCAGAATCACCACAAGGATAGTTTTCCAGAGCGTTGTCCCAAAACGCTGTCTGAAAAAATAGTAAAAGGCGTATGTGTAATATATCTGGAAGATGATGACTTCAACTATATTATAGGTTTTTGCCCCAATCAAAAAGGAAAGTGGTAAGGTAACAAGCTTGTAAAAACCAATCTGGGCCCCAATGTATGTATTGACCACCAGATGTTCCATGTAATTGTAATTGAATTTCCTGAAAAACAGGTAACTCATCCAGGCAAAGAAGAATATGCCAATGGCAGACCATACACTTAGCTGATCAATAAAGTAAATCTGGAAATACATTGCAAAATCATGAGCATCGTCATCGGAAAGGCTATCCATGTACTCATCAATGTAATTGGCGTGTGTGAACCGAAAATATATGAAGTAGAAAATCCCTACTATCAGGATGTAATATTTTGCAGCACTCAGTAGTTTTTCCCTTTCGGTTCCAAGATATCCCCTCAAGGTTTCTCCCGGGGCAAGGGTAAGTTTCTTGATGGTATAAAACAGACCTTTGTTTACAAGCACTACATCGAGAATTTCTGCCAGTACTGATTTTCCGCTGAATCGTGTATAAGTTTTCTCCTTCCGGACTTTTATCTGGTCTTTATCTTTCCATGTATTTGTTTGACTCATAAAGGTTTTTCTTTTAAAGTTACGAAAATTGCATGCTTTAAAAAAGCAATAATCAATCCTATTGCATAGAATTGATTGTATTCCTTTTATTTATGACAGAGTTAATTGAATCCATTTTGGATTAGGCCTTGCGACTGTATAGATTTCTCACCCGCATAGCGGGTTCTAAATGACAAGGTAGTTAATCAACACCTGGTGCTTGTCTTTTCGACCGAAGGGAGAAATCTGTTTTTTTCCTGTTTGCCGGATAAATTCTCAAGGTAAAAATATAAATATCAATAAATGAGGTGTTTATTAATTTGCGCTTTGAAATATGGGTGTACCGATTCTTTCTTTCTTCTGCTTTTTAATGTGGTCATAATTTTAATAAGTCGGCCACATTGAGCTCGCCTGAGGGCTCGGTTGCTTGACCAAAAAGCAGCAAAAAGTCAAGGCTTCGGATTTTTTAATGTGGAAATATTTTTAATAAAAAGGTCACATTGAGCTCGCCCTTCGGGCTTCGGTTCCGACAAGTCTGAAGCTCACTTCGCTGGAAGT
>JAABSE010000001.1 GCA_011390575.1 Sphingobacteriia bacterium
TATAATTTTTCAAGACATCCGGTTCTTGATTAGTTGCTGGTATTCAGAAGAGTTACCCGAAAGGCAAAAAAAAGATTGATTAAAAAGCCGAAAAAACTTTGGTAAATTCAGAATAGAAAGTACCTTTGCACTCTCAAAAAAACAGGGACCCTTACGCAATAAATGATTCTTTGACACCCTGAAATGATTGACTTGGTAGCTCAGCTGGTAGAGCACATCCCTTTTAAGGATGGGGTCCTGGGTTCGAGCCCCAGCCAAGTCACTTTTTTTAGTTTAGGGACTGACTTGGTAGCTCAGCTGGTAGAGCACATCCCTTTTAAGGATGGGGTCCTGGGTTCGAGCCCCAGCCAAGTCACAAAAAAAACAGCTTTGTCGGTTATGTACAAAGCTGTTTTTTTTTATTCTTTTTTGAAATAATCACCGGATTTTCCGGGTTGATTCTTTCCGCTGCTGGTTACAGCATTTTATCTTTCTCTTTTCTTACCGAATATCCACGGTAAAAGGTCTTCTTCTGCAAATGCAGGATCCCAGCTGTTGTGATCAATGCCTGGATACTCGGTGTAAGTTACAGTGCCGCCGGCTTCCTTAATCGCACTGACCATCATTCTTGATGCTTCTACGGGTACAACATTGTCATCGGCCCCATGAAAAATCCAAAGGGGCAGTTGTTTTGCATACTTGTGCACTTTTGTCGTGTCACCCCCTCCACAGATGGGAACAGCTGCTGCAAACCAATCAGGACGACGGTGAAGCAGATCGAAAATTCCAAAAGCGCCCATGGATAAACCCATGATATAAACCCTGTTCCGGTCCACTTCTTCCTTCTGCAATACTTCATCCATTAACTCCTTTACGAGTTGCATAGGAGCAGAGACAGGATAATCGTCCGCAGGAACAGAATCTCCATCCCTGCTTCTGCTCCCTATGATGTATTGGTCGACCCACTTTTCGTTTTCAGGGCATTGGGGGAAGATAACAATGGCAGGGTAGTTCTGTCTGTTATTTTCTTCCAGAAAGAGCTCTGAGCCATGCACAAGCTGTTTTTCATTGTCAGCGCCTCTTTCTCCTGCTCCGTGAAGGAACAGTACAACCGGATACTTTGCTCCCGGCTCCATTGCTTCAGGGTATAATATCCGGTAAGGCAACACGGAGCCATCAGTCCCGGTAAACTCTTTTTTAAGATACAGTTCTTTTTGGGCATAAACCTGCGAAAAGCCTGCCGGTAAAACAATCGCAATAATTATTAAGATCTTTACAAAACCATTAATTATTGCATTCTTGCAGGTGCAGGGAAGGGGGAGTAGTTTTTTTGTCATGAATCAGATTTTAAGATGGTAGGTTCTGTCAGTTCCTTCAAAAACATTAAGGGTACCAATTACTGAAATGCTGCCATAAGCAATTCAATATCCTGGTAGTGGAGACTAAAACATTCGCCGATATACTGATTGGTGAGGGTGCCGTTGAACAGATAGACTCCCTGACGCACTCCGCTTTCTCTTTTTAGCATATTTACGATGCCTCCCTGCTCCCCGATATTGATTAAAACCGGAGCAAAGAAATTGCTGAAAGCATAGGATGCAGTGTGTGGCACACGGGAAGCAATATTAGGGACACAATAATGGATAACATCATGTTTTTTGAAAATGGGCTCCGAATGGTTGGTAACCCTGGAGGTTTCTATACAACCCCCCTGATCGATGCTCACATCAATAATTACAGAACCGTATTTCATCTGCGAAACCATATCTTCGCTCACTACTACCGGTGAATGTCCGTAAGGAGAATGGATGGCCCCGATAACCACATCGGCAGTCCGGAGGGCCTTGGCAAGTACTTTAGGTTGCAGGATGCTTGTAAAGATGCGGGTATTGAGGTTGTTCTGAAGCCGGCGGAGCTTGTAAACCGAGTTATCAAAAACCTTTACCATTGCACCCAGCCCCATGGCGGCCCTTACAGCAAATTCACCCACTGTACCGGCACCCAGAATGACTACCTCGGTAGGGGTAATCCCTGAAAAACCTCCAAACATCCTTCCTTTGCCGTATTTCTTCTGGCAAAGGTATTCGGCTGCAATAAGTATGGATGTATTGCCGGCAATCTCACTCATACTTCTCACCAAAGGAAACGTATTGGTTTTGTCCTTGATAAGCTCAAAAGCAATGGCATTGACCTTTTTATCCATCAGGGCTTTAAAATACGCCGCTGACTGAACCGGGAGGGTTAAGGTTGACATGAGCGTTTGCCCGGGTTTCAGGTATTTGATCTCTTCCGGTGTTAAGGGAGATATTTTAATGATAATATCCGCTTTGTATACTTCTGCCGTTTCATATACTACTTCTGCTCCGGCTTCACTGTATTCACTGTCGGGGAAATGGGCATTGATTCCTGCTCCTTTTTCAATCATAACCCTGTGGCCATTCTGGCAAAGCAGCGCCACTGCTTCGGGTGCAAGGGGTACACGATTTTCCTGGAATGTGATTTCTTTGGGTATTCCTATCAAAAGGCTGTTTTTTCTGTTTCTTACTTCGAGGGTTTCTTCCTGGGGAAGAAGTTTTCCTGTTGAACTGAAGAACATGTACTCCGGACCTTTGGTATGCATAGCTGGGGGCTGTTAGAATTATATTTGTTTTTCGTACCTGATGTTGCGCAATCCATCCTGCTCTTCAAGATAAATCTTTATACAATCCTCGGGAAGCAGGGTCTCTATCTTTTCCGGCCATTCGATAAAACAGTAATTGCCACTGTAAAAATAATCTTCGTAGCCAATGTCGAAGGCTTCTTCAATCTTTTTGAGACGATAGAAATCAAAGTGATAGAATGAATTTCCGTTTTCCGACAGGTACTGATTTACAATGGAGAAGGTTGGACTTCCAACTATATCTGTAACGTTGAAGTATTCACAAATTGCTTTGATAAGTGTAGTCTTCCCTACACCCATTTTCCCGTAAAAAGCAAGAATTTTTGCCCGGGGATTGTCCTTTACAATCATTTCAGCAATACTTGCAAGCTGGTCTTCAGTAAAATCTTTATTAACTTCCATTTCGGGATTTATAATTGTTTTAGCGTGCTTTCAGGTAAACAAACGGGAGAAGCATTTCTTCCATGGAGACTCCTCCGTGCTGAAAGGTGTTTTTATAATAATTTACATAATAGTTGAAATTGTTGGGATAGGCAAAAAAGTTGTCTTCCCGGGCGAAAATGTAACTTGAGCTTATGTTTGTACGTGGCAGATAAATGTCCTGAGGCTGCCTTACTTCAAATACCTCGCCGGCATTGTACTGAAGGTTTTTGCCGGTTTTGTACCGCAGATTGGTATTGGTGTTTTTATCTCCGGTTACGCGGGTGGGATGCGATACTTTTATAGAACCGTGATCGGTGGTGAGAATGATATTGATTTTTTTCTCCTGTAAAATTCTGATGATATCAAGTAAGGGAGAATGTTCAAACCATGAAAGGGTAAGTGAGCGGTAAGCCGCTTCATCATCGGCCAGTTCCTTGATTACTTCCATGTCGGTGCGGGCGTGAGAGAGCATGTCCACAAAGTTGTAAACCAGGATGTTGAGTTTTTTGTCGGTATAATTGCTTAGGTTTTCCAGCATTTTCTTACCGGCATTGAGATTGAGAATTTTGTGGTAGTTGAAGGGGATTTGCAAACCTAACCGCTTGAGTTGTTCAGCGAAAAGCTCTGACTCAAACTGGTTGCGGGTTCCTTCATCTCCTTCTCCTACCCAGTATTGCGGAAAACGCTTTTCTATTTCCGAAGGTAATAACCCACTGAAAAATGCATTGCGTGCATATTGTGTTGCGGTGGGCAAAATACTGTAAATCAAATCTTCCTGCTCTACACGATAGTAATTTTCAATAACGGGTTGCAGTATTTTCCATTGGTCAAAACGCAGGTTGTCGACAACGATAAGGAAGAACTTCTGATCATCTTTCAACAGGGGGAAAACTTTCTCTTTCATGGCGATGTGAGAAAGCATGGGCTTTTCGTCAGCCTTCCCGCTAAGCCAGTCGCGGTAGTTGTTCATAACAAACTTGCAAAAGACCGTATTGGCTTCAGACTTCTGCATCTTGAAAATTTCACTCAACCCGTCATCCTGCGATTTGTCCAGCTCAAGCTCCCAGTATATTATCTTGCGGTATATCTCTTCCCAGGACTCCAAATCAGGCCTGTCACTTATTTCCATGCTGATGTGCCTGAACTCCTGCTGATAACCCATGGTGGTTTTTTCACTCATCAGCTTTTTATTGTCCAGGTTCTTTTTAATGGAAAGAAGAATCTGGTTTGGGTTTACGGGTTTTATGAGGTAATCGGAAATGTTACTGCCAATTGCTTCGTTCATGATCGACTCCTCTTCGCTTTTGGTAATCATCACCACCGGCAACCGGGGTTGTTTCCCCTTGATTTTACTCAGGGTTTCCAGACCTGTGAGACCGGGCATATTCTCGTCGAGGAAAACAATATCGAAGTTGTTGCTTAATACCAGATCCAGCGCTTCATCTCCACTTTGTGCCGTTGAAACCTGGTAACCTTTTTGTTCAAGAAATATAATATGTGGTTTCAGTAGCTCTATCTCGTCATCAGCCCATAAAATTCTAACACTCATATGTAAATTGTTTTAAGTTTAATACCTGAAAATTGATTGCAATAGTGAAATTAGATGCTTGTCAGAAACGAGGGTGAAAAGTGATTTCACCCATTGTTAAAACATCACTATGTAAACGGTGAATTGGCGTTTTATTGCTTTCTTCTGTCCATAGAACATCGTATTAAACTTGTGCTGAAAAACCATTTTTATCTATTTATAATTTGATTTATCCGGTCTGATGAATCAACCGCAAAAAGCGGATAAATTGCCGGTTTAAGTTGTCCTGACCATTTCAGCCCGGGCCAATTATGAGCATCCGCGCATGTGTCAATAGTATTACCATCGCTCAGCTTGTATTAGTGTATTTGCAAGTTGGTGTAAAAATTTCTTCTTATTTATGTTCTTCCGTGTCTTTTTTAACTTTGCTTATCCTAACAAAAGTAAGGATAAAATATGAATTTTTCTTAGAAGTACAAATGCGATTTACCCTGAAAAAAGGTTTTTTTGTAAATGTTTTCATCATGAGACAATAAAAATATGTAGGTTTGTAATCCCAATTTGGATTTATGGGTGCAGAGAGCGAAGAAGTGAGTGTATGAGTGAACTGAGCAGGAATAAACTTAAGATATTTAATGATCCGGTATATGGATTTATCAATATACCGGATGCAGAGCTGTTTGATGTTTTAGAACATCCTTATTTTCAGCGCCTCAGAAGAATTAAGCAATTGGGCTTGTCGCACCTGGTTTATCCCGGAGCTTTGCATACCCGTTTTCATCATGCCCTGGGCGCCATGTACCTTATGAGCCAGGCTCTTGAGGTATTAAAAACCAAGGGACATGATATAACCCCCGAAGAAAGCAAAGCAGTGCTTTTAGCCATTCTTCTTCACGATATTGGGCACGGACCTTTCTCGCATGCACTGGAACATACCCTGGTAGATGGACTGGATCATGAACAACTTTCCTTTTTATTTATGGAGCGTCTCAGGCATTTGCAACCTGAAGGAATTGGTATGGCGATGGAGATTTTCCGCAACCGGTATCCCAAAAAATACCTTCATCAGTTGGTAAGCGGTCAACTCGATATGGATCGCCTGGATTATCTCAACCGCGATAGTTTCTTTACCGGTGTATCAGAAGGGGTAGTAAGCTATGACCGTATTATCAAAACGCTCAATGTGGCTGACGATAGACTGGTAACCGATGAAAAGGGTATTTATTCGCTTGAAAAATTTGTTATCGCCCGCAGGTTAATGTATTGGCAGGTGTATCTTCATAAAACGGTGATTTCAGCTGAAAGATTGCTCATTACCATTTTGCAAAGAGCACGTGAGCTGGCCCGAAACGGACACGATTTGTTTGCTACACCTCCTTTTAAAAGATTTTTAATCCATTCGTGCTCACTGCAGGATTTTTACAACGATAAGAAACTACTGGAAGATTTTGCTTTACTGGATGATTTCGATGTTTTTACTTCTATCAAGGTTTGGACAGGATACGCTGATAAAGTACTTGCTGAATTGTGCAAAAGACTGGTGGCCCGCAAGTTGTTTAAAATAGAAATCCAGAAAGAAACATTTGATCCGCAATGGGTAGAAGAAATCCGTGAAAAGACAGCTCATGTATTAAAGCTCAGTGCTGAAGATGTGAAGTATTTTGTGCTGGAGGGACATACCGAAAATAATGCCTACGATCCGGGGGTTGGAAATATCTGGATCATGCAGAAAAACGGACAAATAAGCGATATGGCAGAAATTTCGGATCAGCTTAACATCCGGGTCTTGTCCAATCCCGTTAAGAAGTATTACATTTGCTATCCCAAAGAAGTGTGGGAGTTATCTTCAAAATAACTAATTTTAAACAGCTATTGAAGGGCGCTCTGCTCTGCAAGTTACAATTATTCTTTAACTAAAACATAATCAATTGATGGAATTCACAGCCAGGCAAATAGCAGATTACCTGAAGGGTGAAATAGAGGGTGATCCGGACGTAAAAGTTCATACCGTATCAAAAATTGAAGAGGCCCAGGGTGGAAGTTTATCCTTTCTGGCCAACCCCGCTTATACTCCCTGGATATACAAAACAAACGCCAGTATTGTGCTTGTAAACAAGGATTTCCGGCCGGAAATTCCACTTCGGTGTACCCTGGTAAAAGTAGATAATGCCTATAATGCGCTGGCCGGTTTGCTCAGCCTCTACAAGAAGAGCTTACCCCAAAAACAAGGTATTTCATCGCTGGCTTCGGTACCGGAGAGCGCCAAAACCGGTAAAGATATCTACATCGGTGAATTTGCTGTTATCGGAGAAAATGTATTCCTGGGAGATAATGTTAAAATTTACCCCCACTGCTACATTGGTGATAATACGGTTATTAAAGATAACAGTACACTCTATGCCGGAGTTAAGGTATACGACCAATGCATAATCGGACAGGATTGCACCATCCATTCAGGCGCTGTAATTGGTGCTGATGGATTCGGGTTTGCTCCCCAGAGTGATAATAATTATATGAAAATTGCCCAGATTGGAAATGTCATTCTGGAAGATCATGTGGAAATAGGTGCCAATACTACCATTGACAGAGCTACAATGGGGTCTACTGTGATTCAGAAAGGGGTGAAACTTGATAATCTCATACAAGTTGCCCATAATGTTGTTGTAGGCGAAAATACTGTAATAGCTGCCCAAACCGGGATTGCCGGTTCAAGTAAGGTTGGCAAAAACTGTATGATCGGGGGACAGGTAGGAATCAGCGGCCATATTTCCGTGGGCGATGAAGTGAAAATTGCTGCCCAGTCAGGCTTATCTTCCGGGGTAAAGAAGGGCAAAATTATCATGGGTGCCCCGGCATTTGATCACGATAAGTATATTAAAGCATATATTCATTTCAGGAATCTTGAAAAACTGGTGAAGCGAATAGATGACCTGGAAAAACAAGTTGATAATCTAATCGGCAAAGACGCATAACAGCCTGAAAAAATAAATTTATATCTTTGCAGGATTTTTCACCCCGGATGGGCATTCGGGGGAAAATATTTTTTTTACCAGATTGATAAATATTTTGAAGAAAACTAATAACAGACTTCAATTATGATAGAAAAACAGAAAACTATCCTCGCACCGGTGACTGTATCGGGCGTTGGTCTTCATACAGGACAGATGGTTACTTTAAGTTTCAAGCCGGCCCCGGAGGATTCCGGTATCCGGTTTCTCAGGACCGATTTGCAGGATGAAGTTTTTATTGAGGCAGATGCAGATTATGTAGTTGATACCTCAAGAGGTACAACTATTGAAAAGGAGGGAATCAGGCTGTTAACGGTAGAGCATGTGCTGGCAGCAGTAACCGGTATGGATGTTGATAATATTATTGTGGAGGTAGACTGCGAAGAGATGCCCATTATGGATGGAAGCAGTAAATTTTATGTAGAAGCGCTCGAAAAAGCCGGAATACAGCAACAGGAAGCCCCCCGTCAGTATTTTGAAATACAGGAAACCGCCCGGTTTTATGATGAAGAAAAAGATTGTGAGTTTATTGCCATTCCTGCGGATAAGTATCGTTTATCATGCATGATAGATTTTAATTCAAAGGTACTGGGATCTCAATATGCCACACTTGATGATATCACACAATTTAAAGACGATATTGCTCCCTGTCGTACGTTTGTGTTTTTGCACGAATTGGAATTTCTGCTTTCCAACAATCTCATCAAAGGGGGAGATTTGAGCAATGCCATCGTATTTGTAGACCGTCCCGTGGAACAACCTGAACTGGACAGGCTCGCCAAATTGTTTAACAAACCCTCGGTTGAGGTGAAAACAGAAGGAATCCTGAATAATCTCGAACCTTATTTTGCCAATGAGCCCGCAAGGCATAAATTGCTGGATGTTGTAGGTGATTTAACCCTGGCAGGAAAAAGAATTAAAGGGCACATTGTGGCCACCAAACCGGGACATGCTTCCAATGTTAAGTTTGCAAAACACATTAAGAAGCTTATCAAAAAGAAACTGGCCGAACAGCAAATTCCGGTTTATCATCCTGATCAGAAACCTGTATTCGATATCAATGATATCAAAGCTATGCTGCCACACAGGTATCCGTTTTTGCTGGTGGATAAAATTATTGAAATCAGCGAATCTCATGTGGTAGGCATTAAGAATGTGACCATGAACGAATCCTTCTTTTCCGGGCATTTTCCAAACGAACCTGTTATGCCCGGTGTATTGCAGATTGAAGCCATGGCACAAACAGGAGGCATTCTTATCCTGTCAACGGTCGAAGACCCTGAAAACTACAGTACCTATTTCCTGAAGATTGACAATGTAAAATTTAAACAAAAAGTTATTCCCGGTGATACTCTTATATTGAAATGCAGCCTTATATCGCCGGTAAGAAGAGGTATTTGTCATATGCGGTGTATTGGCTATGTGGGTTCCAAAGTGGTGCTGGAATCCGAATTAATGGCTCAGATTGTGAAAAAACACAACTTATAATATCCCCTGCATATGCGGTTCGCGCTTTTAAAGGAAGTGAAAACATATATATTAATACAAGTTCCTCCCGTTTATGCGGTGACAGGCATCTAACTTATTTTTAAACAAATATTATTCTGATGAAACTTGCATGAGCACAGCGCTCAAAAAAAATGATTGAATACGGTTATTTATGCAAGTTACATCTAACCAATTATTAAAAAAAAATCTGATGAATCAACCTTTAGCCTACGTTCATCCACAAGCAAAAATCGCCCGTAATGTGGTCATTGAACCTTTTGTAACCATCCATAAAAATGTAGAAATAGGAGAAGGAACCTGGATTGGGTCCAACGTCACGATTATGGAAGGTGCAAGAATAGGAAAAAATTGTAAAATATTTCCCGGCGCAGTTATTTCTGCAATCCCCCAGGATTTAAAATATGATGGAGAAGAAACCACTGTGGAGATAGGGAATAATACAACCATCAGGGAGTTTGTTACCATCAACAGAGGTACAAAAGCCAATTACAAAACTACTATTGGCGATAATTGCCTTTTAATGGCCTATGTGCATATTGCACATGACTGTATTGTGGGTAATAATTGTATTCTTGCCAATGCCGCCACCCTTGCCGGGCACATTACCATTCAGGATTTTGCCATTATTGGTGGCTTATCGGCTGTGCATCAGTTTGTAAATATCGGACCCCATGTTATGATATCGGGGGGCTCGCTGGTGCGTAAAGATGTTCCTCCTTTTACCAAAGCTGCCCGTGATCCGCTTTCCTTTGTGGGAATAAATTCGATTGGTTTGCGCCGAAGAGGATTTTCTTCCGAAAAAATCAATGAAATTCAGGAAATTTACAGGATTATTTACCTGCGCAAACTCAATGTAAGCAGGGCTGTTGCTGTGATTGAAACGGAAATGCCTGCCACACCCGAACGTGATGAGATTATCTCTTTTATTACCGGTTCAAGCCGGGGAATCATGAAAGGCTATACCTTTAACAAGGAATAAAGCTTTTATCTTTTGTAAATTGTCTTCTTGTCTCAATCAAAAAACCGGATTCATAATTTGAAAATAACCCTCGATAATACCGGCAAGAAATACAATTATCACTGGATTTTCCGGAATCTCAACCAGGAATTAACAGGTCCTGCCCATTGGGGAATTTTAGGCAATAATGGTTCAGGGAAATCCACCCTGCTGAAAATACTCTCGGGCTATTTAAGCCCAAGCGAAGGCACCATACGATGGAATTCAGGGAAGGAGATTAGCAGCTCCGATATCTTTCGTTATACCGGTATTGCTTCTCCTCACCTCGAATTGATTGAAGAGTTTTCCCTGTTGGAAATACTCACTTTCCACAATAAATTCAGAAGTTTTATTGGCAATAACACTGTAGATTCTGTGGCGGAACTTACAGGCCTGGCAAACAGTGCCGATAAGCCCCTGAGGTATTATTCGTCAGGGATGAAACAAAGGGTAAAACTTGTTCTGGCTCTTATGAGCAATAACCCCCTTGTAATCCTTGATGAGCCTTGTTCTAACCTTGATGCGCAGTCAATTGCATGGTATCAGCAACTGGTAAAAGATCATGCCGGCGACAGGCTTTTGATTGTTGGTTCAAACGACAAGGAAACAGAGTGCTTCAGTTGCCGCAACTTTATAAACCTTACGGTAATGTAAAATGAAAGCTCTTTCTTTTATAGAGAGGGATCGCCTGTCTTGCCCATGAAGAGAATAGAATTGTTTTTGTTTTCTTTAATAAAGTAAAGAAACGGACGGTTGGCCCTGAAAACGGTAGGTTGATCGCCCACGGCGGCCGACTTTCTTATGACTACAACGGCGGTAGAGGCGGCTGCTTCAGTGCCTGCTTCATTTACATCAATAAAAGCCTGATGAATGATTTTGTCAATTTTCAAATCCTGCTTTCCGGTCATGTGACTAAAGTCAGCCTTGTTGCTGAAGGCTAATGGCATCCCCATTTCGGACATGGTTTGTTCAAGATCGAAAGAGGATCGAATCTTAAAAGAAGGCAGATACACTTCCACTTCCTGTTTTTGGGTTGATTGCGTTAAATCTGCGAAAGCAGCAGCATCGAAATCTGACATGAGGCGGTCAGCTTCCAGCCCTTCAGCGGGCAATACTATCACCATTGAAAAATCACCCCCTTCATATTCCAGTTCCAGCATCTGCAGATTTTTATCCTCATAATAGGACAGCGTATCCTTCATAAACATAAAGGAAACGTCTTTTCGGCTGCCGGGCGAAAGGAAGAAAGTATTGGAGTGTGTCCCCTTCTCGTCAAAGGCAATTTCCCACTGAGAGAGAAAATAAATGGCGTTGACCAGTACAAGTCTCGTATCTTCAATCAATACTCCCGGCTTAATGAGGTCTTTGATAAGGTCGTTGGTATTGTCCATTACCCATTGATTGATTCTTTGTCTGATTGCCTCCCTGTCACCAGTATAATCTACTTCATACAGCGCTGAGCTATAAAATTGTTCCAGTATCTCAAAATAAGATTCAAGGAAATGATAGTCATCCTGGGGCCAGAGCGAATTGGCAATCTCCAGTCTGTCGCCTTCACTTCCTTTTGCCTCAATCGATTTCATCCAGTTGCTGAACGAAGGATGGAACGCATTCTGATCGGCATGGAAGTGTAATGTTCGGGCCATTTGCTCTGCTGTTTCGCCTGAAGCTCCGGCATAGGTCATGGCCAGTGCAGTAGAAATACTAAAAGGGGAAATAACAACGTTGGGTTCTTTACCTGTATTTATTTTATTAAATATATCAAAAGCAAAATTATTATTGTTTTCTGCTATACTGGTTTCTGTCATTGTTGCAGTTTTTTGAATCGATTTGTTTCCTTTGGGGCTGCATGCAAGCATTACTGCAGCCAGAATTAAAAACATGGTTAATCTTCTTAACGACACTTTCATACTGTTTTGTTTTTAATGGTTTGGTAATCCTGTTTTTGCGGGTAATTCATTTCCAACAGACAGGAATACTTATTCTGTAGAATTAAATAATCCGGTAACTTTCGAATTCATCAGTTTAACTGTTATCAATAGTCATTCCAAATCGGGAAGTGTAACGGTTACTTTCGCGCCTTTGAGCTTTTCAGAACTTATGCTGATGTTTCCATTGAGTTTACGAACCTGGGCATAACAAATCACCAGCCCAAGCCCTATCCCTTTTTCATTTTTTGTTCCAATGGTTTTAGGATGTGGAGTATCGAGCCTGAATACATGTTCAGCCACTTCTTTATCCATGCCGACCCCTTCGTCTTCCACCTTTATTATATTCAGGTTTTTCTCCTTTTCAAACGTAATGTTAATGCGTCCGCCTTCGTATGAATATTTCACTGCATTTTTAAGCAATTCTGCCACAATGTCCTTTACTATTGCCTTGCTGGTATAAAGGATGTGTTTGTTGGGCAGGTGTTTATTTATGAGTATACTTTTTTCTTTCAATACCGGATCCATTTCATGTATCAGGTCATCGAGCAATTTCTCTGCGTTGAAAGGAACAAGGGTAGGGAGTGAAATTTCTGTTTCAATGTGTTCCCATTTAATGAGTCCGGTAACAAACTGGTACAGCTCAGTGCTGTCGGCCAATAGAAGGTCGGAAAGTTTTTTAATTTCCTCAATGTCAAAGGAATCGTTCTTCAGTTCATCATGGAGAAATTCAGCCACTCCTTTTACTCCCGTAAGTGCATCCTTAATATCGTTGGTCATAATGGAGAAAAACCTGGTTTTGATGAGGTTCATCAATTTGATCTCCTCCCTTGCTTTTTTGAGTTCCAGATGGGTTTGCACTCTTGCCAGCAATTCTTCAGCGTTAAAAGGTTTAATGATATAATCAACAGCTCCGTTTGTAAACCCTTTGATAACCTCACTGGTTTGGTCGTTGCTGGTGAGAAATATTACGGGTATTTTTTTTGTGATACCTCTTTTGTTTAATTCACTGCATACCTCAAATCCCGTTAACCCCTGCATAAAAACATCCAGCAGAATCATATCAGGTTCGATCTCTTTTATCATCTCCAGAGCTTCTTCTCCGGAGTTCACACTAAAAAAAAGATAATTTTTTTTGAACAATATCTTTTCCAGTGCCTTAACTACCAATGGGTCATCGTCCACTATCATTATTTTGAAAGGGCTGATGGTTGTATCTCGTTTTTCCATATGATCAAATGCGCTGTTTATCGGTTTAAAACTGTTCACAAGATAGTAAAAAAGCCTTTAGTATTGTGAAAAAGATTCCATAAGATAATGTTTAATGCAAATGCACATTATTGCCCGAATTTTTTCGTTATTAAAGACCAATTCAGATTTTAAAGGATTTCTGTTACAGTATTTTCCGTATTTTTACTCGTTATAGCTTTGGAAAAAGAGGTATATTTGTTATCTGATAATATTAGATTAATAGTTAAAACGAAAAATAATACTGATGAAGTCATTCCTTTTCCTTTGTTTCGGTTTATTTTTGCTACTACTGATTCCATTCGAGAGTGAGGGTCAGAGCAGGTCACCTGTTTTCAGCAGCCGATCATCTTTTCAGCCTCCCAGTCAGTCGCGGCCTCCGGGTGGTACACGCCGCCCGCTTCGACCTTCAAGACGATCTCTCGCCCTGCGTGATTTGGGTTGGGAAATAGGTGGTAACATTGGTACTTCTCATTCTCTTACCGATGTAAGTGGAACATCCATAGATCGCAGGCCTTCTTTCCTGAATACTCAGTGGAGCACTACCAGTATCAACTTAGGGGCATTTGGACGTTACAGATTTCATCCCTTGTTTGCCGTCAAAGCGTCGCTGAATTATGGCAGAGTGCATGGAGCAGACTCCATTGCCGGCAGAACCAGAGGGTTCTACTTTGATAACAATGTTATAGAATTTGCTGTTAATTACGAAGTTTTTGTTCCTACAAGCTCCTTTAATTTTCCCATCGATATTTATGGTTTTATTGGCCTTGCAGCTTTTTACCACAACCCCAACCTAACAGTACCTGATCCACCACCCCACGACTTTACCGAAGATGAATTCAGCACCTTTCAGCCTGCAATTCCTATGGGAATAGGATTTAACTATGCCATTAGCAGGAACGTGAAAATTGGCTATGAAGTGGGATGGAGAAAAACATTTTTTGATTACCTGGATGGTTTTACAAGACCCTGGAGCAGAGGTAGCGATAGTTACTATTTTAACTCAGTGAAAGTATCGTATTTCATTGAATCAACCCGCAGACGCTGGTAAATAATTATTCTGATTTCTGAACGGGGGACTATCGCAGCGATAGTTTATCTGGTCTGCATTTGGATGTGCAGACAACTGTTTGATTCAGCAGCGCTTTTCGAACTCCCTCCCCATCTTGAGACTTCCGGGAGGTATACTTTTCGGCATGGAACGATTTTATCGGCAGGAATGTTTTTTTTGGTTATATTTGAACCCGAAAACAAAACAATCCCAACATTCGACAAACCAAAACAAAATCACCATGTCAAATCATGTTCGCAAAAAAACATTCTGTCCGTTCATTTTTGTTTCTGTGATTGCTTTGCTAACTGTATTCCCGGCCAAAGCATCCTCCGAATATCAGATGAATTCTGAATCAGAAATTTCCGGGGAAAATTCTCTTAAAAATTTAACTTTTCATTCATTCTCGGAACAGGATAATTTTTTTCGCCGGTTATTCGGAATCAGCAATAAATCAAGGTCGCAAAAAAACAGTCGCTCGCCAAGGCACAGCAGCAGTCGACCCAAAAGATATTCTCCTCCTTCGAGTAACAGCCAAAATCCAGATACTTTCAAGGGTGGATCCGGCTCAAACCAATCTACCGATCCAACGGCGGTAAAAAACAATCCCAAGCCCGCATTGCACAAATCTTTGCGCGATCAACACCAGTCTTCCGGGATATGGGAACTGGGACTTACGCTTGGAACTTCTCATGCTGTTTCTGACATCGGAGGAAACAAGGGTGTACCCATCGGGGATTTTGCTGAGTATCAAATTTCAAATTATAGTTTATCAGGAGGCTTGTTCGGGCGGTACATTATGAATGACTGGTTCGCCATGAACCTGGGGATGAATTTTGCCAATCTGAAAGCCGAGAGGGAGTTTGTACCCGAAGGAAGTGAGATTTTGAGATTCAATAATGATATATTTGAGTTTTTTGCCAATACAGAATTCCGCTTACCTGCACTCTCAAGAAGTCCTTTTGATTTGTACGGTTTTGTGGGTATCGGCATATTCTTTAGTGATGCCAGCATTTACGACCAAAACGACAGACTGATCTCTACCCAGGTTGATTACAGCCAGGTGCAACCTGTAATACCCTTTGGTGGAGGATTTTCTGTTAAATTAACCCAGAACCTTCGATTGGGCTATGAACTGGGATGGCGAAATACCATCTTTCATTACCTGGATGGGGTGAAAAAGGATGAAAACTATGACCATTACTTTATGAACAGCGTCAAGATTGGTTTCGTTTTTTAACCCTTTCCGACTGAAAGGATCGCTTCGAAAACAGCCTGTTGATAATCGATAATGCCGTTAAGTCCGGACTTTTAACCTTTCCGTACTGCACTCAGGGGTTGAGCAAAGGTTTTGACATCTTCTGCTGTTATGGTTTTATCACAGAGTATAGCCAGCCGTTCTACAACATTTCGCAACTCGCGGATATTCCCTGTCCAGTTTATTTTTTGCAGTGAATCAAGAGCATTCTTCTCAAAAGCTTTTCGGGGCATGCCATGCTCTGAAATGATGAGATCCAGAAAATAGTTGGCCAGCACAGGGATGTCTTTTTCCCGTTCATTAAGTGAAGGTACTTTGATCAGAATCACACTGAGCCTGTGATACAGGTCTTCCCTGAAATTTCCTGCTTCGATTTCTTTCTGGATATCTTTATTGGTGGCAGCCACCACTCTTACATCTACTGAAATTTCTTTTTCACCACCCACCCTTGTTATTTTGCTTTCCTGCAATGCCCTGAGTACTTTGGCTTGCGCAGCAAGGCTCATATCGCCGATTTCATCCAAAAACAATGTTCCTCCGCTGGCCAGTTCAAAGTTGCCTTTCTTTTGCTTGATGGCTGAGGTGAAAGAACCTTTTTCATGTCCAAACAGTTCGCTTTCAATAAGTTCGGAAGGAATGGCAGCACAATTTACTTCCACAAAAGGCCCTTTGGAGCGGTTGCTCAATTCGTGGAGCCATCTGGCAACAAGCTCTTTCCCCGTACCGTTGGGGCCGGTTATAAAAATGCGGGCATCAGTGGGGGCCACCCGTTCAATCATTGACTTGATTTGGTTGATGGCTTCTGATTCACCAATCATATCGTAAGTTTTGCTTACTTTACGCTTAAGCACTTTTGTTTCTGTTACCAGCTCCGTTTTATCCAGTGCATTTCTGATGGTAATAAGCATCCGGTTGATATCCGGAGGCTTTGATATAAAGTCATAGGCTCCTTTTTTTATTGCCTCCACGGCTGTTTCTATGTTTCCGTGTCCGGAGATCATCACTACAGTATGATCGGGATTTTGTTCCAGTATTTTTTCCAATACCTCCATCCCGTCCATCCTGGGCATTTTTATATCGCAAAGGATTACATCGTATTTGGTCTGGGCAGCTTTCTCAAGGCCTTCAAATCCATCCTCGGCCAGATCTACTTCATACTTTTCGTATTCAAGAATATCCTTGAGGGTGTTGCGAATACTTCTTTCGTCGTCAATTACCAAAATCCTGGGCATAGATTGTTTGTTTGGAGGTTATTAAAGGGTTGTTTTGCTGTGGATAAAGTCTGCCAGCACTCCTTCTTTAAGAGCATAGGAAGAGTAGTACATCTGGTCAATTTTAAACCTTTTCTTGATGTAACGTATAAAAATACTGGCGTAAACGATGGTATCTATTCTGTATTCTACCAGGCCGGGCATCGCTTTTCTTTCCGATTCGGAGCTGGCCAGCAACGTTTTATAAATACTTTTGAAGTCAGCATTATCAAAAGCATAGATTTTATCATAGGGTGTACTATCCGGTTTTTGTGCAAGTATCATATCTGCCAGCGATTCGAAAGAACCCGAGCATCCAATGAGATTTTTTACAGGATTCTTTTTTAAATGACTGGCAAGGGGTTGAAGCATTTCTTTAAAATGCATTATAATGCTCTCGATGTTTTCCTCAGTAACAGGATCCGCAGGTTTGAATTCCTGCAATAATCTTGCAGCACCCAAATCAAAACTCTTTTTCCATACTACCTGTTGTTCTTCTGCGATGATAAACTCTGTACTACCACCTCCAATATCCATAATCAGAGAGGGTTCGTCAAGGTCTTCAATAGCCAGGTTAACTCCTTTGAAAATATACTGGGCTTCGGTATCTCCATTGAGAACCTGTATCATGACTCCGGTTTTATCAAGAATCTTTTTCACAAAATCAGGTCCGTTCTGGCTGCTGCGAACTGCCGAGGTTGCAAAGGCTTGTATAGCATCAACTTTATGTTTCTTGGCAGCTTGCACCATTTCAAGAAAAACCCTGACACCTCGCTGAAAAGCTTCAGGAGCAATCTTATTGTCTTTGAGTCCTCCTTCTCCGAGCTTCACACTCTTTTTGGTGTTGAGAATAATACGGTGTTGCCCGCCTGGTTGAAATTCGGAAATTAAAAGGTTAAAGGTATTCGTTCCACAATCAATTATCGCTGCTATCATGGGGATAGTTTTCTGTTTAATTTGTCCGGGTGGCTGTTACAAAGATAAGAAACCAACGGATGAAAATGATATTAAAAAGTATATTCCTGCAGTTATGCAGTACTGATAAATGAATTAGGGTATTATCTGTTATACCTTAGCCAATTCCAGATTTCTTTGTATGATATTTTCTTACCATACATCAATATGCCGGTTCGGTAAATTCTTGCTGCAATCCAGGTTGTAGCCAGAAATCCGGCAATAAGCAACACAGCTGAGATTATTATATCACTGGTGGGAACTCCGAATGGAATTCTTACCATCATGATAATGGGGGAAGTAAACGGAATAATTGACAGCCAATAGGCCACCGGACCAAAGGGATTGTTCATCACCATTTGTGCCATTACAATGGAAAAGATCATTGGAATGGTAATGGGTAGCATAAACTGTTGTGTATCTGCTTCATTGTCTACTGCAGCGCCAACGGCGGCAAAAAGGGCAGCATAAAGAAGGTAGCCTCCCAGAAAATAGAAAATGAAGCTGAAAATCATAACCGTGAAGTTGATGGCGTTGAGTGACTCCATTACCTGGCCGGCAGCTGTGTTATGTTGCTGCACCTCTTGCATTCTTGCCTGCAATTCAGCAGGGTTTAAAGATTGTGAACCCGTAACATATATCTGTTCCTGGGGGGTAAACCGAAACGTTTCAGGCATAGCTATGCTTACCCCGCTAACAATGGCGAAGGTGAGAATAATCCATATGCTGAATTGTGTAAGTCCTACCAGTGCAATTCCCAGTATTTTCCCCATCATCAACTGAAAGGGTTTTACAGAGGATACAATGATTTCAACTATGCGGCTGGTCTTTTCTTCCATTACCCCTCTCATAACCTGCGAACCAAACAGAAAAACAAAGAAATAGATAAGAATGCCGCTGAAAATACCTACTGCCATACTCACTTCGGGGTAGTCGGTTTGTTCGTGGCCGTCACGAAGCAGCCGGATAGCCTGAATGCTGATTTTTGTTTCGGTGGCACGCAATACTTCTGCGTCAATTCCCGCTGTTGCCATTTTCATGCTCTCAAACTCGTTTTTGAGTATACTCTCAATATAAAGCTTTGCATTCATATTGATGGCTTTCTGGCTGAATAGCCGCAAAGTGGAAGGAGCATGAAAGGCCGTGGTGGGGATGTGCAATATGGCGTCAAATTTTTCTTCCTTTAAAAGCTCAATGGCCAGATCGATATCAACATTTAAATCAATAAATTCCACGTTGTTGGCATCGGCAAATTCTGTGTAGAACAGTTGCGTGTCGTCAACAATGGCCACTTCGTAAACGGAATCAGAAACCTGTGCGATAAATACCGGCACGACCAGTAATGCTGCCATCAGAATTGGCCCAAGAATAGTCATTACTATGAATGATTTCTTTTTTACCCTGCTCAGGTATTCTCTTTTTAGTATGGTGAAAGTTTTGTTCATCCCCAAATAGCCTGTTTATGAATTGGAATTATTTACCTGATCGGTCAATGTGTGTTGGTTGAGTGTTGTATTTCGTTCCTGCGGATATTTGCCGGTCACGGTTTTTATAAAGACATCATTCATAGTGGGAAGCTCCTCATGGAAACTGTGCAGGTCAGCATAGGGTAGAATGTGCCGGATTAAATCATTGGCAGAAACCTTTTCTCTGAGTTTAACCCTGATGTCTTTGAGACCGTCTTTCCGGGTTTTCTCTTCAAGCAGTTCTGCTACCGGTTCAAATAATTTCGCTGTTTCCCCATTCTGGTTGTTGATGCTCAGTGAAAAGATTTGGGAAGAATGGGATTTTCGAATGTCCTCTACCTTGCCATCAAGTATTTTTTCTGACTTATTGATAAGGGCTATATGGTCGCACAATTCTTCTACAGAACTCATGTTGTGGGTAGAGAAGATAATGCTTGTACCCTGGTTCTTAAGGTTGAGAATTTCGTCTTTCAGCAAATTGATATTGATAGGGTCGAAGCCGCTGAAGGGTTCATCAAAGATTAAAAGTCGGGGACGATGCAAAACTGTTACTATGAACTGAACTTTTTGCTGCATCCCTTTTGACAGCTCTTCCACTTTTTTGTCCCACCATGGCATGAGGTCAAATTTTTCAAACCATTGCCTGAGCAATACCTTGGCATCACTGTGTTTTACATCCTTTAGCCGGGCAAGATACATGGCCTGTTCGCCCACTTTCATTTTTTTGTACAATCCTCTTTCTTCGGGAAGGTATCCGATTTCTTTTATGTGTCCGGGGTTTAGCTTCTGCCCGTTAAAAAGTAAATTGCCCCTGTCGGGGGCAATTATCTGGTTAATAATCCGAATGAGGGTTGTTTTTCCTGCTCCGTTGGGCCCCAGCAAACCAAATATTCCGCTTTGAGGCACTTCAATGGAAACATTCGTCAAAGCCTGATGCTTGTCATACTTTTTTGAAACCTCCTCCGCCTGGAATATGTATTGCATGGGCATGTTCTTAAATTTGCAGTTATGATTCGATATTTTGCCTTAAAATGGGCACGCGTAAATGGTGCAAGCCAGTAAAAACTGTTTTTACTGGAAGTAGTCCTTCATTCTTTCAAAAAAGCTTTTGTCATTTTTCTGGGGTTTGGGAATGAAGCTTTCTGATTTTGCCAGTTTTTCCAGGATTTGCTTTTCTTCCTTGCTGATATCCTGGGGTGTCCATACATTTATATTTACCAGCAAATCGCCACGACCATAGGCGTTGACCGAAGGTAAACCTTTTCCTTTCAAACGCAACACTTTACTGGATTGGGTGCCGGGCTCAATTTTTATTCTTGCTTTTCCTTCCAGCGTGGGGACTTCTATGGTTGTTCCAATGGCTGCATCAGGAAAGCTGATATAGTGGTCATAAAGCAGGTTATTGCCATCTCTGATCAGATGTTCATGTTTTACCTCTTCAATCAAAACGATAAGATCTCCTGGCACTCCGCCGCGGGCAGCAGCATTGCCCTTGCCACTCATCGACATTTGCATTCCTTCGCCTACCCCGGCAGGAATATTGATGGAAATTACCTCTTCATCTTTAACGATTCCGTTGCCATAGCAGGTATTACACTTTTCTGTAATGATTTGTCCTTCACCACCACATGATGGGCATGAAGAGGTCGTCTGCATTTGTCCCAGGAAGGTATTCGTCACGCGGGTAACTCTTCCACTTCCATTACAGGTTGAACAGGTACGGAATGAACTGCCGTCTTTGGCTCCATTTCCTTTACAGGTTTTACAGGAGACATATTTGGAAACTTTAATCTTCTTTTCTACCCCTTTCAAAACTTCTTCAAGGGTCAGCTTCACTTTTATGCGAAGGTTAGAGCCTCTGTTTACCCTGCGACCTCTGGTTCCTCCACCGCTGAAACCTCCACTAAAGCCGCCGCCAAAAGCACCTCCGAAGATATCTCCAAACTGGCTGAATATATCTTCCATGGACATACCGCCGCCAAAGCCACCTCCATAGCCGCCACCGCCGTTGCCTAATCCGGAATGGCCATAACGATCGTACCGTGCTTTCTTCTCCGGATTACTCAGCACCTCATAGGCCTCCGCTGATTCTTTAAATTTTTCTTCAGCTTCTGTATCACCGGGGTTTTTGTCGGGATGGTATTTCAGTGCCTTTTGCCGGTAGGCTTTCTTTATCTCCTCTGCGGTGGCATTTTTTGATAATTCAAGTATTTCGTAATAATCTCTTTTCGACATTTTTTAGTTTTTTAATTGGCAACCACTACTTTTGCAAATCGCAACACTTTGCCATTCAGCATATAACCTTTTTGTACTTCGTCAACTACCTTGCCTTTTTGTTTTTCATCACTGGCAGGTATGTTGGTAATTGCTTCATGGAAATCAGTGTCGAATTCTTCCCCAATGGTGGGAATTTCTTCCAGCCCCTTGTGCTTGAGGGTCGTTTTCAGTTTGGTTTGTATCAGATTCAGCCCTTCTGTCAGTGCTTCAATGTCAGGATTCTCAGTTGCTGACTTGTAAGCCCTCTCCAGGTCATCCAGAACAGGCAAAACAGCCTCTGTAATTTCTGCAGAAGCAGTTTTGGTCAGTTCAAGTCTTTCTTTTATGTTCCTTTTGCGGAAATTGTCAAAATCTGAAAAGAGTCTCAGGTATTTGTCATTAAGTTCCCGGTTTTTTTCTTCCAGTTGTTTTATCATAATATCACGTGGGTCGGATTCCTGCTGTTCTTCATCCCTGGCCTCTTTATCTGACTGGGTATCCGCAGGTTCATCCGGGATTGTATCACCCTTTTCGGTTTCTGATTCTGTTTTTGTGGTCTCTGCTGTATTGTCAGCTGAGTTATTTGTGTTTTGTGACTTTTCGTCAGTATCTTTATCCGTTTGGGAAACTTGTTCCCGGCGGATTTCTTTCTCTTTTTTTGTCATGTTCTCCTGTCGGTATTTTTATGTTAGTACTATTCAAAAAGCAAAACAGCTACAAGCAAAGTTTTTGCCATAATGCTAATAAGGTCAAAATGGCAGTAATTGCTAAATCCGTTTGATGTTTGCGCCCAGTTTGTTGAGTCTTTGATCAATGTTCTGATATCCTCTGTCTATTTGTTCTATATTGTGGATGGTGCTTTTTCCTTCTGCACTCAGGGCCGCAATCAGCAACGCTACTCCGGCTCTGATATCAGGCGATGTCATTTCAAGGGCTTTGAGAGGGTATTGTCTGTTGAGGCCGATAACGGTAGCCCGGTGCGGATCACATAAAATGATTTGCGCTCCCATATCAATGAGCTTGTCTACAAAAAACAACCGGCTTTCAAACATTTTCTGGTGGATAAGCACACTTCCCCGGGCCTGTATGGCAGCCACCAGCACCACACTTAACAAATCGGGAGTGAAGCCGGGCCAGGGAGCATCGCTGATAGTCAGGATACTTCCATCAATAAAGTTTTCAACCATATATTCCTCCTGTGAAGGGATATGTATATCATCATTTACCACTGAATAATGGATTCCCAGTTTGCTGAATACCGAAGGGATGATGCCTAACTGTCTGAACTGTACATTCTTGATGGTTATATCGCTTTGGGTCATTGCTGCAAGGGCTATAAAACTCCCTATTTCAATCATATCGGGAAGCAGGGTATGCGTACAGCCTGATAATTCGTCCACCCCGTTGATGGTTAGAAGATTGGATCCTACTCCGCTGATTTTTGCTCCCATGTTGTTGAGCATCCTGCAAAGCTGCTGCAAATAAGGTTCGCAGGCAGCATTGTAAATCGTCGTAGTTCCTTTTGCCAGCACGGCAGCCATTACGATATTGGCAGTTCCTGTAACTGACGCTTCATCCATGAGTAGGTAACTGCCCTTGAGTTCCCGGGCACTGATACTGTAAAACCCTGACTGTGCATCATAATGAAATTCAGCTCCCAGCGCTTGTAACCCGGTAAAATGGGTGTCAAGTCTGCGTCTTCCTATCTTGTCTCCGCCTGGTTTGGGAATAAAAGCTTTTTTAAATCTTGCCAGCAAGGGTCCGACAATCATAACAGAGCCCCTCAGTTTTGAGGCTTTCTTTTTAAATGCTTCAGAATTCAGGTAGTCAATGTCGATGTTATCTGCCTGGAAGGAAAACCTGCCCTGTGAAATTTTTTCTGTTTTTACCCCCAAATCTGTTAGCAAGTCTATCAGATTATTGACATCAATGATATCGGGGATGTTGTCAATAACAATCTTCTCTTTGCTCAGCAGCGTTGCACAGATTATCTGTAAAGCTTCATTTTTGGCTCCCTGGGGAATAATTTCCCCGTTCAGTTTTCGTCCGCCTTGAATTTCAAAAGAACCCATTTTTATTGGTTTATGGTCTGAGAATAATAAAAATCAGCCCGTAAGGGGAGTTACAGGCTGTTGGTAAATTATTAAAGCAGGAAACAAGCTAAAGCATTTAATGCAATAAGCTTAATTCTTTTTCTGCTTTTTATAAGAACCTCCTTTGGAAGAAGATTGTTTTTTCTGATAGCCTTTCTTTTTGCCTCCGGAGGTGCTTCCGGGCATGGCACCGCTGGTTTTTGCCAGAATATCCTGCGTATTGTTGAGCTTAATGCTCTCGTCGAGTTTTAGCTTTCCTTTTGATAACAACTCAAGGTGAGAAGCAATTTCTTCATCCGTAACCGAATCCCTGTTCCAGGTGAGATACGATTTTTTCAAATGGTTGGCGATCATTTTTACCAGCACCTGCTTTTCTTCTCCCTCTTCATACTCGCTGGCCTTAGCAATCATTTCCTCGATATGCCTGCCGTAATGCCGTATTTTAATGTGGTTAGACGGATACTTCAGCTTTTCGGGTTTGCGGTTTAAGGTTTCTTCTGATGGAATAGGATAGGGGGAATCCACATCCAGTTCAAAATTCGACATGATAAACAAATGATCCCACAATTTATGCTTGAAATCATTGATGTCGCGCAGATGCGGGTTAAGCTGACCCATAACCTGAATGGTAGCTTTGGCCAGTTGATTCCGTTTTTCGCGGCTTTCAATGGACTGAATGTATTCAATCATTTTTTGAATATTTCTTCCATATTCGGAAATATTCATTTTTGACCGTTGAGAATTGTATTCCATAAAATGAACTGATAGGTTAGATTAGCGCTGATGTTTCTTTTCGGGAAAAAAGTGTTACAGGGTTGAAAATGTTGAAAGATAAGTAAGTATCATTTAAAAAATATTATCCCGGGCAATGCAACAATAGTAACTATAAAACTAATTTTTGCCTGAAGAAGGATTTCTTTTACAAGTATAATACGGAAAAGAATTGCGATAATTATCCGGAGTGCAGAAAAAACACACTATATACTATAATAAAACGCTGGCTGAACTGAAAAGAAAACCTGACAATGGATAGTATCACAATCGTTTGGCAAATATATAAAATAAAAACCGAATCTCAGAGGGTAATCAGCTTAAAATTTTAAGTTTAGCAAATTTGAGCAGCAATTGTTTTTTTCCAAAATTATTAAATACAACTGTTGCTTTGGCGTTTTCCCCTGTTCCTTCTACTGCTTCCACTTTACCCATGCCAAATCTTTGGTGTTGCACCATCAGGCCGGAACTGAGTTCTTCGGCTGCTACACTCACAAACATGCTGTCCTGCGAAGGTTCGTTGGGGGAAGCATTAGACTGCTCCTGTTGTGTTCCTGCAAAACCTTGTCTGCTTTCGGCAAAACTCTCCCTGGTCCATCCCTGTTTTTTGCGGGGTTGATGGGTGGCAGTATTGACCACAAACTCAGGTGCAAGCTCATCGATAAACCGCGAGGGCTCACAGATGGTAAATTGTCCATACCGAAACCGGGTTTCAGCGTAAGAAATCGTCAGGTGTGTCATGGCTCTGGTTACTGCCACATAAAACAGTCTTCTTTCTTCCTCCAGATCGGCTCTTGAAGAAAGGGTCATCTGTGATGGGAAAAGATTTTCTTCAACCCCAACCAGGTATATATATGGAAATTCAAGCCCTTTGGCTGAGTGAATGGTCATCAGTGAAACTTTGTCGGTATCAGCAGGATCCTCTTTGTCAAGATCTGCATCGGTCATCAGGGCAATATCCTGCATGAAAATATCCAGTGTTCTCATGGTGCTTTCTCCCTCCACATCTGAGGGCATCTCAGAGAAATCTTTCAATCCATTGAGCATTTCCTCAATGTTCTCTTTACGGTTGGCCGACTCAGGACTGTCATCCTGGTGGTAATGCCTCAGAATACCACTCTCAGCGGCAACCTTTTTGCCCATCTCAAAAGCATTATAGGAATTGATTTGGGTGCTGAGACTTTTTATCAACATAGCAAACTCCTGCAACCGCTTTTTTACTGCCCCACCCACTTCAAGCTGGTAGGTATCCGGACTGGAAGCCACTGCCATCAGGGGTTGTTGCTTCTCATTGGCCGTTACTACCAGTTTGTCAAGACTGGTTTTACCTATTCCACGCGTGGGGAAATTTACCACCCTCAAAAAGGCATCTTCGTCATTATGATTTAAGATAATGCGAAAGTAAGCCAGCAAATCTTTTACTTCTTTGCGCTGGTAAAAGGAAACACCACCATAAATCCGGTAAGGGATATTCAGTTTTCTGAGAGCCTCTTCCATGGACCGGGACTGGGCATTGGTGCGGTACAAAATGGCAAAATCTTTATTGGCAAGTTGCCTGTTCATTTTTGTTTCAAAAATGTTGTTGGCAACCCACATCCCTTCTTCATTCTCACTGGCCGTTTTTACAATATTTATCTTTTCTCCCTGATCATTGCTGGTCCATACCTTTTTCTTTATCTGGTCTTTGTTATTGAGAATAACACTGTTGGCAGCATTGACAATGTTCTGCGTAGAGCGGTAGTTTTGTTCCAGTTTAAATACCCTGTTGTCAGGGTAGTCCTTTTTAAAATTCAGAATATTCTGGATATTGGCACCCCTGAATGCATAAATACTCTGTGCATCATCACCCACCACACACAGATTTTCATTGTTGGCAGCCAGCTTTCTTACGATAAGATACTGGGAGAAGTTGGTATCCTGGTATTCATCTACCAGGATATACCGGAATTTGAGCTGATACTTATATAATACATCGGGAAAATCGCGCAATAATACATTGGTGTTGAAGAGCAGATCGTCAAAATCCATGGCCGAAGCTTTGCGCAGTCTTTGCTGGTAAAGGCTGTATATCAAACCCAGCTTGGGTTTCCTGTTTTGAATATCATAGCTCTGAACTTCTGCATCTTCATTGTAGTCAATGGCAGAAATGAGATTGTTTTTGGCATTGGATATCCGCCCCAGAACATAGGATACGTTGTAGGTTTTATCATCAAGCTGTTGTTCTTTGATGATGGTTTTTATCAGTCGCTTGGAATCATCTGTATCATAAATGGTGAAGTTGGATGGAAAGCCCAGCTTGTCTGCTTCGATCCGTAAAATTTTAGCGAAAATAGAGTGGAAGGTCCCCATCCAGAGCGATTTTGCCTTTGATGCTCCTACCAGCTGGGCTATCCTTTCCTTCATTTCGCGTGCAGCTTTGTTGGTAAAGGTGAGTGACAGAATGTGAAACGGATCCACTCCCTTGCTAAGGAGGTAAGCTATGCGATAGGTTAATACACGTGTCTTTCCTGAACCTGCCCCTGCAATTACCATTACAGGCCCTTCGGTATTTTCAACTGCCTGCCGTTGAGGCACATTCAATTCTTGTAAAAAGTCAATCATTTAAAAATCTGTTGTTTGATTGTTGGGAAAGTAAAAAAGGCAAAGATACAGTTTTTGAAAAAGCTATTTGAAACACCTGAGCTAATATCCTGCAGAAACACATTAAACGATTAGATGTCAGATGGATTCACTCTCTCTTGCAGGGTTATGAAACGCAAATCGGTCAGGGTTGTTTGAAAATTGATATAAGAAACAGAAATTAAATAAGATTTTTTATTTTTACACCCCGAATGCAGAATTTTGATTTCAGATTTCAGAATGAAGATTTCAGATTTTAGAATTTCGTGATAAATCAAAGAAGGTGCAGTGCCCCGATATAATTCTTAAAGTGTCATGACCTATCCGAAAACAACTCATTGAATATCAATAACAAACCCATTCAATAAACCAACTAAACCAAAATTAAAAAAGCAACCTATGAACAAAACTACATTTCTATCCATCATTATTTTTCTGCTGGGATTCAGCATTACATCTACCACATTTGTCGTCCATTCGCAATCCAAAACAGAAATAGAAGAGTCTCTTGACAGTTATTTTTACAATCTAAGACATCGGCTGGATGTTCTGGAGAAAAAAATTGATGATGTTTTATGGTTTGAAAGGGTAGGGGATGTTGCCCATGTTGATAAGGTATTTCTGGCAGGTGCGCCTCCGCGCGACCATGAAAATGCCAAAACGCTGGGAGAACGAAACCCTGTCAAGTTCTGGTCTTATGTTTTTATACCCAAGAATATTGACCCTTCCAAAAAATATCCCCTTATCGTACTGCCTCACGGAGGTGTGCATGGCGATTTCAACACCTATTATACACATATTGTACGCGAGCTGATGGCGCAGCAATATATTATTGTAGCACCCGAATACCGTGGAAGTACTGGTTATGGAAGACTTACCTATGAACGTATTGATTATGGCGGGCTTGAAAATGCAGATGTAGATATTAGCCGGCAGTTTATGTTCGAGAATTACAGCATCGTTGACCAAAACAGGGTCGGAATTGTAGGCTGGAGTCATGGAGGAATGATAGCCCTGATGAATATTTTTGAGAATCCGGACCATTATACCTGTGCTTTTGCCGGAGTACCTGTAAGCGACCTGGTAGCACGCATGGGTTATATGCGCGATGATTACGAAGATTACTATTCGGCAGATTATCATATTGGAGAAACGGTTAATGAAAACATAGATGAATATCGCCGACGGTCCCCGGTATACCACGCCCAGAAGCTCAATACTCCATTGCTGATTCATACCAACACCATCGATGAAGATGTACATGTACTGGAGGTAGAAAATCTTATCAACCGTCTTAAATCCCTCAATAAAAGTTTTGAATATGAGATTTTTCAGGACATCCCCGGTGGGCACTCCTTCGACAGGATGGATCACCGGCAGGGTCGCGAAATCCGCTTCGGGATATACAAATTCCTGGAAAAGCACCTCAACCCTCCCGTGAAATTCCGCAATCTTAGGGAAATGGAAAAAGCAGCCTACAAATACCATTAAAAAATTATCAACAATTGTATGCTCATTTTCAAATATTTGCTATCTTTGTGCCCCTTAAAACAGAAAGAGAATTTTACTGAGAATCAGTAATTTCAGTTTTCTGAGAAATGACATAACTGTTTTTGTGACACTCAAAAATGATTTTGTGGGAGCAAAAAACTAATTTTTTCATAAGCCACTATTGGTTTATAAAAATAAGTTTGTACCTTTGCACTCCCTTAAAAATGCTTGAATAGGATACAATCCAATAATAGAGAAGTTTTTACATAATAAATTTAAAATCAAAGTATGCCAACAATCCAACAATTGGTTCGTAAAGGACGCCAAAAGGTGACTTATAAGAGTAAATCACCCGCTTTGGACTCATGCCCCCAAAGGCGTGGAGTATGTGTTAGGGTTTATACAACAACACCCAAAAAACCCAACTCCGCAATGAGAAAAGTTGCCAGGGTAAGGCTTACCAATGGTAAAGAGGTGAATGCTTACATCCCCGGTGAAGGACACAACCTGCAAGAGCACTCAATCGTGCTGATTCGTGGCGGCAGGGTAAAAGATTTACCCGGAGTTAGGTACCATATTATCAGAGGTGCGCTAGATACCAGTGGTGTAGAAGGTCGTAACCAAAGAAGGTCCAAGTATGGAACCAAAAAACCTAAAGCAAAAAAATAATCTAAAGAATCAGAGCGATTTAAAACTTTTGGATAAATGAGAAAGTCGAAACCAAAAAAAAGAATTCTGCTACCAGACCCAAGGTTTAACGATACTTTGGTAACAAGGTTTGTTAACAACCTTATGCTCAGGGGCAAAAAGAATCTTGCTTACAATATATTCTATAATGCAATAGATATTGTTAGCGAGAAGACCAAAGAAGAAGGTCTGGAAGTGTGGAAAAAAGGATTGGCAAATGTTACGCCTAACGTAGAAGTAAGAAGCCGCCGTATCGGGGGTGCTACTTTCCAGATTCCCTCCGAAATCAGACCTGAGAGGAAATTGTCTATTGGTATGAAAAACCTTATCCGTTTTTCACGCAAACGCAATGAAAAAACCATGGCTGCCAAATTAGCCGGTGAAATTGTTGCTGCATACAAAGAAGAAGGTGCTGCATACAAAAGAAAAGAAGATACGCACCGGATGGCTGATGCAAATAAAGCCTTCTCTCACTTCAGATTTTAATTTCAATACATCTATTAATACCCCAATACTGTTTCTTCAATGCCCAGAGATTTAAAATATACACGCAACATTGGTATCATGGCCCACATCGATGCTGGTAAAACTACCACCACCGAGCGGATATTGTTTTATACCGGTGTTAACCACAGACTGGGAGAAACCCATGATGGTTCTGCCACCATGGACTGGATGGTACAGGAGCAGGAGAGGGGTATAACCATTACCTCTGCTGCAACTACCACATTCTGGAATTACAATAACAGCCAGTACAAAGTAAACATTATCGACACTCCCGGACACGTTGACTTTACCGTCGAGGTAGAGCGTTCGCTCAGGGTGCTTGATGGGGCTATTGCTCTGTTTTGTGCCGTAGGTGGTGTAGAACCGCAATCAGAAACTGTCTGGAGACAAGCCGATAAATATAAAGTACCCCGCATCAGTTTTATCAATAAGATGGACCGTGCCGGTGCCGATTTCTTTACTGTTCTGGAGCAAATCCGTGAAAGACTCGGAACCAATGCCATTCCCCTTCAGATTCCCATCGGATATGAAGAAAACTTCAGAGGTGTTATTGACCTGATTACCAACAAAGCCTATGAATGGGAAGAGCAATCGCAGGGAACCGTATTTGTTGAAATACCCATTCCCGAGGATCTTGCCGATACCGTTGAAGAGTACCGAATGAAACTCATCGAGGGTTGCGCTGAAGAGAGCGAAGATTTACTCGAGAAATTCATGGAAAACCCTGACGCTATTTCTGAAGAAGATATGATTGCTTCTATCAGAAAAGCTACTATTGAGATGAGAATCACCCCGGTATTGTGTGGCTCTGCTTTCAAAAATAAAGGAGTTCAGATGCTTCTCGACTCCGTAATCAGGTTTCTCCCTTCACCCGTAGACGTTGATTCTGTTACAGGGCTTAACCCCAAAACAGAAAAAGAAGAAAAGCGCATGACCGATGCCAGCCAGCCATTTGCTGCCCTGGCATTTAAAATTGCTACAGATCCATACGTAGGACGACTCTGTTTCTTCAGAGTATACAGCGGTACCTTAGAAGCGGGTTCTTATGTCTGGAATGCGTCAACACGCAAAAAAGAAAGGATTTCCCGTATTCTGCAAATGCATGCCAATAAACAAAACCCTGTCGAGAGAATTGAAGCAGGAGATATTGGTGCTGCCGTGGGATTCAAGGAAATCCATACAGGTGACACCCTTTGTGATGAAAAACACCCCATTCTGCTGGAAACCATGTCGTTTCCTGAACCGGTAATCAGCATCGCAGTTGAACCCAAAACCCAGGCTGATGTTGACAAGTTGTCAATGGCGCTCAATAAACTCGCAGAAGAGGACCCAACCTTCATCGTCAGAATAGATGAAAACTCTGGTCAGACTATTATTAGCGGTATGGGTGAGTTGCACCTTGAAATTCTTGTTGACAGGCTCAAAAGAGAATTTAAAATAGAATGCAACCAGGGAGCACCCCAGGTAGCCTATCGTGAAGCTATCACCACAGAAGTCAAACACAGAGAAGTATACAAGAAACAAAGTGGTGGTCGTGGAAAATTTGCAGATATCGTTTTCGAGATGGGACCTGCAGACGACAATACCCCCGGATTGCAGTTTATTGATCAGGTAAAAGGGGGTAACATCCCCAAGGAATTTATTCCCTCAGTTCAAAAAGGATTTAAGTCCGCCATGGTCAATGGTACTTTGGCAGGATATCCTGTAGACAATCTAAAGATAACCCTCCTTGACGGTTCTTATCACAGTGTTGACTCCGATTCTCTTTCTTTTGAACTGGCAGCCCGCATTGCTTTCAAGGAAGCCAGCAAAAAGGTTAAAAGGATCCTGCTGGAACCTGTAATGAAGCTTGAAGTCGTAACCCCTGAAGAATCGCTCGGAGATGTAGTTGGAGACATCAATCGTCGCCGTGGTCAACTGGAAGGAATATCTTCGCGCAGCAATATGCAGGTAGTAAAAGCCAAAGTGCCACTCTCAGAAATGTTTGGTTATGTAACCTCACTGAGAACCCTTACTTCAGGCAGAGCCACATCTACCATGGAATTTTCACATTACGATGAAGCTCCCAAAAATGTGGTAGATGAAGTTATTTTGAAAATTACTGGTGTTAAAGCATAAACATTAATTAAAATAGTATAAACCGTGAGTCAAAGAATTCGTATCAAACTAAAATCTTACGATTACAATCTGGTTGATAAATCAGCCGAAAAAATCGTAAAGACTGTAAAGTCAACCGGTGCAGTAGTTAGTGGCCCTATTCCCTTGCCCACCAACAAGAAGATCTTCACTGTACTGAAGTCAACATTTGTAAACAAAAAATCAAGGGAACAATTCCAGTTATGTTCGTACAAACGACTGCTGGATATTTATTCTTCTACCTCAAAAACCGTAGATGCATTGATGAAGTTAGAACTTCCCAGTGGTGTAGAGGTAGAGATTAAGGTGTAATTTTAGTATAAACCGCAATTTGCGTAAAGAAAAAACTCCGAAAAATGTCAGGATTAATTGGAAAAAAAATTGGTATGACCAGCATGTTTGATGCCTCTGGTAAAAACATCCCATGCACAGTAATACAAGCTGGTCCTTGTGTTGTGACTCAGGTAAAAACTTTGGAGAAAGATGGTTATGAAGCTATTCAGCTGTCTTTTGATGATAAGAAAGAGAAGAACACAAGCAAAGCTTTGCAAGGACACTTCGCCAAAGCAAAAACCACTCCCAAACGAATGGTAGCAGAGTTTACCCGCTTCGAAAAAGAACACCGCAAAGGATTTGGAGAAGTTGTAGGTGTTGATGTTTTCATTGAAGGTGAATTTATTGATGTTGTAGGTACATCCAAAGGAAAAGGTTTCCAGGGTGTAGTAAAAAGACACGGCTTTCATGGGGTTGGACAAGCGACTCACGGCCAGCATAACCGCCTCAGAGCTCCTGGTTCATTAGGTGCATCATCATGGCCTTCAAGAGTATTCAAAGGAATGAGAATGGCTGGGAGAACCGGTGGAAACAGAGTTAAGATGATTAACCTGCAGGTAATGAAAATCATTCCTGAAAAGAATATTATAGTTGTTAAAGGATCTGTTCCCGGTCCTAATGGTTCATATTTAATTGTAGAAAGATGGAGTTAGCAGTATATAGCATAGATGGTAATAAAACCGCGAAAACCATCGATCTTAATGATAGTATTTTTGGCATTGAGCCCAATGACCATGCTATCTATCTCGATGTAAAGCAATATCTGGCAAACCAGAGGCAAGGTACGCATGCCACCAAACAGCGTAACGAAATAAAGGGAAGTACCCGCAAGTTGCGCAGGCAAAAAGGAACCGGCGCTGCCCGTATAGGCGATATCAAATCTCCCCTGCTCAGAGGCGGTGGACGCGCTTTTGGTAGCAAACCCAGAGATTATTCTTTTAAAATTAATAAGAAAGTTAAAGGTCTTGCACGTATGTCAGCCCTCGCTTACAAAGCAAAAGACAATAGTGTTCTGGTGCTGGAAGATTTCAGTTTTGATACCCCCAAAACCAAACAGTATCTTGAATTGCTTGAGCGCTTCAACATGCTGGACAAAAAATCATTACTGGTGATTCCTGAAGCTGATAAGAATATTATCCTTTCAGCAAGGAACTTACCCAAGGCAAGGGTAGCCTTAGCTTCTGATATTAATACTTACCAGATACTTAATGCACAGCATCTTGTATTTGTTGAAAGTTCACTTAAAGAAGTTGAAAATATCCTCTTAAAATCATAATCATTATCGTTGGGTTGGAAAAAGATCGGCCCTAAAAAAAACTTAGAAAAATGGACGTTTTAATTAAGCCACTGATTACCGAAAAGATGACTGCGGTTACCGAGAAGTACCCCAATCGGTTCGGTTTCATTGTTGACAAACGGGCAAGTAAAAATCAGATAAAAGCCGCCGTAGAAGAAATGTATAAAGTTACGGTAGAATCAGTCAACACCATGAATTATCTGGGTAAAGCCAAAATGCGCTATACCAAAACCGGTTTTATGTCCGGCAGAAAAAACAGTATAAAAAAGGCTGTCGTTACTGTAGAAGATGGCCAAATTATTGATTTTTACAGCAATATTTAGAATAGATGGCTTTAAGAAAATTTAAACCAACCACCCCAGGTCAGCGCAATAAGATGATTAGCGCGTTTGACGATATAACTACCTCCACACCTGAGAAGAGTCTCGTGGTTGGAAAAAACAAATCAGGAGGTAGAAACAGTAAAGGTAAAATGACCATGCGCTATATAGGCGGAGGTCATAAAAAAAGATTTCGTTTTATTGATTTCAAACGAGACAAAGATGGAATCCCCGGAACTGTAAAATCCATAGAGTACGATCCCAATCGCTCTGCACGCATAGCATTGGTGGTTTATGCCGATGGCGAAAAAAGGTATATTCTTGCCCCCAGTGGATTGCAGGTAGGACAGACAATCTTGTCTGGCGAAAATGCAACTCCCGATCTGGGTAATACTATGTTTTTGAGTAAGGTTCCCCTGGGTACTGTTGTACATAATGTCGAACTCAAGCCCGGACAAGGTGGAAAGATGGCAAGAAGTGCAGGCACCTATGCCCAGTTGATGTCAAGAGACGGTAAATACGCTATTTTAAAACTTCCTTCAGGAGAAACCCGCATGGTGTTGGTTACATGTAAAGCTACCATTGGTAGTACATCTAACCCCGACCACATGCACGAGATGAGTGGAAAAGCCGGCCGAAGCCGTTGGCAGGGTCGTCGCCCCAGAACTCGTCCTGTAGTTATGAACCCGGTAGATCACCCCATGGGTGGTGGTGAAGGCCGCGCCAGTGGTGGACACCCAAGAAGCCGTAAAGGTTTGCCCGCAAAAGGTTACAAAACCCGTAACATGAAAAAAGATAGCAGCAGACTTATTGTTGAAAGAAGGAAGAAATAATCATAGTAAACTGAAAAAAATCAAATTATGAGCCGTTCATTAAAAAAAGGACCTTATATACACTATAAACTCGAGAAGAAAGTTCTCTCCATGGCCAGCAGTACCAAGAAAACTGTTATCAAAACATGGTCCAGAGCTTCTATGATTTCTCCTGACTTTGTAGGACAAACAATTGCCGTTCACAATGGCAACAAATTCATCCCTGTGTATGTGACTGAAAATATGGTAGGACACAAACTGGGCGAATTTGCCCCCACACGTATTTTCCGTGGACATGCGGGTAAAAAAGATAAAGGCAAAAAATAAATATACAAAAAATGGGATCTAGAAAACATCTTAGGGCTGAAAGAGTCAAAGAAGAAAAGAAGACTAAATATATTGCCAAACTTAACAATTGCCCCACATCTCCAAGGAAAATGCGCCTTGTTGCAGATATTATCAGGGGTAAGGAAGTTGACAAAGCCCTGGCAATTTTGAAATATACCAAAAAAGAATCTGCCTTACGACTGGAAAAACTTCTGCTGAGTGCAATTTCCAACTGGCAAGCAAAAAATGAAGGTGTAAGGATTGAAGAAAGCAATCTTTATGTGAAAGAAATTTTTGTTGACAGTGGAAGAATGCTCAAACGTTTACGTCCTGCTCCACAGGGTCGTGCTTACAGGATCAGAAAAAGATCCAACCACGTTACCATTGTCGTAGATAGTAAAAATACAAACAATTAAAGATAATTCGAATGGGACAAAAAACTAATCCAATCGGACTCAGATTGGGCATCATAAAAGGATGGGACTCCAACTGGTACGGCGGAAAGAAGTATGAGGCAAAGCTGGTTGAGGATGAAAAAATCAGAAAATACCTCAACGCCCGTTTGGCCAAGGCAGGAGTATCCAAAATTATTATTGAAAGAACACTCAAACTTATCACGGTTACCATCAATACTGCCCGTCCGGGCATCATTATCGGTAAAGGTGGCCAGGAAGTAGACAAGCTCAAGGAAGAGTTGAGAAAAATCACTCAAAAAGAAGTTCAGATCAACATTTCTGAAATTAAAAGACCTGAGCTTGACGCTATGTTGGTGGCCAATACCATTGCCAAACAAATTGAAGGACGTATTTCTTTCAGACGTGCTGTTAAGACAGCTGTTTCTGCAACCATGCGCCTGGGAGCTGAAGGTATCAAAGCCACAGTATCCGGTCGTTTAGGAGGTGCCGAAATGGCCCGTACAGAGACTTACAAGGAAGGACGTATTCCTTTGCATACCCTTAGAGCAGATATCGACTACGCAACGGCAGAAGCTCATACTACCTATGGACGCATTGGTATTAAGGTATGGATTTGCAAAGGAGAAGTATACGGAAAAAAAGAACTTACTCCTTTCACCGAAGACAACACCAAACCCAAAGCCGGAGGCCCTGGTGGCAGAGACAGATTCAGAGGGGGTGGCGGACGTCGCAACAAGAAATAACCGATATCATTCATTGTTATTAAAAAATTACTGAATAATGTTACAGCCAAAGAAAACCAAATTCAGAAGGCAACAGAAAGGCAAAATGAAAGGCAACACCAAACGAGGTGCTGAGCTTGCCTTTGGAAGCTTTGGAATTAAATCTTTAGATGAATGCTGGATTACCAGCCGTCAGATAGAAGCTGCCCGTCAGGCTATTACCCGTCGTATGAAACGTGAAGGTCAGTTGTGGATCAGAATTTTTCCCGATAAACCTGTTACCAAAAAGCCCGCTGAAGTAAGGATGGGTAAAGGTAAAGGTGCTCCGGAATATTTCGTAGCCAGGGTTAGCCCCGGTAGAATTCTTTTTGAATCCGAAGGCGTTACTTATGAAACTGCTAAGGAAGCTATGCGATTAGGCGCTCAAAAACTCCCTGTATTGACAAAATTTGTAGTCAGGAGAGATTTTGTTGTTGAATAGTCAATTTATTTTAAATAATTTTTATAACTTTGCAGCCTTTTTGGAGAGGATCCGTGCAAACAAGCCCCACTGAAAAGGGCCTCTGTTTGAAGATTACCTCTAAAGCATTGAAAAATAAATGCTTACTGCTTTTATGTACGATCTAAATTCGTTAATTAGATGAAGCCAAATGTAATACGAGAAATGTCAACCGGAGAGCTCAGAGAAAGGTTGGATGAGGAAAATAAGCAGCTTCTGAAGCTTAAGCTTAACCATTCTGTATCGCCCCTGGAAAATCCAATGAAAATCCAGATATTCCGGAAAACCATTGCCAGGATAAAAACAGAGCTCCAAAGCAGGGCCATTGAAGAATCAAAAAGTAATGTTTAGATAAATGGAAACGAGAACCAGCAGAAAAGAAAGAGTCGGTGTAGTAACCAGTAACAAAATGGAAAAATCTTTTGTTATCAAGGTTTTGCGCCGCGTAAAACACCCCAAGTACGGGAAGTTTGTTAAGAAATCATCCAAATTTATGGCTCATGATGACAAAAATGAGGTTAACATAGGCGATACAGTTCGTATAATGGAAACCCGGCCCTTGAGCAAAAATAAATGTTGGAGATTAGTTGAAATCCTTGAAAGAGCTAAGTAATTATGATACAACAAGAATCCAGACTATCAGTTGCAGATAACAGTGGCGCCAAGGAGGTATTGTGCATCAGGGTGTTAGGTGGTACAAAACGCCGTTATGCCGGCATTGGCGATAAAATAATCGTTACTGTTAAAGACGCTATTCCCAGCGGGAACATCAAAAAGGGTACCGTTTCAAAAGCTGTTGTTGTCAGAACCCGTAAGCATGTCAGACGTCCTGACGGATCTTATATCAAATTTGACGACAATGCCGTTGTACTTCTGACTGCTAACGAAGAAATGAGAGGAACACGTATTTTTGGTCCTGTTGCCCGTGAGCTTCGTGAAAAGCAGTTTATGAAAATCGTCTCACTAGCACCCGAAGTTCTTTAAATCGAAAAACATTAGTAAATTATGCAAGCCAAATTACATATCAAAAAAGGTGACACTGTAAAGGCCATTGCGGGTAACTCCAAGGGTCAGCAGGGTAAGGTGCTGAGTATTGACCGGAAAAATAGCAGGGCTGTTGTTGAAGGACTCAATATTATTTCCAAGCACACCAAACCCAATGCATCCAATACCCAGGGTGGTATTGTTAAGCAGGAAGCATCTATTCATATTTCCAACCTTATGTTGGTTGATGCAAAAGGTAACGCCACCAAAGTAGGCAGAAAGTTAAATGAGGATAACAAATCAGTTCGTTATTCTAAAAAGTCAGGGGAGGTTATTAAGTAATGAGCTATATACCAAGACTTAAAGATAAGTATGATAAGGAAATTATTCCTTCTCTTACTTCCGAGTTCAACTACAGCAACGTAATGGAAGTTCCAAAACTTACCAAGATTTGTTTAAATCAGGGTTTGGGAATTGCCATTACCGACAAGAAGATCATAGATAATGCCATTGAAGAAATGACCCTTATCGCTGGTCAGAGAGCTGTTCCTACTACCTCTAAAAAGGATATTTCCAACTTTAAACTGCGTCGTGGCATGCCTATCGGTGCCAGGGTTACATTGCGCGGTTCGAAAATGTATGAATTCCTTGACAGACTGATATCCGTTTCTTTACCCCGTATTCGCGACTTCAGAGGTATCAATGAAAAAGGTTTCGACGGACGTGGAAACTTTAGCCTGGGAGTGACTGAGCAAATTATCTTTCCTGAAATTGATATTGATAAAATCAATAAAATTACAGGTATGGATATAACCTTTGTTACCACTGCCGGTACCGATAAAGAAGCCTTTGCATTGCTTCGTGAGTTCGGAATTCCCTTTAAAAATGTCAAAAAATAAAATATTCCGATAATGGCAAAAGAATCAATGAAAGCCCGCGAGAGAAAAAGAGAAAAACTCGTGGCCAAATATGCGAAAAAACGTGCAGAACTTATTGCAGCGGGAGACTATGAAGGACTTCAGAAACTACCCAAAAATGCTTCGCCAGTTCGCCTGCACAACAGATGTAAATTAACCGGTAGACCCAAAGGCTACATGAGACAATTTGGTATTTCACGTATTAATTTCCGGGAAATGGCAAGTAACGGGCTCATTCCCGGGGTTACCAAAGCGAGTTGGTAAAATTTATAACTTTATTTTTTAATAGAAATGACAACTGATCCAATTTCAGATTACCTTACAAGAATAAGGAATGCCGTTAAGGCCAATCACAGGATTGTAGAAATTCCTGCATCTAATCTCAAAAAGGGGATCACAAAAATCCTTTTTGAGAAAGGGTACATCCTAAATTACAAATTTGAAGAAGGTGTTGATAGCGCCAAGGATAATAACATTAAAATTGCCTTGAAGTATCATCCTTCTACAAAAATTCCTGCTATCAATTCTCTGAGCAGAATCAGCAGACCCGGTTTAAGAAAGTATTGCAGTCACAATAACTTGCCCAGGGTAATGAACGGTTTAGGTATTGCCATAATTTCTACTTCCAAAGGTTTAATCACCGACAAAGAGGCCCGCAAAGAAGGCGTGGGCGGAGAAGTAATTTGTTACGTAAGCTAAAAGGAAAGAAACTATGTCAAGAATAGGAAAATTACCTGTACAAATTCCTGCCGGTGTTACTGTTAGCGTTAATGATAAAAATATTGTTACCGTTAAGGGCCCCAAAGGAGAATTAACCCAAGAATTAAAAGGTGATATTACCGTTTCAATAGAAGACGGATCACTAAGTCTGGAACGCCCCACTGAACAAAAGAAACACAAGGCCCTGCATGGGCTTTACCGTTCTTTGATCAATAATATGGTTATTGGAGTTTCTGAAGGTTACAAAATCGTTCAGGAACTTGTCGGTGTTGGGTACAAAGCATCCAATACAGGCCAGCTACTCGAGCTGGGCCTGGGATATTCTCACAACATTTTCATCGAACTTCCCAAGGAGGTGAAAGTTGAAACTGTGACTGAAAGAGGTAAAAACCCGCTGATTATTCTGGAATCATACGATAAACAACTTATTGGTCAGGTTGCGGCAAAGATTAGATCTTTACGTAAACCCGAACCATACAAAGGTAAAGGTGTCAAGTTCCAGGGTGAAGTACTTCGCAGAAAAGCAGGTAAATCAGCTACCGGTAAATAATCTTTAAACACTTAATTAAAATCATCTGATAGATGGCAACAACAAGTAAATCAAATAGAAGGCTAAAAATTAAGTACCGGGTACGTAAAAGAGTCTTTGGATCAGACGAAAAGCCAAGGCTTTCGGTTTTCAGAAGTAACAAACAGATATATGCTCAGCTGATTAATGATAATAAAGGTGCTACAATAGTTTCTGCTTCCAGCCGTGAAAAGGTTTTTGCAGATAAAAAAGTACCTAAATCAGAAATGGCAAAAGAAGTAGGAAAACTTCTGGCTGAAAAAGCTAAAGAGGCCGGAATCGAGACTATTGTATTTGATCGTAACGGATATTTGTATCACGGTAGAGTAAAATCTTTGGCGGAAGGTGCCAGAGAAGGAGGTTTAAAATTCTAAAGACTATGACAAACGCAAACGTAAAAAAAGTAAAATCCAGCGAGATAGAATTCAAAGACAGGTTGGTTAGCATACAGCGTGTCACCAAAGTTACCAAAGGTGGTAGAACCTTTAGTTTCTCTGCTATTGTTGTAGTTGGGAATGAAAACGGAGTTGTTGGATACGGTCTTGGAAAAGCCAAGGAAGTAACTACGGCAATCAGCAAAGGAATTGATGATGCCAAGAAGCACCTTATCAAGGTTCCGATTCATAAAGGTACTATCCCCCATTTCCAAAAGGGTAAATACAGTGGTGCCAATGTAATGATTCGTCCTGCTGCCAACGGTACCGGTGTTATTGCCGGTGGAGCCATGAGGGCGGTGCTGGAAAGTGTTGGTGTAACCGATGTTTTGGCAAAATCCCAGGGTTCTTCCAATCCGCACAGTGTTGTAAAAGCCACCATTGATGCACTTACCAAACTCAGAGACCCTTTTACTGTTGCACAACAAAGAGGCGTTTCTGTTGACAAAGTTTTCAACGGCTAATCATAACCGGTATTGTAAACGGGTTATTTCAAAAAGTAACCCGTTTGCAATGTTTAAAAAAATCATATTTTTCTTGCCCTGTTAATTCAGGGATGTAAAATAAAATATTGTTTTTCTCATGAAAAAATATAAAATAGCTCAAATCAAGAGTGCGATTAAACGCCCGGATAAGCAGAAAAAAACACTTCATGCGCTGGGTTTACGCAAGCTTAACAGACCGGTTGTAGTTGAGGGTACCCCTCAGTTGCTGGGTATGATTGACAAAGTAAAGCATCTTCTGAGTATAGAAGAAGTGCAGGCATAATCATCTTAATAGGTAATAATTTTTAAATTTGCATATAAAATGGATTTAAGTAATCTTAAGCCAGCAAATGGTTCAGTAAAAACTGAGAAAAGGATTGGTCGTGGTCAGGGTTCCGGCAGAGGCGGTACTTCTACCAGAGGTCACAAAGGGGCAAAATCCCGCTCAGGATACAGCAGCAAGGCAGGTTTTGAAGGTGGCCAGATGTCACTTGCCAGAAGACTGCCCAAGTTTGGCTTTAAAAATCGTTTCAGGGTAGAATATACCGGAATTAACCTGGATATTATTCAACAACTGGTTGATAAAAAAGGTCTTTCTGTTATAAATCCCGAAGTATTGGCTGAAAATGGTCTTTCATCCGGCAAAGATCTGATTAAAATTCTTGGTCGTGGCGAAATCAATGCTGCCATAGAAATTACGGCTCATAAATTTTCCGCCTCAGCAATAAAAGCCATTGAATCTAAAGGTGGTAAAATAAACACTCTATAGATATAAGTAATGAAAAGATTTTTCCAGACACTGCAAAATATCTATCGAATCGAAGACTTACGGATTCGAATCATAAACACTTTGGGAATCATTTTGATTTACCGACTGGGCTCTTATGTTGTACTTCCCGGAGTAGACCCACAAATGCTGGATGCCCTTGAATCACAAACATCTGATGGATTGCTCGGTTTGTTAAATATGTTTTCTGGTGGTTCCTTCTCAAGGGCTTCTATCTTTGCATTGGGTATCATGCCCTATATTAGTGCATCGATTGTAATTCAGCTCCTGGGTGTTGCTGTGCCTTATTTTCAAAAACTTCAGAAAGAAGGAGAAAGTGGACGTAAAAAGATCAATCAGATTACGCGTTATCTTACGGTGATTATTACTGGTGCTCAGGCTCCTGCTTATATTGCCAACCTTGCGTCTCAGCTTCCCCGCGAAGGGATAACGCCTTTTGATGGTGATCCCGGAGCATCTATGACCTTCTTTGTTATTTCTTCAGTGATTATACTTATTGCAGGTACCATGTTTGTCATGTGGCTGGGTGAGAAAATTACTGACAAAGGAATTGGTAACGGTATTTCACTCATAATTATGGTGGGTATTATTGCCAACCTGCCCAACGCACTGGCTTTTGAGTTCATCGCAAGAATGGAAGAAGCAGGAGGGGGCCTGGTTATTTTCCTGGTTGAAATTGTTGTGCTGATGGGTGTTATTGTTCTGAGTATTTTACTTGTTCAGGGCACGCGTCGTATTCCCGTTCAGTTTGCAAAACGTGTAGTTGGCAATAAACAATATGGAGGCGTCAGGCAGTATATTCCCTTGAAGGTGAATGCAGCAGGAGTTATGCCCATCATCTTTGCCCAGGCAATTATGTTTATTCCCATCACCGTAGCGGGTTTTTCTGATTCAGAAGCAATGAGTGGTTTTGCTGCCACATTTTCCAATTTTCTGGGATTCTGGTATAACTTTACTTTTGCTACCCTGATTATTCTCTTTACCTACTTCTATACAGCTATTACTGTTAATCCTAACCAGATGGCTGAGGATATGAAGAAGAACGGTGGTTTTATTCCGGGAGTGAAACCGGGAAAACGTACCGCCGAATTTATTGATAATGTAATGTCAAAGATTACCCTGCCTGGCTCTATTTTCCTTGCTTTTGTTGCTATTATGCCTGCAATTGTGAGTTTGATGGGTGTAACAGGTCAGTTTGCACAGTTCTTTGGAGGTACTTCTCTGTTGATTATGGTAGGTGTAGTATTAGATACCTTACAGCAGATAGAAAGTCATCTGTTAATGCGTCATTACGATGGTTTGACCAAATCAGGCAGAATTAAAGGACGTTCATCCATGGGAATGACAGGTTAATTTAACCTATAATGATAGAATATAAATCCGAGAAAGAAATAGAATTAATTCGGGAGAGTTCTTTGCTTGTTGCGAAAACTTTAGGCGAGGTTGCGAAAGTTATTCGACCGGGAATTAAAACCATTGAACTGGATAAACTTGCAGAAGAGTTTATTCTTGATAATGGAGCTAAACCTGGTTTTAAAGGCTATCACGGTTTTAGCGGAAGCTTATGTATATCACCTAATGAACAGGTTGTTCATGGTATCCCCGGACAAAGGGAACTTAAGGATGGTGACATTGTTTCTATTGACTGTGGAGTGTTAAAGAATGGCTTTTATGGCGACTCTGCCTTCACCTTTGCCATTGGAGAAATTGAGGAATCTGTCAGGCGGCTGTTGAATGTTACCCACGAATGTTTGCTACTAGGTATTGAACAAGCGGTAGAAGGTAATACACTGGGAGATATCTCATTTACTATCCAGGATCATGCTGAAAAAGCTGGATACACAGTAGTACGTGAATTGGTAGGTCACGGTTTAGGCCGTAACCTTCATGAAGCACCTGAAGTACCTAATTTTGGCAAAAAGGGCAAAGGGTTGACCTTAAGAAAAGGATTGGTTATAGCCATTGAACCTATGATCAACCTGGGTAAGCGATTTGTTGTACAGGAAAAGGATGGCTGGACCATTCGTACTTCCGACCGTCAACCCTCGGCACACTACGAGCATACCATTTCCGTAGGAAAAGAAAAAGCCGATATTTTGTCATCGTTTTCGTATGTAAGAGAAGCGCTCAAATCTAATATAAACAACAAATTAATTATTGAATAAGTATGGCAAAACAAGCCTCGATACAACAAGACGGAACCGTAATAGAGTCATTGGGAAATGCAATGTTTCGTGTTGAATTGGAGAATGGACATATAATTACTGCCCATATCTCAGGGAAGATGCGCATGCACTATATCAAAATTCTACCCGGAGATAAGGTGAAGATTGAAATGTCGCCGTACGATTTATCCAAAGGTAGAATAACTTTTAGGTACAAGTAATAAGTATAATCTGAACACAGTAAAAAACTGCCAAATGAAAGTAAGAGTATCTGTAAAAAAAAGAAGCCCCGAATGTAAGATTGTACGTCGCAAGGGCAGGATTTATGTAATCAACAAAAAGAACCCCAAGTTTAAACAACGTCAGGGATAATTTTGATAAAATTTTAATATTAGAAATATATGGCACGTATTGCAGGAATTGATATCCCCAAGAACAAACGAGGTGAAATTGCCCTTACCTACATTTTTGGTATTGGCAAAAGCACAGCGCAGAAAATTCTGGTAGAAGCCGGTGTTGATGTTAGCATCAAAGTTCAGGACTGGAATGATGATCAAATTACCAATATTCGTAATATTATCAATGATAACTACAAAGTAGAAGGTGGTTTGCGTTCTGAAGTACAGATGAACATTAAGCGCCTGATGGATATTGGATGCTACAGAGGTATACGTCACAGAATCGGGTTACCCCTCAGAGGTCAGAAGACCAAGAACAATGCCCGCACCCGCAAAGGGAAGAAAAAAACTGTGGCCAACAAGAAAAAAGCTACCAAATAAAGTAATTATTTTTATTGAAGCCACTTATCTCCGGATAGGTTGCTTGATCAGAGAAATTTTAAGAAAATTATGGCAAAATCAACCAAAGGAGCACGTAGTAGCAAGAAACGTGTAGTAAAAGTAGAGGCTGTAGGCCAGGCCCACATCTTTGCTTCTTTTAATAATATTATTATTTCCCTAACCAATAACAGCGGGCAGGTTATCTCCTGGGCTTCTGCAGGGAAAATGGGCTTTAAAGGTTCAAAGAAAAATACTCCGTATGCAGGACAGCTTGCCGCTACCGATGCTGCTAAAACTGCATATGACGCTGGTTTGCGCAAAGTAAAAGTGTTTGTTAAAGGACCCGGCTCAGGGAGAGAATCTGCAATCAGAACATTGCATTCTTCAGGTATTGAAGTCATTGAAATTATGGATGTTACTCCATTACCCCACAATGGTTGCAGACCACCCAAAAGAAGAAGAGTTTAATTCTAATCAAACACGATTTTTTAAAATAGTATTATAACAAGAATATGGCAAGATATAGAGGACCCAAGACAAAGATTGCACGAAAATTTGGTGATGCGATTTTTGGTGCCGATAAAGCATTTGAAAAGAAAAAGTATCCTCCGGGGATGCATGGCGCTAACAAAAGAAGAAAAAAGCAGTCAGAATATGGTATTCAGCTGCAGGAAAAGCAAAAAGCGAAATATACCTATGGTTTGCTTGAAAAGCAGTTTGCTAACTTGTTTGAGAAAGCCACCCGTAAAAAAGGTATTACCGGTGAAATTTTGCTCCAGTTACTCGAAGCAAGACTTGATAATGTAGTTTACCGTTTGGGTATTGCACCCACACGAAGTGCTGCACGTCAATTTGTAGGACACAGACACATTACCGTTAACGGAGAAGTGGTTAATATACCTTCTTACACAGTACGTCCCGGTGATGTTATCGGAGTAAGAGAAAAATCCAAAAGCCTTGAAGCGATTACCGATTCACTCAGTGGAAGATCCAATATCTTTGGCTGGCTGGAATGGGACGAGCAAAAAATGGAAGGCAAGTTTCTGAATATGCCTGAAAGGGACATTATTCCTGAAAATATCAAAGAACAGCTCATCGTCGAGTTGTACTCTAAGTAATAAACAATTGAATTGAGTTATCGTAAAAATAAAACCCACTGATAAATGGCAATATTAGCTTTTCAAAAACCGGATAAAGTCATAATGCTCGAGTCTGATGGGAGCTTTGGAAAATTTGAATTCAGACCCCTTGAACCGGGGTATGGAATTACCGTTGGTAATTCTCTCAGACGAATCCTGCTCTCTTCTCTTGAAGGTTTTGCCGTTACATCTATACGGATTGATAGTGTAGAACATGAGTTCTCCTCAATAAAAGGTGTTGTAGAAGATGTAACCGAAATCGTGCTTAACCTGAAGAAAGTCCGGTTCAGACAGAAAGTTGAAGAGGAGGATAGTGAAAAAGTAACCATCAATATATCGGGACAGGATGTATTTAAAGCCGGGGATCTGAATAACTCACTTTCTAATTTTCAGGTGATCAATACTGAAGAAGTTATCTGTAATATGGAACCTTCAGTCAATCTCAATATTGAGTTGACCATCGAAAAAGGAAGAGGGTATGTTCCTGCTGAAGAAAACAAACCGTTAAACCCGGTTATTGGGCAAATTGCAATAGATTCAATTTTCACGCCGGTGAAAAATGTTAAGTTTTTTGTTGAAAACTATCGTGTTGAACAAAAAACTGACTATGAAAAGCTTGTAATTGAGATCCTTACCGATGGCTCTATTACTCCCAAAGAAGCTCTGAAAGAGGCAGCAAAGATCCTCATTTTCCACTTTATGCTTTTCTCTGACGAAAAGATAACCCTGGATGCTGAAGAAAAAGCTACCAGCGAAGAGTTTGATGAGACTTCACTACACATGCGCCAGTTGCTTAAAACCAAACTGGTTGACCTGGACCTTAGTGTCAGGGCACTCAACTGCCTGAAAGCAGCTGACGTGGAAACACTGGCTGATCTCGTATCACTCAACAAGCATGACCTTCTCAAATTCAGGAATTTTGGTAAAAAATCTCTTACTGAACTTGAAGAACTTATTAAGTCCAAAAACCTTAGTTTTGGCATGAATCTTTCAAAATACAAATTAGATAAGGACTAATTGAAATGAGACACAGAAAGAAAATAAATCATTTGGGAAGAAAATCTCAGCACCGCAAGGCAATGCTGTCCAATATGGCTTCTTCCCTTATCATGAATAAAAGAATTTTCACTACCCTTGCCAAAGCGAAAGCTTTGAGAGTTTATGTGGAACCTCTGATCACCAAATCTAAAGAAGACTCTACCCATTCACGCAGAACCGTTTTTTCTTATCTGCAGGATAAGCAAGCTGTCAGTGAATTGTTCAGAGAAGTTTCACAGAAAATTGCCGACAGACCCGGAGGGTATACCCGTATTCTTAAAACAGGTTTCAGAAAAGGTGATGCTGCTGAGATGTGCTTTATCGAACTGGTTGATTACAATACCAATATGCTGAAAACAGCTGAGGACGAAACCAAAAAGACACGCAGAAGTCGCAGAGGTAAAAAATCATCGGCTACAACCGCTGAGAAACCTGCTGCTCCTGTTGCTGAAGAAACAACTCCTGAACAACCCGAAGCAGAAGTGAAAGAGGAGGTGAAAGCAGATGCTTCTGCCGAAGAAACGACTGAAACTCCTGCTGAAGAAACCTCTGAATCACCTGAGGCTTCTAAGGAAGAAAAGGAAGAAGACAACAAGAAAAAGGAAGAATAGTCAGTTTCTGACCTGTATCCTTTTACAATGTTGTACTGATGACAATCAGATTTAAATCCCGGTTTTTCTAACACGCAGAAAGGCAAAGGGTACACAACCGAAAAGAGGATAAAGTGAAAAGCTTTATCCTCTTTTTTTATAATTTGAACAATTTATTTTTTTAAAATAAATTTGTATATTGGAATTTAAGGATCAATTTTTAATTTTAAATTTTTAATTATGAGCGCTATTTTAAATGTTCACGCAAGACAAATTCTGGATTCACGTGGTAATCCAACTATCGAGGTAGATGTTGTAACAGAAAACGGGCTTATGGGTCGTGCTGCCGTTCCTTCAGGAGCGTCAACAGGAGTTCATGAAGCAGTTGAGCTGAGAGACGATGACAAAGCGAATTATCTTGGAAAAGGTGTTCTTAAAGCGGTTAACAATGTTAACAATGTCCTGAATAATGAGTTGAAAGGTTTGTTTGTTACGGATCAGAATCTCATTGATAAAACCATGCTGCAAATTGACGGTACTCCCAATAAAGCCAATCTGGGTGCTAACGCAATTTTAGGCGTTTCTCTTGCTGTAGCTCATGCTGCTGCACAGGAAACCAATCAGTACCTGTTTCGTTATGTAGGAGGTGCCAACGCCAATCTGTTGCCTATTCCTATGATGAATATTCTTAACGGAGGTTCGCACGCCGACAACAGTATCGATTTTCAGGAATTTATGGTTATGCCTGTAGGTGCTTCTTCCTTCAGCCAGGCTTTGAAAATGGGTACCGAAGTATTTCACCACCTCAAAGCTGTTTTGAAAAAGCAGGGCTATTCAACCAACGTAGGCGATGAAGGCGGATTTGCGCCTAACCTTAAATCTAACGAAGAGGCTATTACCGTTATCCTTCAGGCCATTGAAAATGCAGGATACAAACCCGGTGAAGATATCTTCATTGCTCTTGACCCCGCTTCAGCCGAGTACTTCCTTCCCGAAGAAAATGTATACCACCTGCACAAGTCTACCGGTGATAAACTTACTCCGGCTCAAATGGTTGACTATTGGGCAGAATGGGTGAAAAAATATCCTATTATCTCAATTGAAGATGGTATGAGTGAAGACGATTGGGATGGTTGGGGATTGATGACCAAAAAACTGGGCAGCAAGATTCAGCTGGTGGGTGACGACTTGTTTGTGACCAATACACAGCGGTTGCAGAAAGGTATCGATTTGAATGTTGCCAACTCTATTCTTGTAAAAGTTAATCAGATTGGTACTTTGACAGAAACCATGAATGCAGTAAGTCTTGCCAAAGAAAACTCTTACACTTCTGTAATGAGCCACCGCTCAGGTGAAACTGAGGATTCCACCATTGCCGACCTGGCTGTAGCTTTGGGTACCGGTCAGATTAAAACCGGTTCTGCCAGCCGTTCCGACAGGATTGCCAAGTACAATCAGTTGCTTCGCATTGAAGAGATTCTTGGTGATACAGCAAGATACCTGGGCAAAGATTTCAAATATTTCAAGAAGTAAATCTTTTATCCCGGCGATAAAACCACCAGAGGGAGGCCCGCAAAGCCTCCCTCTGGTATTTTGTGGGTATGCCAATTACAGTTAAATCAGAAACCGGAGCTAAGCTCTTTTCTACCTACCATCATTGAATTTCATACTTTTGCCTTCCCTTGCAATTAAAGATTATTTTCAATTCTTTTTCGAATGACTAAATTATACATAAAGACTACATTGCTGGTGTTTTTGCTGGCAACTTCTGTAGTTTCAGCACAGGATACCCTGAGAATGATGCAGTACAACCTCTTGTTTTATGGATACTACACTGACTCTTGTACGCCTGAAAACAATAATGCTGACCAGAAAGATCAGTATCTGAAAACTATACTCGGGCAGTTTCATCCTCATATATTTGTTGTGAATGAAATGGGAACCGGAGCACACAATGTGACCCGGTTGAGAGATAATGCACTTAATGTTGATGGGATTAATTATTATGAACATGCGACCTACACCAATTCTACCAACAGCTGGTTTGCCAATGCATTGTATTATGATACGAGAAAATTTGGATTGATTCATGAAGCTGTACCGGGCTCTCTTGTGCGCGATATTAACCTTTACACCCTTTATTACAAATCAGAAGATCTTGCTGTAACCGGCGATACAATTTTTCTGACCTGCATTGTAGCACATCTTAAAGCCGGGCAAAGTTCTTCGGATCAACAAACCCGCACCAGCATGGTTAACAATGTAATGTCTTACCTTGAAACGAATAATTATTCGGGCAATATTCTGTTTATGGGTGATTTTAATATGAAATCATCCTTCGAACAGGCCTACCAGCGTATGGTTTCGCATGCCAACTCTGAGATCAGGTTTTATGATCCTATTGCCATTACAGGAGTATGGGGGAATAATCCGGATATGGCGGCCTATCATACTCAAAGTCCGCGAACCGGAAGCCACGATTGCTTTGTTACCGGGGGACTGGACGACAGATACGACTTTATTCTTGCTTCCAATTCCATCATGCAGGGACTGGATGGTTTTCAATATGTGGAGAATAGTTATACCACCATAGGGCAGGACGGAAATCGCTTTAATCAATCCTTGATAAGCCCTCCCAATTACAGCCAGCCGCAGGAAGTACTATCAGCCTTGTACAATATGTCGGATCATTTGCCTGTGATGATGGATGTGATAGTTTCTTCACCCGTGAGTATTCCTTCGGTACCAGGAGACTTTAATTTGTCTGTTTCCTTTCAAAACCCCGTAGAAGACAGGTTGAAATTTGAAGTAAGGAATGGTAAATCAGGAGAAATGAATGTTTCTTTTTATGCTTTGACGGGTTCTCTGGCTTACGAGGAAAGCCTGGTTAAGAGCGCCGGAACTGTAACCTTTGAAATTGAGATTGATGATCTTCCTTCAGGTATTTATCTGATGCGAATTGATCTGTCAGGAGAAGCAACGTTTTCTGACAAAGTTGTTAAACTGTAATTTTTTGTAGAATGTATTGAGAGTTATTTGTACTTTTAGCTTTCACATTTATTTAATAGTCTCTTAACCTAAACTTAACACAGGATCAGGTTAACCAGCATGGGAAAGGTTTATTTTTGCCAAGAAAATTAAACTTAATATTAGATGGACAACATTTACCTATTCTTTGTTATCGCCCTCTTTATTTTAGCCATTTCTGACCTTGTTGTTGGTGTTGGAAATGATGCTGTTAACTTTTTAAATTCCGCCATAGGCTCTAAGGTTGCTCCTTATAAAGTAATTTTAGCTATTGCCGGTGCCGGGGTCCTGGTAGGGACCACTTTTTCCAGTGGAATGATGGAGGTTGCCAGAAGTGGTGTGTTTTTCCCTGACCAGTTTTATTTTAATGAAATAATGATTTTATTTCTGGCGGTTATGATTACCGATATCATATTGCTGGATACCTTTAATACTTTCGGTTTACCTACCTCTACTACAGTATCTATTATTTTTGAATTGCTGGGAGCTGCTGTTGCTGTATCTTTATTTAAGATTTATATGTCTTCAGACAGTATCCAGGATCTGGGCAATTATATTAATTCAGCGAGGGCCTTAACGATTATTTCCGGAATTCTGTTATCTGTGGTAGTCGCATTTACTGTGGGTGCCATTGTGCAGTTTTTGTCCAGGGTATTGTTTACGTTTAATTTTGAAAGGAATCTGCCCTATTTTGGTGCATTGTGGGGAAGCCTTGCCATAACTTCCATCATTTATTTCATTCTTGTAAAAGGAGCCAGCGGATCCTCATTTATGACAGAGCAGAATGTGCAATGGATCTCTGATAATACTTTTCTCTTGTTGTCTTCATGTTTTGTTGTGTTTGCTGTTATTTCGCAAATCTTAATTTCGCTTTTCAAGGTCAATATTCTCAGGGTCATTGTATTAATTGGTACCTTTTCTATTGCCATGGCCTTTGCCGGCAATGACCTGGTGAATTTTATCGGTGTACCCCTTGCAGGTTATGAATCTTATCTGTTTTTCATCAACGACCCTACTTTGGATCCTACTACCTACACTATGGAGTCGTTGCTTGAACCGGTAAGGACGCCAACGTACTTTTTATTGGGAGCAGGGATTATTATGATACTTGCCTTATTCTTTTCCAAAAAAGCCCGTTCGGTTACTCAGACAGAGGTGGATCTTGCCCGGCAAACTGAAGGATATGAAAGATTCTCTTCATCTGTTTTTGCCCGCACCCTTGTTAGAAAGGCTATAGATTTTAGCCAGGTATTACAAAAAATACTACCAGGAAGTTTTTTCCGGTTTCTCGATAAGCGTTTTGATGAATCATTATCCAAAAGAAGAAAAAAAATCAGGAAAGATGATGCACATTTTGACCAGGTCAGGGCTTCAGTAAACATGTTTGTTGCCAGTATCCTGATAGCATTGGCTACTTCCTTAAAATTACCATTGTCTACTACTTATGTGACGTTTATGGTGGCCATGGGGTCTTCCTTTTCTGACCGTGCCTGGGGCAGGGAAAGTGCAGTTTATCGCATAACCGGTGTTATTACCGTAATAGGAGGATGGTTCTTTACTGCTTTCACTGCCTTTTCTGCTGCTTTTATTTTTGCATTATTCATTAGCTGGGGCGGTATAACAGCAGCAATAATTGCCATCATAATTGCATTTGGTTTTGTTATCCGTACCAATTTTATTCATAAACGCAGAAGTGAATCCAAGAAAAAAGAAGAGGCCAAACTTACCAGGGAATGGGACGAAGAGAGCGTAATGAAAGAATGTAAGCTCAATATTAAAAATACACTTCTGGTAGTCAGAGACGTTCATCCTGGAGTTATTAACTCCTTTACACGGGAAGAACGCAAAAAACTAAAGAAAGCCAACAAGAAAATCAAAGATTTGAATGTGTACACAAAGGGGTTGAAGAAGGATGTATATATAACCCTGAAAAAGCTTGAAGAGGATTATGTTGATACAGGACATCATTATGTTCAGGTCCTTGATTATTTGAGAGAAATTGCCCATTGTCTTAATTTTATCATTGAGCCTTTATATGAACATGTTGAGAATAATCATGCTACTACTATTCCGGAACAAACCAAAGAACTTACCCAGCTAAGTAGTGGGATGAGTGAATTATTTGGAATGATACTCTCCATTATAGAGTCCAATGATTTTGAACAAATGCCAAAGGTGATTGAATTGAATAATGCACTGCTGGATAAAATTGAGAGAATTAAATTGCTCCAGATTAAACTGATCAAGGCAGAGAAAATTGGTACCAGAAACAGTATGGTGGTCTTTAATTTGCTTACCGAAACCAAAAATGTTTTATTGCACACGGTAAATGTTCTTAAATCACACAGAGACTTTTACCTTAGGAATGGGTATTGATAAATTGGGTTTATCCCTGATTTCTTGATATTTATAACTTATTGATTTTATTTTGTCGCTAATGTCAAAGGCCTGGAAGTATCTTTCGGGCCTTTGGCGGCTTTGGTTCAATATAAAAGCGTTTTTTTCAATATTAATTTATTGTTAAGCTATAGCGCCCTGATTAGTTTTATTATTTTTGCAATCCCATTTACAGCTAATATATTTTGAGAGGTAATACAAAAAGGGGCCTGGTGAAAAGTTACAGTTGCCTTCCATGAGTTTTCATAGAGGAGCAGAATAATAACCTAAGAATTGTAGGATGAATTTTAGTTTTATTGATTTTCTGACCTTGTTTGGAGCGCTAAGCTTGTTTCTCTTTGGAATGAAGGTGATGAGTGAAGGCATCCAAAAGCTTGCCGGAGATAAAATGCGCGGATTTCTCAGCGCTATGACCTCCAACCGATTTTTGGGTGTATTGACTGGTTTTTTCGTAACTACACTCGTGCAGTCTTCTTCAGCTTCTACAGTGATGGTAGTGAGCTTTGTTAATGCCGGACTGTTAAATCTTGTACAATCTGTTGGTGTTATCATGGGCGCCAATATAGGCACCACAACCACCGCCTGGCTGATTTCTTTTCTGGGGTTTAAACTCAATATTGCAGCTCTGTCGCTCCCCATTATCGGTATTGCATTCCCCATGCTTTACTTCAGCAAGGATAAGATGACTTCACTGGGGGAAACATTGCTGGGATTTGCCCTTTTATTTATGGGATTAGGCTTGCTGCAGAGCTCTGTTCCGGATTTAAGAGAGAATCCGCAGATGTTTGAGGCGCTGCAAAACCTGACTGATTATGGGTTTGGAAGTATATTAATATTTCTGGGGATTGGGACTTTGCTTACTATCGTGCTGCAATCTTCCAGTGCTACCATGGCACTTACCCTGGTTATGTGCAATAATGGATGGATTGGCTTCGAGCATGGTGCTGCAATTGTTCTGGGTGAAAATATCGGTACCACCATTACGGCCAATCTTGCTGCTCTCGTGGGAAATGTGCATGCCAAACGCACAGCTCTTGCCCATACCTTGTTTAATATTTTCGGGGTTGTCTGGATGCTTTTGATTTTCAGAATCTTTATCGGACAGATTGATGCTTATATGGTTGGTATTGGGCTGAATTCCCCCATGGTAGATGCTGCAATGGTTCCATTTGGTTTGGCGATTTTTCATACAGCCTTCAATATTACCAATACCTTACTGCTGATAGGGTTTATAAAATATATTGTGATGGGGGTGGAAAGGATTATTCCTTCCAAAGGAAAAACAGATGAACGGCATCAACTGGAGTATTTCGGACAAGGCTTTTTGCATATGTCGGAGTTGTCTGTTTTACAGGCCAAAAGAGAAACATTACGTTATTGTGATCTGGGCCAAAGGATGTTCAATTTCATTCCCGAAATGATATATCAGACCGACAAAAAGAAATTCGCTAAGTACCTGGCACGGGTGAGCAAGTACGAAGAGATTACCGATAGGGTAGAGGTTGAAATCACCACTTTTCTTATCAAGGTTTCGCGAAAACAACTTTCTTTAAATGCTTCAGAGCAACTGCGCAGAATGAGACTGATTTGCAGTGAAGTGGAAAAAATCGGCGATATTTGTTTTAAAATGGCCACCCTTCTGGAAAAGAAAAGGGAAGAAAAAGCTTATTATACCCCAAAGCAAAGGGAAGCACTGGATAAAATGTTTGCCCTGGTCAATGAAGCTTTTGATGAAATGATGCTGAATGTGGAAAGAGGTGAAGTTTTTGCCAGAACCAACATTAACAAGTCTTATGTGCTTGAAAAGAGAATCAATGAATTTCGCGATAAAGTAAGTGTTGGTGTGATTGATGACCTGGAAAAGGGAGGTGCTCACGTAAAAAGTGGCTTTTACTTCAACAAAATGATTTCTTCCTGCGAAAAAGTGGGCGATTCTGTGCTAAATATCAATGAAGCTGCCGCAGGGGTGAATATAGAGTAATAACTGTCACCTTACAGCCTTCTGCAAGCTTAGCTCAATTTCAATTGCAATTTTCTCAGGACTGTCTTCTTCCAGATCAAAAAGGGTAATGTCACCTACATTCCATTTGCGCATAAAGGGTTTAACCAGCCGTTTCCTGATTATCCAAAACTGCGCACAGCAATTGGCTTCAATAGCATTTTCAATGGCTGGTGCCCACCCTCTGTCATTCATTTCCATGGGTCCGAGTTCATCAATAACCAATAAATCTATGGGTTTAGTAATGCTGTCTGTAATGATGCTGCAGCCTTTTTCTATTCCTTTTTTATCGAAATAGTACCTACCAACATGAAGTTTTGTTTTGTCTGGTTCAGAAGAACATAATTGCTCTTCTTCGCCCGATTGAATATCTTTGACTTTGTAAGCATTACGATTGCTGTCGTTGGTATTACCCAAAGAAACGAATCCCCTTACTGTTAATCCCTCTTTTTGCAACCTCTCGATCACTTGCCGGGTAAGACTGGTTTTTCCCTGGTTGATACCTCCTGTGAGGATAAATACCGGTTTACGTTTTTCTTCTGCTTTGCGGAATGCCTCCAGCAATGCCCGGGAGCGGCCAAGCATGGCGTAGGCGAGTTTTTTGAATCCTTTTATACGCTGCGAGTGGCTGTAAAATTCTTCCATGATACCGGGCAGTGCCGAAAAAGCCAATTCTACTGACTGGTACAGGTTCTGGAAACCCCGGTTGTACAACAGGTTTTTCACCACCGGGTTTTTCAGCTCCGCGCTGATTACGGCAAAGCAGGTGAGCAGCAACAATGCCCTGAAGCTCATTTTTAACCCGATAGCTAATCCTTCGGGGCTGAACAATTGCTCCAGCCCGTTTTTAAAAAGAGCTGATAACAGGATGATAATGACCAATTGTATCCACAGGGCAGGCTTTCGCAAATACCTCATATTGCCGGGATACTGCAGATAGCCCAGAATCAGTACCATGAAAACCAAAATGGCCGAGACCCATAATGCTGAACGGGTAATCACCAGCATGCCTGCCACCAGTACAGCAAAACTCAGAAACAGCAGGAGTATGGAGTGATTGTTTTTTCGGGTGTGTTTAAACAGGTCGCTTTGACCGTGGGTTTGTACAGGCTGATAAGCAGTGCTGTCTGCCTGTTCTTTTACATAATTTTTGCCGGTTATGAAACCCATAAAACCTGCCAGTGCTCCACTGAAAAGATACACAAGGCTGAGCAATACCAGCAACCAGGAAGGGGGCAATTGTTCTACTCTCAATTGCCGGGCTGCAAAAAAATACATGTTTTCAAGCAGCAATACAAAATCCCAACCATACAGGATGAGCAAGGTAAGGGCTTTTTGCGCCAGCGCACTGAAAACCGCCAAAGCACCGCCTACTAAATAGGAAAACAGATTCTTCCCTGTCAGCCGGATCATCATATCCAGGATAATGGCCTGGGAAAGAATGCCCACCATGGGCCCCAGGATGATGGCACTGGGCGAAATGGACTTCATCAGGGCACAAATCAGTCCCGCCCGCCAAATCAAACCATGATCTTTCCACACCTGGAAAAAAGAGATAACAAGATATACAGTGATAAAAGAGAGAACAGAACCTGCCAGAGGCAATTTCAGGTTGTGCAACAAACTTCCCAATACAATCTCTACGGTAGCCCATAAACTGCCCACCACGGCTGCCTTAAGCCATTTTTCGGAAAGTTGTTTTTTGGGGTAGATCCTCATTTTGGTATATCGTTTATTGCTGCGGGCTTGCCCGAAGTCCCGCGAATGCGGTATTTATTTGTTGAAAGGGTTTATCGCTTAACCTCAACCTCAACCTCAATCTCAGCCTCAGTCTATATCTTCCCTGTAATTAACATTAGCAAATAGCTTTTCATTATAGAACGTTTCATTGTCTATTTCAGGATAAAATGTTTTCAGTGGGGCTATGGCATCAAATATTTTATATCGTTTTTCCTGCAGGGCTTTCTCTAAAGTTACAGTGCAACTTTTATGATAGTAGCTGGCCATGGTTTCTCTGAATCCTTTGTGCCTGGGCATAACTACCTGGTAGTTGTGGCTGTTTTGCAGGATAAATTCGAATAATCGGGTATCGAGCCAGGGTAAATCGCAACCGATAACCAGGTTATGCTCTGTATTGGATTGTGCAAGGCAGGCGTGAATCCCCGCCACGGGTCCGCTGGCTGGGAAAAGATCGGCAACAGTGGGCAGTCCGGTAAATGTAAATTTTTCCGGTTCATTGGTGCTGAGCAATAGTTGTCCGCAAAGAGGTTTCAGGGTTTCTATAGAATATTCCACCAGCTTCTTTCCCTTATATTCAAACAGGGCCTTATTGCTTCCAAAGCGGCTGCTTTTGCCCCCCGCAAGGATGATACCTGTTATCTGTTCTTTGTTGATGGAAACCGATCCAGTCATGTTTAACCTTTCTGATAGCTATATTTTATTTTGGTTACTTTGAGAAATCCCCATAGCTTTGGTGTTGATATGATTTCTGTTTGCTGTGCAAAACTAAGATTTATGCGGATTTATTGGTTCATTATTTTTAATGTTTTTGTGGCTGTTGCTTTGTCAGGACAAAATACCCAGGGAATTTCATCGGCTGATTTTTATGAAAAGTATGCCCTGTTGGTTGATGATACCAGTGTGGTGATAATAGACGGCCGAACCTTGCAAATGTATTCTACAGGACACCTGAAAAATGCCGTATGTATTGACGCCGATGATGATAATCTTGAAACTCTTCTGAGAGAAAATGTTTCCCGGGCCGATACTGTAGTGGTTTATTGCACTACCAATAGAAGAACTACCCAAATCGTTCAATGTCTTGAAAGTTTTTATAAGGGAGACATCATTTTTATTAAAGATGGCATCAGGGGGTGGAAAACCCATGAACTTCCCTGTATTGTTGCTGACAGTATCAATAAACCGATAGAAGGAAGGAAAGGTCCGGTGAGTCCTGAGTTCAAGAATCGGTAATCCTGCAACCCAGCGCACAATACATCTCGTTTCATGAAAAAGAAAGAAAATAATTGTTGATTGTAAATAATCATTTCGTAATTTTGCGAAATATAAAAACGATTTTGATTGTAATTTTAAAACGAAGCAATATGATTATAAAAATTCTGGGAACAGGCTGTCCCAAATGCAAAAACCTTGAAAAACTAACCACCGAAGTGGTGGCTGAGAATAATATCGAAGCAGAAATCTCCAAAGTAGAGGATATTATTGAAATTATGAAATACGGTGTGTTGTCTACCCCGGGTTTGGTTATCAATGAAAAAGTAGCCATCAGTGGACGCGTACCCTCGAAAGATGAAATAAAAAACCAGATTGAAAAACACCAAAATGGTTAAGAAAGTAGAATTATCAGCTGATTTACAGGAGATAGCAAGATTTGCAAAAGCCTTGAGTCATCCTGTAAGGGTTTATATTCTTAAAAAACTGGCTGGACTGAATGCCTGTTGTTATAGTGGTGATTTGGTGGATGAACTTCCGGTAGGCAGATCGGCATTGTCGCAGCATCTCAAAGAATTGAAGCATGCGGGTTTGATACAGGGTGAAATTGAAGCCCCTTTTATTAAGTATTGTCTGAATAAAGAGAACTGGAAGAAACTTAAAGAAGCTTTTGCCGAATATCTTACCGAAGAAACAGAACAAGTACAAATCAAAAAATGAAATTCCTATGAAGCCATTGACAATTATTGGGGTTCTATTCTTTTTATTGGCTGGCTGCTCACAATCAACAAGCAGCGATCAAAATAATCAGGAAACCCTTTCAACGACCGATGCCAAAGTCACCGTTTATTATTTTTATGGCCAGATGCGCTGTACTACCTGTATAACCCTTCAGGAAGTAGCACAGGAAGCCGTCGCTGAAAACTTCGCCAACAACGAAGATGTGGCGTTTCAGGAAATTGATTTTTCTGAAAAAGCCAATGCAGCACTTGCTGAAAAGTATGAAGTTGTATTCAGTAGCCTTATTATTGCTGATGAAAATAACTACAAAGATATTAGCGGGGAGGCTTTTGCTCTGGTAATGGGAGAGCCTCAAAAACTGAAGGAATTGATAGTTCAGGAAACTAATGCTTATCTTTCTGAATAAGTACTATTTCTATGGAATATTTACAACAGATTGTAAGCAGTACCGAATTCCCCTTACTGGCGGCTTTTATTTTAGGTATCATGACCGCCGTAAGTCCCTGTCCGCTGGCTACCAATTTATCTGCCATTGGCTTTATCAGCAAAGATCTTACGAACAAACGCAGGGTTTTTCTCAATGGACTGCTATACACATTAGGGAGAGCGATATCCTATTCCGTAGTGGGGATAATTCTCATTGTAACCCTGAAAGAGGGGGCAAGCACCTATAAATTGCAAAAAGCCATCAGCACCTATGGCGAACTTTTTATTGGCCCCTTATTGATTCTGATTGGTGTTTTTATGCTTGATTGGATCAGAATAAAAATCCCTTTCGCCGGCAAGTTTTCTTTTAATATGGAAGAACGGGCCAAAAAAGGGAGCGTGTGGAGTGCTCTTCTGCTGGGTGTGGTGTTTGCTCTTGCATTCTGCCCCTATAGCGGGGTGCTGTTTTTTGGTGGATTGATTCCCTTGTCTGTATCCTCATCCGCAGGATACGTAATGCCATTTGTTTTTGCCATTGCCACAGGGTTACCCGTTATAATATTTGCATGGATACTGGCTTACAGCATTTCCGGACTGGGCACGGTATATAATAAGGTCAAGATCTTTGAATACTGGTTCAGGCGGGTTGTTGCCGTAGTTTTCATTCTTGTGGGCTTCTATTATTTGTGGTTAATTTATATCAAATAAATTTTTTAAACTATCATTTCATTATTTTACGAAATACTAAAACGTTTGTATGGAAACCAGGAAAGAACTCAAAATATTATTGTGGATAATTGTCCTGTTTGTCGTTGCCTTTTTTCTGCCCATTGAAAGTGCACGATTCAACACGGCTGTAATAGCCACCTTTGATTTGGTAAAATGGTATGCCCGCGAGCATGTTGTATTGTGCCTGTTGCCTGCCTTTTTTATTGCCGGGGTTATTTCTGTATTTGTAAGCCAGGGCTCTGTTTTAAAATACTTTGGGGCCAATGCCAAAAAGTGGCTGGCTTATAGTGTTGCTGCCGTTTCGGGTACGATTCTGGCCGTTTGCAGTTGTACTATTTTACCTCTGTTCTCCAGCATTCATAAGCGTGGAGCAGGTTTGGGCCCTGCCGTTGCATTTTTATATTCCGGCCCGGCTATCAATATATTAGCCATTATTCTTACGGCACGCATCCTTGGATTTGAAATGGGAGTAGCCCGTATCATTGGGGCTGTTTCATTCAGTATTATCATAGGTTTGGTCATGTCGTTGATATACCGCAAAGAAGAAAAAGCCAAAAGAGAAGAGCAGATGAATATTCAACTGCCTCCCGAAAAGAGACCCATCTGGCAGACTTCTTTCCACTTTTTCACCCTGGTATTGATCCTGGTTTTTGCCAACTGGGGCAGCCCTTCCGGTGATGATACATCCAGTGCATGGTATTATATCTGGGCTTACAAATGGTATATTACGGGGTTTTTCTCCTTATTGCTTGCATATTCATTGATTTTTATCCTGAAGATAAAATGGCAATGGGTGCTGGGCGCTGTTGTTGCCACGGCTATTTCTGCTTTGCTGGCAACCCATTTTATTTCAGACCCCAAACTTGCTCCCATAATCCCTATGTTGGTTGGAATAGGGGCTTTGAGCATCATTACCCTGTATGATAAGCGAGACGAAGAAAACCGGGAGTGGACTATCTCTGCCTGGGGATTTACAAAGCAGATTATGCCTTTACTGGCTGTGGGTGTAGTAACGGCAGGCTTTCTTCTGGGTTCTACCCACGACAATGTAGCTATTCCCGGCATCATTCCCAATGAATGGATTGCATGGCTGGTAGGAGGCAATTCTGTGTTTGCTAACTTCTTTGCTTCCATCGTAGGTGCTTTTATGTATTTTGCCACCCTGACCGAGGTGCCGATTCTGCAAGGTTTGATAGCTTCCGGTATGGGCAAAGGTCCTGCTCTGGCATTGCTTCTTGCAGGTCCGTCTCTTTCGCTTCCCAACATGCTGGTAATACGCGGAGTAATGGGAACACAGAAAACACTGGTATATATATCATTGGTGGTTATTATGGCTACCATTTCGGGCATGATTTACGGTAGTTTCTTTTAAACCAAAAGTACACTCCGAAAAATACAATCCCCCCCGTCCTACACGTGCGGGAAGTTTGCAACTAACTGAAATTGAAATAAGTATGATGATTTCATTTTGATTAATATCCGGAAAATGACTTTTCAGAGTGGACTCAGCTATAATTCTAAAATATTTTTTAATACTTTCACCCTGTTGTTTGAAAAAATTCAAAAATGCATTTAAAAAATACAGTATGATGGATATAAAAATTCTTGGGTCAGGATGCCCCAACTGTATCAGGCTGGAAAACCTGTGCAAAGAAGTAATTGAAGAAAACAACCTGGAGGCTACCATCGAAAAGGTTACGGATATGAACCGTTTTCCCGATTATGGAGTGATGATAACACCCGGATTGGTGGTGAATGAAAAAGTGCTGAGCCAGGGAAAGGTTCCTACAAAAACGACCCTGGTTAACTGGCTGAAAAAATAGTTTGTCCAGCGTTGTAATTCTGGAATCGATGATTTTTAGACAGAAAACATTAAGCAGGTTGTTATGATAGCAGTAGTTTTTATCGCACTGGCATTGGTACTGATTTCTTTTCTTGTTGATAGAAAGAAAACCTTGCAGGCCATCCGAAAGGGGATGTTGCAGTTTTTCCGCATACTACCAACGCTCTTATCAGTAATTATGATCATTAGTATTGTTCTGTATTTTGTTTCTGAAGAGGTGATAATAAGGTACCTGGGTGAAGGGGCCGGATGGGAGGCTTATTTTTCTGCGGCTATCCTGGGCTCAGTTTCCCTTATTCCCGGATTTATTGCTTTTCCACTTGCAGGGATTCTTGTAAAATCAGGTGTGGCCTATACTGTGATTGCTGTCTTTATTACCACTTTGCTGATGGTTGGGTTGCTTACAATACCCATTGAAGCAAAATATTTTGGTCTGAAAACCAGTCTGCTGCGAAACGCTCTGAGCTTTCTGGGTGCTGTTGTTATAGGAATTGTTATGGTTATTATTTATACGTTTACCTGAATGCTCAATGAAAGTGATAATGAAAAAATACCGGTTCGATTTTCTCATAATTGTTGCCTTCTCAATTTTTACGAGTATTTCATATTTCTCGTACTATGAGCCGGGAATTTTGATTTTCAGGGAGAACTTCTGGGTTTTCTTCAAAGAAATGATGATTATTCTTCCTGCAATGTTTATTGTCATAGGACTTTTAGATGTATGGGTTCCCAAAGAACGGATTCAAAAACATATCGGAGAAGCTTCCGGAGTTAAGGGGATGCTTTGGGTAATGTTACTGGCTTTTATGCAGGCAGGGCCTTTATATGCTGCCTTCCCCATGGCTTACCTGTTGTGGAAAAAAGGATCTTCGGCCACCAATATTTTTATTTACCTGGGTGCATTTACTACTGCAAAAATTCCGATGCTTGCTTTTGAAATGGGATTCCTGGGGGTAAAGTTCTCTTTGTTGAGAATACTGATCTCCATCCCTGTTTTTATAATTATAGGATTGGTAATGGGTAGATATTTTACCAAAAACAATTTCGTAATGCATGATTCTTGAGCAGTCCGAATGACTGCTGAAGAATACTGGTTTGCGCAGGAAATGAATTTAAAGATGAATAACAACAATCACATAAAACATAAATGTATAATAAATACATAAAAGAAAAAGATTTCAAAGGATTGAGCTTACGAGCAGCAATTCTTATAAGTGATAGCGAATTCAAATATAGTTTAAGCAAGTTAATATAACCATTTATTTAAACAAATTTTATTCTAATGAATATAAATGATAAACCCCAACACCAGGAATTTGAAATAGAAGGAGTAAAACATATCAGTCCTTCCGATGCCCTTGAAGCCATTCGAAAGGGTGAAGCCGTGCTGATTGATGTACGGGAAGAAGACGAAGTAAAGCTGGAATACATTCCGCTTGACAATGTATTGAATCATCCCATGTCAGTTATCCTGGAACGGTTGCCTTATATTGCCAAAGATCAGCAAATCATATTGGGTTGCCCGGGTGGAGTACGCAGCTCCAAAGTAGCGAATCTGCTCAATCTGCAGGGGTATCCTCATGTAGCCAATCTCGACGGAGGGTTTACCCTGTGGAAAACAAAAGGTTTTCCCATGAAAAGCAATGCATCTTCTGCCAGTGGGTGTGGTTGCGGATGCGGCCCGGTAAGTGGCGAACCCAATGGGGGTTGCTGTTAGAACAATAGACCTCCAAGGTTAGAGAGACCTCCAGGGTTTTAGAAACCCTGGAGGTCTTACAAGAATAGAAAAAACAAAACAATATTTTAATTCTAAAACCTTAAAACCGAGACAATGAAGACAACCATTTTTTTGCAATTTTCACTGCTGTTCTTTTTGATGACATTTCTGGCAACCGGATGCAGCGGAAACAAACCTCAAAATGAAACGCAACAAGGAACTCAACAGGTTGAATTAAGCCAGAAACAGCCCGCTGCTGAGCAGGATGATGAAAAGGAGAAAATTCTGGTAACTTTTATCGAACTGGGATCAGTGCGTTGTATCCCCTGCCAGAAAATGATGCCCATTATGGAATCGGTAGAAGAGAAATACGGTGATCAGGTAGAGGTGGTTTTTCATGACGTGTGGACACCCGAAGGAAAACCGTATGGTGAAAAATATGGTATCCGCTCTATCCCTACCCAGATATTCCTGGATGAGAATGGCGAAGAGTTTTTCAGACACACGGGCTTTTTCCCGGAAGAGGAATTGGTAGCAGTACTCAAATCTAAGGGAGTAAAATAATCCCGTTCATAGATTCGGAATCAGGGGGTAAGTTGTTGAAGGAGAGTAGTTTTTCTGTTTTTTGATTGATAAGATTCCAAGCAATACTGTCATTATTAAATATTGGGGCTGAAGCCCCCTGAGCTTCTGAGCATCTCTGATCCGTCAGTTAAAACTGACGGCAATAGATAAGAGCAGTGCTGAATATTATGAACAGGATAAATTGAGCTTTCAGTTCATTGTCCTTCTTTCGAGAATGGGGCTGAAGCCCCCTGAGCTTCTGAGCATCTCTGATCCGTCAGTTAAAACTGACGGCAATAGATAAGAGCAGTGCTGAATATTATGAACAGGATAAATTGAGCTTTCAGTTCATTGTCTTTCTTTCGAGAATGGGGCTGAAGCCCCTTAATCTTTTAAGCATCTCTTATCCGTCAGTTAAAACTGACGGCAATAGATAAGTGTAGTGTGGATTATAATGAGCAATGGATAACAGTAGCAGAACATTTCTTGCTTCAACTCTCCAGTCATTATGTAATTGTTCAGATATTTCTTTTGCAGCACCATATCTATTGCCCTTATATTTTGGCAATTAGATTGCAGAATCTTGTCCGTTGCCGTAGGTTTTAACCAACGGATAAAAAGTTGGCACAACTAAGGGGGCTTTAGCCCCATTTAGACATCATTCATAATTTCCTTTGTACCTTTGCAGGTATAAATGATTATTGATGCAGGCATCAGCCTGTATTTCAGACATAAGACGTTACATGGCAAAAATCTTTTTTTTATGAAAGACCTTTTCAGAAACCACGGAATACAAACAAGAGGAATCTTGTCATTCACCCCACGCGAAACCCATGAACTGGTGAACCAGGGAGTTTTCCTGATAGATTTGCGCAACACTGATTTTTCCGATTATAAGGCCTTTGATGTGCCCAATGTTCTTAACTTTCCCATGGAAGGATTTGAACAGCATTTTGAAGAACTGGATAAGGAAGGCCATTATATCCTGGCCGATTCTTCCGGATTGAAAAGTCGCGACTATGTTCAGAAAATGGTAGACAAAGGGTTTATGCACGCTGGGAGTATGAGTGGCGGTTTTGTGGAATGGGAAAGGGATGGATTGCCTGTAAAAGTGGATGTGAATGAAAGACTCACGGGTGCTTGTGCCTGCCAGTTGAAACCCAGGGAGCGGGGGAAAAGCGAATAGGGAATGTAAAATTGCAGTCAGATACCCGGATAACTACTTCAGTTTTTTGGAAAGATGGTTTTATCTGAACACCTAATGGGCTGACAGACAGATAATAAGTAGTTTCCTTAAAATAAAATTACCGAAATTTTGCTTTTTTACAACAAAAAGTCATAACTTTCCAAGCATTTATGTCGAAACCCGTAAGGCATAAGTTTTAAAAATCAGTTGATTCATGCAATCTAGTCCCGAAGTAAAAGTGAAGCTTTACATCAAGTATATGGTTAGCCTTCGGTGCAAGCTGTTGGTGGAGGAAGAACTCAGGAGATCAGGAATCAGGAATTCGCTGATCGATCTGGGAGTGGTAACATTGCAGGAAGAAATAACTCCGGAACAGCACGAACAACTCAAGACAAATCTTTTAAAGTCGGGACTGGAACTGCTTGATGATAAAAAAAGCATTCTGATTGAAAGAATAAAGAATGTGGTCATTGAAATGATTCATTATTCTGAGGAACTCCCCAAAGTAAATTACTCAGACTACATCAGCGAAAAACTAGGATACGATTATACCTACCTTTCGAATATATTTTCTGAGGAAAAAGGCATTACCATTCAGCAGTATATCATCAACAATAAAATTGAAAGAGTAAAGGAACTTTTGTTGTATGACGAGCTTAACCTTACCGAAATTTCTTACCGGCTTCATTATAGCAGTGTTGCCCATCTCTCCAATCAATTCAAGAAAATTACAGGGATATCTCCTTCCTATTTCAAGAAATTGAAGCTGAAGCGCAGGGGAAATCTTGAAAACCTGTGATTTATGTAAGACTTTACATTCAGGGTGTAACACAAAAACTTCAGGTGAATACTAATTTTATAGGGTAAAACTATTTACACCTGATTGCGCCAGATGCGTGAATCCTGAAAACATTTATCACCATGAAAAGTCTTGTAACCTTGTTTGCTGTAGCAGTCTTGCTATTTGCTTCGAATCCAGCCAACCTGAAGGCAGAAACCACGATTGATCCTGCTTCGGCAGAAGCTGCAAAATCTGAACTTTTACTCATTACATCAGCAGAGACCAGCCAGTCTGTACTTTCTATTCCGGAAGGTGAACTGGCAATGGTAAGTTCTGCTGAAGCAGCTGAAACCGCCCATGCTAATGCACTACTCGATAGATTGAATGAAATAAACGAAATGGATATGTCTTCCATGAGTTCATCAGAAAAGAATGATCTGAAGAAAGAGGTTCGTGCGATACAAAAAGAACAAAAACAGTCAGGGGGTATTTATATATCTGTTGGCGCAGCTATTCTTATTGTATTGCTTCTTATTCTATTGCTTTAATCTTTAAAAAATGAAGACAACAGGCATAGTGATACTGGTGATAGGTATCCTTATTACCATCTTTACCGGATTTCAGTTTGTTACCCGGGAAAAAGTAGTGGATATTGGCGAAATACAGATCTCCCGCGACAAAGAACATAGTCTTGCCTGGTCTCCGTTTATCGGGGTTGCAGTGATGGCATTGGGCGGAGGTATTCTCTTGTTTGGGGCAAAGAAAAAGCCCTGAGAATGATTTATACAAATCAACTACTATCTGGTAAAAACAGTTCCTTCTCAGCTTAACTATTATGGCTGCACTGCAGCTTTTTATTGCATAAACTAAGTTATTGACAAAACGTATTTATTTAACAATTTAAAAATTAAAATCATGGGAAATTTACTTTATATCATTGCCGTAATATTGCTAATTGCTTGGGCCATTGGATTTATAGGCTATAGCGCAGGTGGGATTATACATATTCTGTTGGTTATTGCAGTTATTGCTGTAATTTTCAGACTCATTTCCGGACGGAAAGTCTAACACTTGTAATTTATGAGTCCACTCAATAAAAACAATTACCCAGGAATGGCAGTAGTTTACGCGAGCTCAATTGTCATATAACCAGTTATTTAAGAGTTGTAAAATTAACTTGAATTCCCGAAAATTCGTTTTGGGAGTGGACTAAGTTATTGATTGGAATTACCTTCCATCAAAAAATTATACATAACGGGCATGATCCGTTAAACCCAATCATGGATAAAACTCATTATGCGGGTTTTTTCCTTTCTTAAATTAAATTTATCTATAAATGAAAACAGGAAAAGGATTATTAGGCGTACTGATAGGTGCCACTGCCGGAGCATTGTTGGGCATGCTGTTCGCTCCTCAAAAAGGTGCCGATGCCCGCAGAAAAATTGAACAAATGAGCAAGGAATACTCAGATACCATCAAAGTGAAATACGACAAAACCCTTGACGATATAACGGAAAAATTCAGAATGACAAAAGACAAGGTTTCTGATCTTGCCCGTCATGTCAAAACCAGAGAAGAAAAATTAAAAAAAGGCAACGGGGTCAATATTGGTTAAGTTATGGAAGACAATGTGAATATGTTTGAGGCGCTTTATGAAAAAGCGGTCGATTATGGCAAAACAAGCTTTGAGTTGAATAAACTCAAAGCAATTGAGAAAACAGCTGATCTCATTTCCTCATTCATACCTCATTTTGTTGTCTTTGTCCTGGTTTCTTTTTTTGTGCTTTCGTTCAATTTTGGTTTAGCATTTTGGATAGGCGATGCTTTGGGTAAATTGGCTTACGGATTTTTCATTGTGGCCGGATTTTATTGTATTGCCGGAGCGATTACCCATTTCTTTTTTCACGAAAAGATAAAAAGGTTGTTTGGTAATTATGTTCTTGAATTATTATTTAAATAATTACAAATGGACAAAATAACTTCTATTTCCGAATTGAGGAATGCTATTGTGAAATTAGAAACTGAACAGGAGGTCAGGGGGCAGTTGTTGCGACAACAATTTCAGTCGACCCTGGAGGGCTTGAAACCGGTTAATATATTAAAATCTGCCGTACATGATATTTCGTTGACACCCCATCTGACTTCAAAACTTGCAGGAATGTCTGCCGGGCTGGGCCTGGGATATCTTACCCGAAAATTGGTAATTGGCGCATCAGGAAGCATTTATGTAAAAGTTTTGGGTTCTGTTGTTCAATTGGGTGTTACAAACCTTATTGCCCGACATTCGGCCAAAATAAAATCAATCACCCGGTTTGTCAAAAAATCGCTTTTGGGTAGAAGAATACCACACCCAGATGAGCAGTGAGAGGTTTGGCCATACATAACTATTATTAATCGAATAGCCGGGATACACAGTTTACGAATAGGCTTGTATTCCGGTTTTTTACAACAAAAAAACAGTCTTTACGGTGAATATTTCTTTTCAAAAAACGTTTTTTGCCATAGCAACTACTTTTGCCTTGTTTGCAATATTTGTGGTGGCCAGGCCTATTCTTATCCCCATCAGTTTTGCCCTGCTCATCTCATTTATTCTTCTGCCCCTGGCCAACAGGTTCGAGAAATGGGGCATAAACCGCATGGCAGCTGCCTTGTTTGCTATTCTGGCAACCATATTATTACTGAGTGGAGGCATCTATCTTTTTTCGACCCAGATTGTTTCTATTGCCGGCGAATTTTCACATTTTCAGGAAAAAATAATAAATGTATTTGCCGAAGCCACCGCCTGGCTCAACAGCAACATTGGTGTGGTTCCTGATCTGGGGAAAGATGAGCTGATGGATCAGCTTAAGAGTTGGCTGAGCAAATCTTCGGGCTCACTTGTTCAGCAAACCTTCAGTGGTTCCGCAGGCTTTGTGGCCGGATTGATTGCCACGATTATTTTTACTTTTTTGTTTTTGATTTATCGGAAAGGTTTTAAGCAGGCCGTTATTCTGTATTTTCCTGAAGAAAAAAGAGAAAGAGCCTTTAAAATGCTCAAATCCATTCAGATGGTAGGGCAGAAGTACCTTGTAGGTGTTATCCTGATTGTGATTATCATTGGTTTGATAAACAGTTTTGCATTATTGATCATCGGAATCGACTACCCCTTTTTATTCGGATTTCTGGCCGCAGTCCTGGCCATCATACCTTATGTAGGTACTACCCTCGGTTCCACCATTGTGGTATTGTATGCTTTTATGTCGTATGACTCCCTCTGGATTCCTATTGCGGTGGTCATCACCTTTTGGATTATCCAGGTGGTGGAAAGCAATTTTCTGAGTCCGAAAATTGTGGGCGGAACTCTGAAAGTTAACGCCCTGGCAGCCATCATAAGTATCATTGTTGGGGCAACAGTATGGGGGATTGCCGGAATGATTTTATTTCTTCCCATTACAGCCATGCTGAAAGTAGTTTGTCAGGAATATGAAGAATTGAAACCCATTGCATTGTTTATAGGAGAACAGAATGTTAAAGAGAAAAAACTGGATACAGAAATTCTGGACAAATTGAAAGGGAAAATTAAAAAAATTGCTTCAAAATAAATTTTAAAACCCCGGATCATACTATGTCACTATACCCACAATCATCTAAAGAAGAGCTCCGCAAGCAGGCCGAAGAACGTTTGAAAACCATGCGTTCAACCATAGAACACCATTCTTCAGAAACAGATATCCTGAAGGTAGTTTATGAATTGCAGGTGTACCAGATAGAACTGGAAATGCAAAACGAAGAATTAAAAGCCGCAATGGAAAAGGCAGAGCTTGCAGAAAAGAAATATATTGAATTGTATGAATCAGCGCCCTCAGGTTATCTGACCCTTTCAAAAGAAGGAGATATTCTGGAGTTGAACCGCAGTGCAGCCATAATGCTGGGCAAGGAACCTTCAAAACTTATAGACAACCGGTTTGCTCTTTTTATTTCGGAAGAAACACGAGGTGTTTTTGTCCATTTTCTGGAATTGGTACTGAAAAACCATCAGAAAGAGAACTGTGAAGTGATCCTGAAGACACCAGGCAATGCGCCTGTATATATAAATATTGTTGCCATTACCAGCAAGGATAAAGAGTTCTGTCTGCTGACCCTTGTAGATATTACCAAAAGTAAAGAAGCAGAGCAATCATTGTTTCAGCTTAAAGTGGCCAATGAATCCATTAAATTCAAACAGAACTTCCTGGCCAATATCAGCCACGAAATGCGAACACCCCTTACAGGAATCCTGGGAATGATTGATATTCTTGAACATACAGAACTGACCCCAACTCAAAAGGACTATTTCGATACCTTAAAACACTCCAGTGAAAATCTCAGAGAAATTATCAACCAGGTACTGGATTATTCTAAAATAGAAGCCGGAAAAGTGAAATTGAAACCGACCCATTTTTCATTGAAAGAGTTGCTGGCAGAAACGAAGATGTTGTACAAAGGGAGTGTTAAGCCCGGGGTGCAATTCAGCACTGATTCCGACCTTAAAATCCCGGCTTTAATTCATGCCGACGAAAATCGCATAAAGCAGATCATCAACAATCTTGTCGCCAATGCCCTGAAATTTACCAATAAGGGTTCTGTAGTACTTAGCAGCCATTTGTTATCGCCCGACCCCCTCAGCAAACAGGCAATTGTTAAAATTGCTGTTACTGATAGTGGAATTGGTATTCCTTTTGAAATGCAGGAAAAGCTTTTTCGTCCCTTTTCGCAAATTGATGATAAAGACACACGTAAATATGAGGGCACCGGGTTAGGCTTGTCAATATGTAAAGAGCTTGTAATGCTTTTGGGAGGTAAAATTGGAGTGATAAGCGAATACCGCAAAGGTAGTACCTTTTGGTTTGTGTTTCCGGCAATATTAACAGACGCTAAAGCGAATACAACAAAACCGGCGGATCCGCATGATCAGGCATCCTCTGATGAAAAAATAAACAATAATCACAGCCTGAATATCCTGTTTGCTGAAGATAAACTGATAAACCAAAAGGTGATAAGCCTTATTCTTACCTCTATGGGACATAAGGTTACCCTTGCCAGCAACGGTGAGCAGGCGCTAAGCTTATATAAACCCAGCGAATTTGATCTGATTCTGATGGATATCCAAATGCCTGTAATGGATGGTATTACTGCAACCAAAAAGCTAAAAGAAAAATACAAACATTTGCCACCCATTGTTGGTCTCAGTGCCAATGCCTTTGAAGGAGACCGCGAAAAATACATGGTGCTGGGAATGGATGAATATCTTACCAAACCCTTTGAAAAAGAAGAGTTTGTTGAATTAACGGCTAAGCTCCTGCACTGATCCTCTCTGTAAAACTTTACACCTTTCGGGTAAAGAGTTTTTCTGTGATTTTATTTGCAAAGAATGGTATTGTTGAATCAGTACCTGTGAATTATGCAATTCTTAATGGCTATTGTATAATAGCTGCGTATTGCAATAGGCTTACCTTTACCTTGAACAAAACTACAAAACAAAAAACGAAATGATACAAGTTATAAAGCATGGAGTATTGTTGTCAAAAACCGATCTGGATTTTGAAAACGAAAGTGTGTTGAATCCAGCCGTCATACGTGAGGGTGACAGCGTACATATTTATTACAGAGCTGTAAGCCTGGGAAATCATTCATCACTTGGCTATTGCCGGCTTGATGGCCCCCTGACCCTGGCCGAACGGTGGGATAAGCCTTTTATGGTGCCTGAGTTTGATTTTGAATCACAGGGTGTGGAAGATGCCCGGGTCACGAAAATCGATGACGTTTTTTATATGACCTATACCGGGTACGATGGTCTGAATGCCAGGGGTGCTTTGGCTACATCCAGAGATTTGTTGCATTTCGAAAAGCATGGTTTGCTGGCACCACCGGTTACTTACGCCGAATTTGTATCCATTGTAGAATCATCCAACAAGGTAAATGAAGAATACTGGCTGAATCAAAAGTTTTATTATCAATCCACTGATATTGAAAAGAAAAAGCTGCTATGGGATAAAAACATCATCTTCTTTCCCCGCAGAATCAATAATAAACTTGCATTTTTACATCGGTTAAGGCCAGGTATTCAGCTTGTTTTGGTAAATACAATTGAAGATCTTACCCGGGAATTCTGGCTGGATTATTTTCATGAACTCCATAAGCATGTTGTTCTTGATCCACACCCACATCATAATCACGAATCGTCCTATATAGGCGGCGGTTGCCCCCCCATTGAAACGCCTCACGGCTGGTTAATGATCTATCATGGAGTAGAAAAGACCGAACACGGATTTGTATATTCAGCCTGCGCTGCACTGCTGGATTTAGACAATCCTGCAAAAGTACTGGCGCGATTGCCTTATGCTTTGTTTTCACCGGAGTATGACTGGGAATTAAACGGTGAAGTTAATAATGTAGTGTTTCCAACCGGCACAGCCTTATTTGGCGACACTCTTTTTATTTATTATGGTGCAGCAGATTCGCACATCGCCATTGCATCGGTGAAACTGACTGAACTGGTTAATGAACTATTATCATACACGAAAAAAAATGGATAAAAAAATCGTTTTAAACCATTATAATGGCAACGCTAATAAGCAACAACAATTAGAAGTTAAAAAAAGCCTGCGTATAGCCAGGACATCCAAAGAAAGAGGATTGATACAGCCTCAGGCAAAGCTCTCAATGCCTGCTGAAATATTATTGATTACTTCCTATCCTCCCAGAGAATGCGGAATAGCCACCTATTCTCAGGATTTGATTCAAGCGTTAAGCAACAAATTCAGTCAGTCCCTGCAATTAAAAGTTTGTGCCCTCGAGTCCGGGGAAGATACTTTTTCCTATCCTGAGGAAGTAAAATATACCTTAAAGACATTTTTGCCCGATGGATATGCAAAACTTGCCAATGCTATCAACCTGGACCCTGATATCCAAATCGTTTTAATTCAGCATGAGTTTGGTTTTTTTGCGTCGCAGCAGCAGGCATTTTTAGATTTCATAAACCAGCTCACCAAACCCCTGGTTATCGTTTTTCATACCGTATTACCGCGGCCTGATGCCTCACTAAAAACTGCAGTACAGCAAATAGCGGCTTCCTGCGCTTCTGTGATCGTTATGACCCATAATTCGATGGGTATCCTGACACACGATTATGATGTGTCCCGGGATAAAATATCAGTTATTGCCCATGGCACCCACCTGGTTTCATTTGTATCCCGTGCAGTACTGAAAAAAAAGTATGCACTTGGAAACCGCAAAATCCTCACTACGTTTGGGTTACTCAGCCGGGGCAAAAGTATAGAAACCACTATTGAGGCACTGCCACAGATTGTGAGCCGGTTTCCTGATGCATTGTTTCTTGTGATTGGCAAAACACATCCCGAAGTCGTTAAAAATGATGGCGAGGAATACCGTGAGAGCCTGGAGGAAAAAGTAAAAGCCTACGGATTGGAAAATCATGTACAGTTTATCAATAAATACCTTCCCTTGCCTGAGCTCCTGGAGTATCTGCAACTAACTGACATATACCTTTTTACTACCAACGACCCCAATCAGGCTGTTAGTGGCACATTTGCCTATGCCATGAGTTGCGGATGCCCTGTTATTTCTACACCCATACCCCATGCGCGGGAGGTTTTAACCAAAGATACAGGTATTATTTTCGACTTTGGTAACTCCGGTCAACTGGCAGAAAAGGTTGTTGATCTGCTTGATCATAAAAAATTGCGGGTTAGCATCAGAAACAACGCACTGCAAGCTATGACAGCCACAGCCTGGGAAAATTCTGCCATTTCACATGCTCTGCAGTTCGAACAATTGAGCCAGGGCAAAATAATCCTTACATACAACCGTCCTGCTATCAATCTGGCACATTTTAAAGCCATGACTACCCGTACCGGAATTGTGCAATTTGCCAAAAACAACCTGCCCGATATGCGTTCGGGCTATACCCTCGATGATAACGCCAGGGCACTGATTGCTTCCTGTATGCATTATAAATTGATGGATGATGCGAAGAGCATGGCTAATATTCATGTTTACTTCAGCTTTATAAAACGATGCATTCTCCCTTCGGGACATTTCCTCAATTACATGGACACAGAGTTCCGGTTTACAGAGCAAAACTATGCCACCAATCTTGAAGACGCCAACGGTAGAGCTTTATGGGCCCTGGGGTATTTCATTTCCATGAGTAAGATCTTACCCGAAGAAATGGTTGCTGAAGCAAGTATGCTATTTAAACAAGCCATGGGTAAAGCTGAAAAGATACACTCTACAAGGGCTATGGCATTTGTTATAAAGGGGCTGTGTTTTTATTACAAAACCTTTAGCGAGCCTGATGTGCTGGATTTGATAAAATCACTTGCCAACAGGCTGGAACGGATGTACAAGCATGAATCAGAGGCAAACTGGAAATGGTTTGAATCAAGCCTGACCTATGCCAACAGCCTGTTGCCAGAGGCCATGTTGTATGCATGGCAGGTGACAAACGATCCCCTTTACAGGAATATTGCTCTCAATTCGCTGGACTTCCTGTTATCAAAAACCTTTAACGATGAGGGTATTGCTGTTGTTTCAAACAGGGGATGGATGTTAAAAGGAGAAAAGCCCAATCGATTTGGAGAACAACCCATTGATGTAGCTTATACCGTTATGGCCTTAAGTGCATTCTATGAAGAGTTTAAAAATGATTCTTACCGCGATAAAATGAATATTGCCTTCAACTGGTTTCTGGGCCGGAACTATTTGCACCAGATTATTTACAACCCTGTTACCGGAGGTTGCTACGACGGATTAGAAGAAAAAAACGTGAACCTTAACCAGGGTGCTGAGTCAACAGTAAGTTACCTGATGGCACGATTAACAGTGGAACAGTATGCAGACTCCGCGAGACACATCAAAAAGACATTGAGCATCACTTAAATACGATAATGAAGCATGTAGCCATAATAGTTGCCCACCCCGATGATGAAACATTATGGGCAGGGGGTATAATTCTTAGCAAACCGCATTGGAGATGTTTTATTGTTTCCCTTTGCAATGCTAATGATAAAAACCGTTCTCAATGTTTTTATAAAGCTTTAAAACAACTGAGAGTCAATGGTGTTATGGGGAACCTTGACGACGGGCCAACACAGGACCCGCTGTCATATGAAGTCGTTGAAAAAGAAATATTGAAGCTTTTACCTTCTCAGCCATACGATCTGATTATTACACATAGTCCTTCCGGGGAGTATACCCGGCATTTGCGTCAAGAAGAAACAGGAGCTGCTGTAATTGCTATGTGGCTGGCCGGAAAGATAACGACAAAAAAGCTTTGGACCTTTGCCTATGAGGATGGAAACAAAGCGTATTATCCGGGATCTGCAAAGGACGCCACAATAAACATAATGCTGACAAAGCGATTATGGCAAAAAAAATACAACCTCATTATCCATACATACGGTTTCAAAAAGAATAGCTGGGAGGCGCGGGTAACTCCTAAAAATGAATCTTTCCACGAATTTACCGACTCGTTGCATGCCTTGCAATGGTCATCGAATCTCAAAAAACAGCATGTATAATGCGATATTATATTACAGCATGATTTTTAAGTATCAAAATTCATCACAATCTGTGAATTATGTAACTATTTCTTTATTGTATGTAACCCTTTTCAAGACAGGGAGATTTACCTTTATGGAAGATTTAATTTATTCACATTTAAAAATCAATTGCAATGGAAAAATCTGTTTGGAAAGGAAACTGGAACGAGCAAAAAGGCAAGCTCAAACAAAAATATGCTAATCTCACTGACGATGATCTGATGTATACTGAAGGTAAAGAAGATGAACTGTTGGGAAGACTTCAGAAAAAGCTTGGAAAATCAAAAGAAGAAGTTGAAAAGCTTATGTCAGACCTCTGATAGAGAAGTATCGACACTTATCGCCCAAAAACTTCACCCTCACGCAGAGAGAACTCAGGGAAATTGCAGGATAAATAAAATTTGGAATACCGTATTTGTATTTGTTTTACTTCCGGAATCTTGCTTAAAAACCCAGAGTCTCTGCGTGAGGTTCTATTCTGTCTTTTTATGAATGAAAACCTGGCACCATTCTAATCGAAAGCATTGTTTGAGCCATACTACATAATAAAACTGTTATTGCAACATACTCAAAGGTAATACTGTGAAAAAAATCATTTCCGTCAGAAAGATTATACCCAAACTGCCCGATGTAAAGAAACAGGCCATAAAGCTAAGCGAGACAACCCTTGATACAACAAAAAAAGCCAATGTTTTCTTTTCAGCGATAGGTGATTTTTTCCTGTTTCTTTGGCTAACAACAAAAGCAACATTTTCCCGTGGGTTTGAGTTTCAGGAGTTTCTAAGGCAATGTTATCAGATTGGCAATAAGACCTTGCCGCTTATTTCCGTCACCGGGCTTGTTATTGGTCTGGTGCTTACTATACAATCACGTCCGGTGCTGGTAGATTTTGGTGCAGAATCGATGCTTCCGGCAATGGTCGCCTTATCTATCATAAGAGAGATGGGGCCGGTAGTTACTGCCTTGATATGTGCCGGAAAAATTGGGTCAGGAATGGGGGCCGAGCTGGGCTCCATGAAAGTGACTGAACAAATTGACGCCATGGAAGTATCTTCGGCCAATCCCATCAGGTTTCTGGTGGTTACCAGGGTGCTTGCTGCAACCATCATGATACCCATTCTGGTATTGTATGCCGATGCCCTGGGCATATTAGGAAGCTGGGCCGGTGCGAATATAAAAGGGAGTGTAACATTCGTGTTATTTTTTACCCAGGCATTCAGTGCTATATCCTTTATGGATTTTATTCCCGCAGTTATCAAAACATTCTTCTTTGGTGCCGCTATTGGATTTGTGGGTTGCTATAAAGGGTTTACTGCCGGGCGCGGTACCGAAAGTGTTGGTAAAGCTGCCAACTCTGCCGTGGTACTTGCTTCTTTGTTTGTGATACTTATCGATTTGATTGCTGTGCAAATTACCGACATGCTTTAAAAAAAAAGAACCATGACAATTCTATTGACACACACACGGATGATTATAATACGCAGCATGGCAAAACACGCAGTCACAGTCTTGCTGGCGATTTATCCCGCTTTTCGCGGGAGCGCTCCACGTATGCGCGGGACAGGTATCTGACCGGATTAATCAAATTTTAAACAGAAGAACCAATCATGGCTTCAACAGAAACCAATATAACGGAAAAAGTCGCCGCTGTCCGCACCCAGGTTATTGAAATAAATAATCTCAGGAAAAGCTTTGACAACGTGGCGGTTTTGAAAGACCTTTCTTTGTCACTTTTCGACAATGAAAACCTGGTGGTATTGGGCAAATCGGGTTCAGGCAAATCGGTACTGATCAAATGCATCGTGCGCTTATTATGGCCGGACCATGGAATTATAAAGGTATTTGGCGAAAACGTGAACGAATTAAACAACAAAGAATTAGGTATTCTGCGACAAAAAATCGGATTTCTTTTTCAAAGTGGTGCATTGTATGATTCCATGACCATCAAACAAAACCTGGAATTTCCTCTGAAAAGATTAAAAAAGAACCTTTCCCGAAGAGAAATGGACGAGAAAATAGCTGAGGTTTTAGAAAATGTAGGTTTGTCCAATACTTCGAACAAAATGCCCTCCGAATTATCAGGAGGTATGCGCAAGCGGGCAAGTCTGGCACGCACCGTAGTGGTTGATCCCATGATTATGCTATACGACGAACCCACAACAGGGCTCGACCCGGTAACTTCGGACGAAATAAGTTACCTTATCAATGATGTGCAGAAAAAGTACAAAACATCATCCATCATCATCACACATGATATTGAATGCGCCCGTGCTACAGCCGATCGTGTTATCATGTTACAGGATGGAGAAGTGTATCTGGAAGGAGACATCGATGCCTTTAATGATTCAAAGGATGAACTGATAAAATCTTTTTTCAAATAAACAAACAACAGCCAAAACACAAATAGCTAACAAGATGGAAAATAATTCACCCGCTTTTAAAGCACGCTTAGGGCTCTTTATTTTTATAGGACTGGCAATTTTTGTCATTGCTATATTTTATATCGGGAAACAGCAAAACCTGTTTAATCCCGTTTTTAAAGTAACCGCTAATTACTTTAATGTTAGTGGTCTTCAGGTAGGCAATAATGTACGTTTTTCGGGTATCAACGTAGGGATTGTTGACAAAATCAGCATTATTAATGATTCAACGGTTCAGGTTGACATGCTTATAAGAAAAAATGTGCAGGAGTTTATAAAAGCAGATAGCGAAGCAGCTATAGGCTCATCGGGTATTATTGGCGATCGTATTGTTATTATAGCACAGGGTAGCAATAACGCAGCAACCGTTATCGACGGTCAACGCATCCGCTCTATTGAACCCGTTGAAACCGATGCCATAATTGCAAGTTTACAGGTAACGGCCAGCAGTGCTGAAGTTATTACCAATCAACTTGCTGAAATTATGGAAAATATCAATAGCGGAAAAGGCATGCTTGGCCGGCTTATTGTAGACTCTACCATTGCCGAAAACGTAAATCAGACCATTGCCAACTTTATGAAAAGTTCGGAAGGGCTGGATGAAACCATTGAAGTAACCAAAGAAAACGTGTTTGAATTTATGGAGAAACTGCAACTCACCGTGGCCAAAACAGAAATTGCCTCCAATGCCCTGGGAGAGATCATGGTGAAGATAAACAGTGGAGAGGGAACTTTGGGCATGTTGATTCAGGATACTACCATGGCATACAACCTGGACCGGACCCTGATCAACCTGAAGCAAAGCACGCGAGGGCTGGATGAGAACATGGAAGCCCTTAAGCACAACATATTTTTCAGAGGATATTTCAGGAAACAAGCAGAACAAAAAGAACTTGAAAGAAAGCAACAGGAGAAAGCAACACCCGCTAAACAAGACAGTATAACTGCCCCCGGAGAGCCTTAAAATGCAATGGAAAAGTATCATAATAGTTGCGATTGCAATAGGTTTGGCAAATAGCTTTGCATTTGCTCAGCAGGATCCTGCACCTAAAGATACCACCCATTTATACGAAAATATTGAGACGTATTCCGAGCGCAGCAAATTTACTCAACTTATGTTCCGGCTGTTTTTTAAGCCGGTAGCCCCGGGCAATGTGACCAGCAAACCGGCAGCCAGGCTTAAGCAGGTTCCTTACAGCTCCTTTGAAGGAAAAATTATCAGGCATATAAACATCGTAACACTCGATCCGTTTGGAAATTCTATAGGCGATACCATTTCAGGTTCACTAAGTTTCTTCACCCGCACGGGTAATAAGATGCACGTGAAAACCCGCGAAAGCACCATTCGCAATCTGCTGCTTTTTAAGGAAAACCAGGTTTTCGATTCGTTATTGGTAAAAGAATCAGAGCGATTGGTGCGCAGCAACGTTTATATTACCGACGTGTTATTTTATGTTGAGCAATCCAGCGAATACGCCGATTCGGTAGATGTTTTTATTCGCGAGCTGGATAAGTGGAGCATTATACCCGGAGGGAGCCTCTCCTCAACGCGCGTGACATTTACACTGAGAGAAGAGAACTTTATCGGGCTGGGACACGAGTTTCGCAATGGTATTGTATGGAATCATACCACCGGAGATTATGCTTTCAGAACCAGATACCACATTCCTAACTTCCGCAACACCTTTATTAATGCAACGCTGCAATACGGAACCGACGAATACGGGAATTTTGTCAAAAGATTTGCAATGGATCGCCCGTTTTATTCCCCGTTTGCCCGTTGGGCAGCAGGACTCGATATTTCGCAGCACCGGCGCAAGGATTCAGTCTGGGCCGGTAATTTTATGCAGTTTAAATACAATGCACAGGATGTGTGGGCAGGGAGTGCTATCCCTTTATTCAGTGGCAACACCGAATACAGTCGTACAACGAATTTGATCTCTGCTGTCCGGTTTATCCGGATACGTTACCTGGAAAAACCCCCGGCAACAGTGGATACACTGCAGTACTATACCAACGAAAATTTTTACCTGGCCAGTATAGGAATTTCAACACGGCAATACGTACAAGATAAATATATTTTTAAATTTGGTATTACTGAAGATGTGCCCGTGGGCAGGGTAATGAGCTTTACCACAGGATATCAGCAAAAAAACAATTTTGGACGTTATTATCTGAAAGCCCGCTGGTCGTCGGGCAACTATCATCCCTGGGGATACCTGAGCTCACACCTGGAAGTGGCCTCTTTTGTTTATCGCTCTGCCACCCAGCAGGGGGTAGTGGATGCCGGGGCCAGTTATTTTACCAACATGATAACCCTGGGAAACTGGAAACTCAGGCAATTCATTAAGCCACGGGCAACCTTTGGTATCAGGCGTACGGATTATGATCAGCTGAGCATAAATGACGGATATGGGATTGACGGTTTCAGCAGCCCGCAACTGGCAGGAAACAGCAGGTTGCTTTTAACATCACAAACACAGGTATATGCACCCTGGGATTTCATTGGCTTTCACTTTGGCCCTTATTTTACCTTCGCACTGGGAATGCTTGGCGACAGAGACAGTGGGTTTCGCAACAGCAAGGTGTATTCGCAATTCGGGGTGGGTGTTTTAATCAAAAACGACAACCTGGTGATGAATGCTTTTCAGGTTTCTCTTTCTTTTTATCCTGTTATGCCCGACAAAGGAAATAATATCTTTTTATTCAACTCTTTCCAGACTACTGACTTTGGATTTCGTGATTTTGAGATTGGGAAACCAGCAGTAGTGGTGTTTGAGTGATATTTATTAACAATCTCGTTTTTTACATAAAACTGATAGAAATATGAATTCAGAAGACCTTAATGTTAAGTCACTGGGCAAACCTGCCCTGCAGTCCATCTTAAAACCTTCTTCTTTGTCAAAAGACGATTCTTTTGGTTTTGTTGAAGATGAAGACAGGGTTTTGCTGGATGCATCCCTGAAGCATTTTTTGTATTGCAAAGAAAGTAATACTACACCGTTTTCTTTTGAAAAAGCCGGACCCCATCAGCATCTGTTTTTCAAATCCGAAGACACCAGGGTAGCCATTGTTACCTGTGGAGGATTGTGCCCGGGAGTAAACGATGTGATACAAAGTCTGGTTAATCAATTAAGCTATCGGTATTATGTGAAGCAAATCATTGGCATTCAGTATGGTTTTCAGGGGTTTATCAAAGAATACAATCATCCGGTGGTTGAGCTTACTCCTAAAAGCATTGATAAAATACATCTCTTCGGGGGTACCTTGCTTGGAAGCTCACGCGGGAAACAGGATACAGCGCAGATTGTTGACCGGCTGATTGAACTGGACATTGATATACTCTTCTGTATTGGCGGAGATGGTACCCTGAGAGGAGCACATGCCATACACCAGGAAATTGTAAAGCGAAATCTTTTGATTGCTGTGGCTGGAATTCCCAAAACCATTGACAATGATATCAGCTTTATTGACAAATCTTTTGGGTTCGAAACAGCATTCACCATTGCAGGAGGTATCATTCGATCGGCTCATAATGAGGCCATTGGAGCGTGGAATGGTATAGCCCTCGTAAAACTTATGGGACGAAACTCCGGCTTTGTTGCCGCCAACGCTGCCCTTGCCATGCGCGAAGTGAATTTTGTTCTTGTACCCGAAGACCCATTCGAACTCCACGGTTCAAAAGGTTTTCTGAAGGCACTGCGCAAACGACTGGAAAATCGTCATCATGCCCTGGTGGTCATAGCTGAAGGTGCCGGACAAAATCTCTTTGATACTGCAAATACAGAGAAAGACGCATCCGGTAACATTTTAAACAAAGACATAGGGCTGTTTCTGAAGCAAAAAATATCCGAAGAATTTCATTCGGCGAATTTCCCCTTTACGCTTAAATACATTGATCCCAGCTATATTCTGCGCAGTACCCCTGCCAATGCCAACGACAGCAAATTCTGCGGACTCCTTGCCCAGAATGCGGTGCATGCCGCAATGGCAGGCAAAACAGATTTTGTAGTAGGCCATTGGAATGACCATTTCACGCTGATACCTATTCCCCTGGCGGTATCGGAAACAAAAAGAATTGATGTGGATGGTGAGTTATGGTGGAATGTACTGGAATCCACAGGCCAGCCATCAAAGATGAGAACTTGAATTTACCGTCCGAATCTGTGATTTATGTAATATTTTCAAAACTTTTCGTAACAATTTCAGTATTGGATTGGCTTACCTTTAAAGCTAACTTAAATTAGTATATTATGCCACTCTTAACTATTTTTATTGTATTAATCGTTGCAGGTCTCTTGTTATGGCTTGTCAATACCTTCATTCCTATGGATCGCAAAATCAAAAGCATCCTGAATGTGGTTGTTGTAATAGTTGTTATCATCTGGCTTCTCAATGTTTTTGGGGTTCTGGATAATCTGGGCAGCATACACATTTAATGTCTGTTTGAAGGCGGAAAATCATGTCAGAATCAGAACAGGATAAGATCAGTTCACGGCGTTTCAGGTTCAAGCATTTACCTGTCCTTTTAAAGGATACAGCTATATCCTGGAACAAGGATGATCCCTGGCGTTTAAGTGCCATCGTTGCTTATTACGCCATATTATCCTTGCCGGGATTGCTTGTAATTATCATTAGCATGCTGGGCTATTTCTGGGGGGCAGAAATTATTGAGGGAAAAGTATACGAAGAGATTCGTTCAAGTATGGGTGTATCAACCGCCGATGCGGTAGAATCCATTTTTACCAATGCCAGTGAAGATGACACCTCATGGGTTGCAGCAATAATTGGAATAGGAGCGCTTTTATTTGGTGCAACCGGTGTGTTTTATCACCTTCAGATATCCCTGAACAGAATCTGGGAAGTGAAATCTGACCCCAAGAGCGGTATTTTACGCTATTTGATCGATCGCACCAAAAGCTTCGGGTTTGTGCTGGTGATTGGGTTTTTACTTCTGGTAAGTTTTGTACTGTCTGCATTGCTTTCCGCCCTGAAAGATTACATTGCCCGATGGATACCTGATATTGCCTATTACCTTCTTATCCTGTCTGACCTTATTATTTCATTTGGAGTGATAACCGTTTTATTTGCATTAATTTTTAAATACCTTCCTGATGTAAATATTGGCTGGAAGAGTGTCTGGATTGGTGCTTTTATTACCTCATTCCTTTTTGCGGTCGGAAGAGAAGGTCTGAGTTATTATTTCGGAGCTGCCAGTCCGGGAAGTGTTTATGGTGCTGCAGGTTCTATTATTATCATGATGTTGTGGGTTACCTATTCTTGTCTTATTTTGTTTTTTGGCGCTGAATTTACCTGGGTGTTTACCAAAAAATACGGATTTAAAATGCAGCCCAAAAGTCATGCACGATTTATCAATAAATGGGATGTAGAAGAATGGGAAGGAAAATAACGGAAACCCTTGGTTTAAGCCAGCAATTGAAAATAGAATCATCCGTGTCATCAATAATGAATTCAAAACTTTAAAATCCAAAAGATATGTCAAAATCGAAAGAAGGTAAAAGTGAAAAGGGAGACAAGAAGGCTCCGGTTAAAAACCTGAAAGAAAAAAGAGCCGCCAAAGAGGCTAAACGGGAGGAGAAAAAGGCCAGTGGCAGAGCAGAAGGAACTTATTAGTTTGCAGACTCTTATCCATTGCCATTGGCTTTAGCCAACGGATGAGGAATGGCCACACACCAGGGGGCTTTAGCCCCATTGAAATCAGTTTATTTACTGATTATAAAAGAGAATGGGGCTGAAGCCCCCTGAAGATTTGAGCATCTCAGATCCGTCAGTTAAAACTGACGGCAATAGATAAGCGCAGTGCTTAAAACAAGGAATTGAATAAGTTGAGAATTTTGTCCATTACCCTTTTTTTTAGTCAATTAATTTGCCGACTCTTGTCCATTGCCGTTGGCTTTAGCCAAAGGAAAGATCAAAATCTGTGATTTATGTAACATTTTTCATGGAAAATATTGCAACGTTAAACTGCATTATATTTACATTTGTAGTTAATTCAAAAAAGTACAAACGAGATATCCCTCCTCTATCCGGCAATCCATTCAATTCTACTCGTTTTCATGATTAGCATAAATTATCAAAACATGAAGATCCTGCTTATCTCACCCGCTGTTGATGCCGAAAAACGAACCAACAAATGGCTCATGATGCCACAGCTTGCTCTTTACATCCTCGAAGGATTAACCCCACCGGGTCATGAAGTAAAAATTATTGAAGAAGAAACCGAATTTGTTGACCCCGATCAGGAGTGTGACCTGGTGGCCATAAGCTGTATGACAGCCAATGCCCCGCGAGCCTATGAACTTTGTGCAGCATTCAGGGAAAGAGGAAAAACTGTGGTACTGGGCGGAGTGCATCCATCCATCCTGCCCGATGAAGCCATGCAGCATGCCGATAGTGTGGTCGTGGGCGAAGCTGAAGGAGTATGGGAAACAGTGCTCAATGATTTTCAGTCCCATAATTTGCAGAGTAAATACCACAATCCCGATCCTGATTTGAAGAAGTATGTTCCCAAAGACTTCAGCACGGTTATCAACAAAAGTAAATTTCACGTCATTCCCATCATGACCACCCGGGGATGCCCTTACGATTGTGATTTTTGCTGTGTCACTGACCTTTACGGTAAAAAAATCAGACATATTCCCATCGAAAATGTAGTTCGCGATATTAAGAGTTCGGGAGCTAAAAACTTTCTGTTCCTCGACGACAATATTATTGGCCATAAGAAATATGCCAAAGAACTGTTCAGAGCCATTAAGCCGCTGAAGATAAAATGGGGCGGACAAGCCTCGGTATCATTGCTTGTGGAAGACGATGAACTACTGCAACTGGCGGCTGAAAGTGGCTGCAAATCGCTTTTCGTGGGTATTGAAAGTGTGTCGGTAGAGCAGTTAAAGACCATGCGAAAGGGGATCAAGGAAATTGCCCATCTGGAAGACAGCCTGAAAAAAATCAAAAAGATGGGGATCCTGATCCACGCATCCATGGTTTTTGGCTTTGACAACGATACCAAAGAAACCTTTGAAGAAACCGTGGCGTTTCTGCAGAAAAATAAAGCAAGCACTGCATCCTTCAACGTGCTAACCCCTTATCCCGGCACCAGGGTTTACGAAAACCTGAAAAAAGAAAACCGACTTACAACCACCGACTGGAAGTATTACGACCATAATACGGTTGTATTTCAACCGCGAAATATGACTCCTTACGAACTTCAGATGGGAAAAATTTATGCCCGAAAAAGATTTTACAGCATCAACTCGGTAATGAAAAGAATGCTGGGCAACCTTTACAATCCGTTCACCTACTTTTTTATGAATTACGGGCATATGAAGCAGGTAAAAGTAGAGGCCCGGAGAATAGACCGGCTCAAATCAAAATTATTTGAGGATTTCCGGGAGTAACAGTGATGCAATCAGGTATTTAGACTATAGGCTGAAGTCTTTTTTAAACACCTACAGCCTATCAACCTACAGTCTATAAACAGTGATAAATATGCTGACGGTGGCAAGCATTTCAGTGTAAAGGCACTAAGACCCAAAGAGACATTAAAGCCCTTCGATTTTCCGGTATTCTCAATCCTTCGAGCTTCAAGCTTCCAGCTTCGATCTAATCTGAAAAGCGCCTTAAATGCGTGAATGATGTAACTTATGCCTCCCATTGTGTAACAAGTAACAGACTGGTTGCACGTACCTTTGTTTCGTGGAAATTCTTTCACAAACTAATATTAATGAAAAATGAAGCTAAAACAATTATTCCCATTCCTGGGTATTCTACTTGTATTATTTGCAGTAAGTTGTGATAAAAATGATGATCTGCAGGACGAACGTCCACAGGTAACTTCGACCGTACCCTTAAGCGACGCACTGGATGTTGATATCAGTGTAGAAATCACTGCCGATTTCAGTGTAGCCATGGATCCTGCAACAATCGATTCTACCACATTTACTGTAACCCGGGGATCCGCTCCGGTTCCGGGTGTTGTTTCGTATGCAGGAAGAACAGCAACTTTTATTCCTGCAGAGCCCTTGCTGCTCGATTCAGATTACACTGCTACAATATCTACAGAAGCGAAAGATACTGACGGTAATCCGTTGACAGCCGGCGTAGTGTGGAGTTTCACCACTTTCTCCCCCCAATCTCCCGATGCGGTTAATTTAATGGGTTCAGGAAATTATGTAATTCTGGCCAAAACCGCCATTACCAATAATCCTACATCCAGCATTTCAGGCGATTTGGGGTTAAGCCCGGCAGCTACATCCTATATTACAGGATTTTCGTTGACAAATGAAACAGGCTATGCTACTTCCACCCAGGTAACAGATGGCGGAAGGATTTATGCCGCCGATATGGCAGACCCAACACCAGTGAATCTTACCACAGCCGTTGAAAATATGATTACTGCATATGACGACGCTGCAGGTCGCACAGCACCTCATTTTATTGAACTCAGCGCTGGAAACATTGGTGGAAAAACTTTGGTGCCGGGCCTTTATAAATGGACCAATACCGTCACATTACCTACCAATATTACATTATCAGGTGGTGCCGACGATGTCTGGATTTTCCAGATCGCAGAAGACCTGACCGTAAGTAATAACGTGACAGTAACCCTTGAAGGGGGAGCTCAGGCCAGCAATATTTTCTGGCAGGTAGCAGGTACAGCAACCTTTGGTACTGGATCGCACTTCGAAGGGATTATTTTATCCAAGACTGGCATTACTTTTCAAACAGGTGCCACCTTTAACGGAAGAGCACTTGCACAAACATCCGTCATCCTCGATCAAAATACTGTTGTTCAACCTCAATAGATACTTCAGTCCTCATTGTAAGTAAATGACAAGGGGCTGTTTCAGAAGTAGTTAATTTCCCGGACGCTGAGCTTGTCGAAGCATATCTGTCTGCTATTCAGCAGTCGTTTCGGCAGGCTCAACGGCCCCAAAGATACTTCTGAGACAGCCCCGTTTTTTGTGTGCTGATTGTTTTGTATCGGGATTATCGAATTTCTTAAGTGGTTAAAATGTGAGTTTTATGTAACTTTTTACCTGAATTGTGTAAGACAAATCGGTACTAAAAAGCCAATCTTTGTACTTCATAAAACTTCTTTTCCGATTTCTGTCTGTTGGAATTTTAATTAAAGCCCCCGATATGGAAACCTTACAATCCGGTAAATCACTAACATGGAATGATAAAAAGAGAAGACTCAAAAAAATCTTTCCTGCCATTACCGATGTTGATTTGCAATTTAATGATGGCAAGGAAAAAGTTATGATAGAGAGGCTGGCCTACAAGCTTGACAAGACTGTAGATGAGCTCCGCTATTTCATACATGCAATATAATAAATCTTTATTTCTGTTGAAAAAAATAATTCAAAACTTGATAATATGAAAAAAACAATTAGTACGACCCTGATTGCATTATGCTTTGTTACCATAAGCGTTGCACAGGATTACAATACAGGAATCGGTTTTAGAGGAGGACCGTTTACAGGTCTTACAGTTAAACATTTTGTAAGCGAGAAAACAGCATTTGAGTTTCTTCTGGCCAGCAGATGGAGAGGGTTTGAAATCACCGGACTCTATGAAATTCATAACAGGGCATTTGATGCAGACAGATTGAAATGGTATTATGGATTTGGTGCCCATGCCGGTTTCTATGACGGAGACTATACGCACGATCGATGGGGTGAAAGGGGAACAACTTACACAGTGCTGGGACTGGATGGAATCCTGGGATTGGAATACAGTTTTGATGAAATCCCATTTAATGTTAGTCTTGACTGGAAACCCACATTCAATTTTTATGGATATTCAGGCTTTTGGGGTGATGGTGGCGCACTTTCCATTCGATATATTTTTTAACGTAAAGAATACCTGGTCAATACTCTCCCGCAAAATGCGGGAGAGATTGCGAGGTGGCAGCGAAGCTAAATCTGAATATTTTAACCGGAAACCAATAGTAATAAAAGCGTGTATTATGGAACCAAAACAATCATTTTTCCCGAAGGATACTAACTTCTACCGACCTCAAAACGGTTCTGCTGTTAACGGAGCTTCACATTCACTTAAGCCCAATGGAGTTAAAGCAGATGATGGTAAAGTCCTTAAAAGCCAAATCATGATGCGGTTGGAGGAACTGGAAAAACAAAATGACCGGCTTAAAAATATTATTGAACAGCGCAAAAACGAAATTTCTGAACTTATTGCAGCCAATAAAGAATATATTTCTGTACTGGCACATGATCTGAAAAGCCCCTTTAGTACCATTTATGGCGTATTGGGCTTACTTAAGGACTGCGTTCATGAAGGCAATTATGAGGAAATGGAAGCGTATCTGGATATTGCGTCCAGCTCCTCTATCAATACAACCAACCTGATAGAAAATATCCTGGCATGGGCACAAATGCAAGGCACAGAAAAACGGTTTAATCCCATTAGGGTAAATCTTGCACACCTTGTAGGGCGGGAAATAGAGAATAGTAACCTTGCCGTGAAGCTGAAAAAAATATCATTGAGCCATACTATTCCAGAGAATTTTATGGTGAGGGCTGACCTTCATATGTCTCAATCGATTGTAAGAAATCTGATCAGTAACGCCATTAAATTTACAAATCCCGGAGGAAATATTACCATAAGTGCCAAAGAAGCGAATCCATTCATTGAAATAATGGTAAAAGACGATGGCATTGGAATCTCCACGAAAGACCAGCAGAGATTATTCAATAAGGATACCCCCGAAGAAGTTGCAGGCAACAGCAATGTAAAGGGCAAAGGACTTGGATTGATGCTTTGCAGAGAATTCGTTGTCATGAATGGAGGAATCTTGTGGGTAGAAAGCCAGCCAGGCAAAGGAAGTAGTTTTATTTTCACCTTGCCTAATTACGAATAATATACGAACGAAGCCATGACTGAGCGAATTAATAAAATTATAAACAAATGAAGAAATGGACATTTTTCCTGCTGTCATTAGTCATTATGGTGGGATGTGCTAAGAACCTCTTGACAGGTCGCAGGCAACTTAAACTGGTAAGTGAGTCTGAAATGCAAATGATGGCTGTTGATCAATACAGAACCTTCATAACAGAACACAATGTGTTGGGTTCAGGAAACGATCAAGCTGCCATGGTCAAACGTGTGGGAAACCGCATTGCCAATGCAGTTACCAAATACTACACCGAACAAGGCAAACCTGAGTTATTGGAAGGATACGACTGGGAGTTTAATACTATAGAAAGTGAAGAAGTAAATGCCTGGGCTATGCCCGGGGGTAAGGTCATGGTATACTCAGGCATATTTGCTGTTACCCAAAATGAAACTGCACTTGCCATAGTGATGGGACATGAAATTGCCCATGCTGTTGCCAGGCATGGTAGTGAAAGAATGAGCCAGGCCCTGGCTCAGCAATTGGGCGGCATGGCATTGGATATTGCCCTGACTAATGAGCCTGAGCAAACCAGGAATCTGTTTTTATTGTCATATGGTATTGGAAGTCAGGTGGGTGCAATTCTTCCATGGTCGCGTCAACAGGAAACAGAAGCGGATAAGTATGGGCTGATTTTTTCTGCTATGGCGGGTTATAATCCCAGGGAGGCTATTCCTTTCTGGCAAAGAATGTCATCAGCAGGTGGAGCCAGTCCTCCTGAATTTCTTAGCACACACCCTTCAGATCAGACAAGAATGAAAAGGTTAGAGCAATTTATGCCCGAAGCACTGAAGCATTATTCACCGAAGTAATTTTACTGCTGATTTGCTAAAAATTACAATAATTGATTTTCGTGATTGATTTGTGGTTTTTTTTAATTTAATTTGCATATTTATGTTTAAATAAACACCAGATTCATACATCTGGTTTCCTGCCCAACGACAAAATTACCTCATTGAAATGGCCAAAACAGAGAAATCAAAACCAGTGACTCCCAAAACCAGGGCAACCTCAAGAGAAAAAAAGCCGGCTGCTGATTCCGCATTATTTCCTGTCGTAGGGATTGGTGCATCAGCCGGAGGGCTGGAAGCCATAGAACAATTCCTGAAAAATGTACCTGAAGAAAGCGGAATGGCCTATGTGGTGGTTCAGCATCTGGATCCCACCCAGAAAGGGATGCTTCCTGAGTTGCTTCAGCGGGTCACTCCACTGAAAGTTTATCAGGTTAAGGATAACATGAAGGTTAATCCCAATTGTGTTTATGTGATTCCTCCCAATAAAAGCATGTCAATCCTTCATGGGAAACTTCAGCTGTTTCAACCTCTGGAATCAAGGGGGCTGCGTCTTCCCATTGATTTTTTTCTGCGATCCCTGGCCGATGATCTTAGAGAGTGGAGTGTTGGGCTTATTCTCTCGGGGATGGGCTCTGATGGTAGTACAGGGTTACGTGCCATAAAAGAAAAAAACGGGATTGTAATGGTGCAGGAGCCTGATACAGCAAAATACGATAGCATGCCCCGCAATGCCATTGAATCCGTGCTGGCAGATATTGTAGCACCTCCCCACGAGCTTTCCGGAAAACTTATCGAATTTTACAAGCATATCCCCCAGGTTAAGTCCAGTATAGATCTAGAAAACAAAGATCAGAGTGCGCTGGAAAAAATTATCTTGCTGCTTCGCAGCTATACCGGTAACGATTTTTCTCAATATAAAAAAAGCACCTTGTATCGCCGGATCGAAAGACGCATGGGGGTGCATAAAATAGGTAAGATAGCCTCTTACGTTACCCTCTTGCAGGATAATCCCACAGAAGGAGAAATACTTTTCAAGGAATTGATGATTGGTGTTACCAGTTTTTTTCGCGACCCCAAAGTATGGGAGAAACTGGGACAGGAGATTATTCCTGCTTATATTGGCAAACAAACGGAAAATACCTTATTGCGGGCCTGGGTGCCAGGTTGTTCTTCTGGCGAAGAGGCCTATAGTCTCGCCATTGTTTTAAAAGAAGCCCTGGAGATTATCAGTTCATCCAAAAATATTTCTTTACAGATTTTTGCCACCGACCTGGATCACGATGCTGTTGAAACAGCCCGAAAAGGACTTTTCCCTGTAAATATTGAAGCCGATGTGTCATCCCGCTACCTGTCGAAATATTTTGTGAAATCCGAGGACGGCTATCGCGTAAATAGTGAAATACGAGAAATGGTGGTGTTTGCCCAGCACAATCTTATCATGCACCCCCCGTTTATTAATATCGATATCATCACTTGCCGCAATCTGCTTATATACCTGGATTCAGACCTTCAGAAAAAAATCCTCGGGCTTTTTTATTTTAGCCTCAATAATAAGGGAATTATGGTGCTGGGTAGTTCAGAAACCCTGGGTGCCATGGGCAATCTTTTTGAAGCAACAGACAGTAAACTTAAAATATTTAGACGCGATGCCAATGCAGTGACACCTGATTTGCTGAGTTTTCCTTCAACGTACTCACGCTCAAAACCCGCCACTATTGAAAAACCGGCTACAGAGACCTCTCATTCCAATATACAAGCACTCGCTGACCGGATACTACTGCAGCAGTATTCTCCTCCGGGGGTTCTGGTAAATGATAGTGGCGACATATTATATATCAACGGGCGTACCGGTAAATATCTTGAACCCGCTGCAGGGAAAGCGAACCTGAATATTTTTCCTATGCTGCGCGAAGGTTTGCGCCAGGAGTTTCATCTTGCTTTCCACCAGGTTAAGGCAAAAAAGGGGTCGATGGTATTGCACAATTTAAAAGTGGGAACCAATGGTTCTGCCCAAACCCTTAATATTAGCATTCAATACGTTGAAAAACCAGGCCCACTAAGAGGTACGTTAATGATTATCTTTATTGATGTTCCTGATAGCATTGATACCAAAGCTCAGCCCAAATCCGAGGGTAAAACCTCAAAGAGCAGTCGGGAAACCGAACTGGAGAAAGAACTCCAGTATACCCGCGAAGAAATGCAAAGCACCCTGGAGGAAATGCAAACCTCACAGGAAGAACTTAAATCAACCAATGAAGAACTGCAATCGGCCAATGAGGAACTGCAATCGGCCAATGAAGAGCTTACCAGCTCAAAGGAAGAGATGCAAAGCCTCAACGAAGAACTGCAAACCCTCAATGCAGAACTCCTTGTAAAAGTAGAGGATTATGTGAGGGTGGACAACGATATGAAGAACCTGCTCAACAGCACCGATATCGCTACGCTGTTTCTTGACAAAGAGCTTAATATTCGCCGTTTCACTATCCAGGCCACCAAAATCTTTAAGCTTATAAAAAGCGATATCGGCAGACCATTTACAGACCAGGTTTCGGACCTCAATTACCCCGAAATGGCCGAAGATGCAAAGGAGGTATTGCGAACACTTGTATTTATTGAGAAGCAAATTCCCGGAAAAAACGGAAGCTGGTTTTCTATTCGCCTGATGCCTTATCGCACTTTTGATGATCGGATTGACGGCCTGGTAATAACCTTTATAGATATTTCAGCACTGAAACGTATGGAAGAAAAATGCAGGGAGACCAGGCAGGTGCAAAGGTTGTTGTTAGATGCAGCAACAGATGTGATCATTAAATTGTCACCTGACCAGAAAATTGTGGAATTCAACTTTGAAGCTGAAAAGTTTTTTGGTGAAAAACGCGAAAATACCATAAAGCAGGACTTTGTTCAGATGTTTGTGCCCGAACCCAGGCAAAGAAAGACAAGTCAGTTACTGGCAAAGATGGTAAACAATTTGAAGGATGGGAGGTTGAAAACTGAAGTAATTGCAGCCAAAGGCACTACTTCTGAAGTGGTTTTTTCAGCCAAAGTATTGGTCGATACCATGAATAAGCTTACAGGAATGGTTTTAATAGGCGAATGGAACCGGTAGTTTTGGTGGCCATGGAGTTAGGGTTGTGCCCCGGATGAAGACAAGAGGTATTGTTGAAAAAATACATACAATGAATATATAGAAATTAATTTATAATACCATGAAAACCGAAGAACCTGATTTTACAGATCCGCGCGCATTGCGCCAGCAGGCCGAGAAATTGCTTCAGCAAAAAATGGAAAAAGCCATGCAGGAGGAGAAAAATGAAGCCGATGCCCAAAAGCTTTTACATGAATTACAGGTGCACCAGATAGAACTCGAAATGCAGAATGAGGAACTCCTTAAGGCTTATGAGACAGCAGAAGCCGCATTAAAGAAGTTTACCATTGTTTTCGACCAGGCACCCATGGGGTTTATTACCCTGGAAAGCGACGGTACGATTGCTGAATTGAACTTTGCTGCTGCAGAGATGCTTGGCGACCGGCGTTTTAGCCTTATGGGAAGCAATTTTAAGCTGTATATTGAAGACGAATCCAAAACTGCCTTTTCCGATTTTTTCAAAAAAACATACGCCACCCACCAGAAGCAATCATGCAATATATTGCTGGGTAACGACACAGAGTCTAATCATCAGATATATATAGAAGGAATTGTAATTGAGAATGACGACAGATGCATGTTGTCTTTAGTGGATGTGACTAGTTTTACAGAATAATTGGAAATAAAAAGTGCAGCCTTAAAACTACCTTCTGGTCGTCGTTGAGCTTGTCGAAAAGATATCTGCATATCAGGCTATAATATGCTTCGACAGGCTCAGCACCCGGGTAATATGTTTTAAGGCAGCACTCATGCTTATTCAAAGCCCTCTTCTAAGCGAATCAGAGCTGCAATCTAAAACCGGTATCCTAATGAAAGTCCGAATCCGGTATTCATGAGGGATAATTCATTCTCCGGCAACCTGTTGTCTTCAGGATTTATCTTCAGCAGGCCCAGCTGCGCGTTGAGCTGGAAGAATAATCCGCTGGCCATTTCATAACCCGCAAAAATATTTCCCCCTACATCAAGTGGTTTAAAATACGTTTCTGTTAAAGGGTCGCCTGCATCAACCGTATTGGTGAATTCAATATCACTCTCATAGGATACCGAACCCCCTTCATGTTTTGCCTTACCCATGATTCCATAACCTACATAGGGGCCAAAACCAACCAGAACATATCCCTGGCCGAGCAAACCTTTATAAACAAAATTTAGTGGTAGTTCAAGATACGAAAGGTTATAAGTGCTTGTGATGGGGCCGGTGGTGGTTTTCGCTCCTTTGGTGGAGAAAAGCAAGCCGGGTTGAAAATAGAATTCAGGGGCTATGGGTATCTGTACGTTGGCTCCGATATGATAACCGACGATCATGTCATTGTCTAGTTGATCTCCATCCATATCTTTTCCATTCAGATTTTGGAAATTAACACCTCCTAAAAGGCCAAAAGCAGGCCCTGTAGTTTGAGCAAAGGTAAATGTTGCTGAAAGCAAGAGCATTATAGCAATAGATGTTATTTTGAATTTCATGTTTGTTTTTTTTATAGTTATAATGAATAGAATTATTTGGCAGCTTCCTTTTCAGCCTCAGCTTTCATTTTTTCGTTGGCAGTAATCAGAAACTCGACTCTGCGGTTCTGTCGGCGGCCTTCGGCTGAACTGTTATCATATCTGGGTGTATTCTCACCAAAACCTCTCACGGTAAGTCGTAAACTGGAAATGCCTTTTTGTGAAAGGTAATTGGATACGGCACCGGCGCGTTGAATAGAAAGATTCTGGTTGTAGGCTTCAGATCCTCTGCTATCGGTGTGTCCCTGTATTTCAATATCTGTTTCATCATAGCTGTTCAGAACCAAAACCAGCTTGTCAAGGTTAGTTTTCGCCTCATCAGACAACCCAGACTGGTCAAAACCAAACAGAATGTTGCTGTTAAACTCCACAACAATACCTTCGCCAACCCGCTCTACCCTTGCATCGGGTACATTTCTCTGGATTTCTTCAGCCTGCTTATCCATTTCATTGCCTATTACAGCACCTGCGGCACCTCCAACGGTAGCCCCTATGATTGCACCCAGGGCCGTGTTACCTGATGCTCTTCCTATTACGGCACCTGCTGCTCCGCCTGTGGCGGTTCCTGCAGCAGCACCTTTCTGGGTTTTGTTCCAGGAAGCGCAGCCCGCAAAAAGAATTGCTGCAACGAATGCCATTATTAAACTTAATTTGATTTTTTCCATTATTATAAATTTTAAATGTAAGGCCGGATGCAATCCGCAAGATGAATAAGCATCCGTGTTTTGTTAACGAATCATGCTCGCTGTATTATGTATCGATGGTTAAGATTAGATAGATTTAGAACATCAGCCATGGGCAATACAAAATATCTTTGTATTGCTTCCATGGCATGATTTTTAGTCATTATCAAAAAAGAATTCAACAATCAAAATTACTTCCCTCTTAGCCGGAAAGTGTTACATCTATTATTAAATAAGTTGCATGATTCCCACATGGAGGGGGCATGATTGTCTGCTGGAGGGTTCGATTGTAAAGGGGCATCTTGCAAAAGATAAGATTCTGCAAATTAATTGACTGAAAGGAAGGGCAATGAACAAAATCCTCAACTTATTCAATTCTTTTTATTCTGCATTGCCTTTATCTATTGCCATCAGTTTTAACTCATAGAGCTGGAAGCTAAAAAAATCAGGGGGCATTAGTTGTTTTAATTATGAGATTGCATCCTTCCAACTGATTATCTTCTCCATATAATCCCAATGCACTGCCCTTATCTATTGCCGATCTAGAGCAAGGGGCTTCAGCCTCATTCTCCTGAAATCATTGAATGGCTTTCCTGCTATGGGGCTAAAGCCCCCTTAAACTTTGGCAACAACTTATCCGTTCCGTTTAGCGGAACGGCAATAGACAAGAGTCTACCTATTGATTGCCATCAGTTTTAACTCATGGAGCAGGAAGCTAAAAAGATCTGGGGGCTATGATTTAATTATGAGATTGCATCCTTCCAACTGATTATCCTCTCCATATAATCCCAATGCACTGCCCTTATCTATTGCCGTCAGTTTTAACTGACGGACAGAAGATGCTAAAAAGATTAAGGGGCTTCAGCCCCATTCTCCTGAAATTATTGAATAAATTGAATGCAATGGGGCTGAAGCCCCCTTAATTATTGCATAATGTAATCCGTTGGCTGAAGCCAACGGCAATAGATAAGAGTCTGCAAGCTAATTGACTGAAAGAAAGGGAAATGGACAGAATACTATACTAATTCAGTCCTTTAAATAATGCACTGCCCTTATCTATTGCCGTCAGTTTTAACTGACGGATCTGAGGTGCTCAAAAGTTCAGGGGGGCTTTAGCCCCAATAACAAATTATGATTAATTTTAAGAATTGAATATCTGTGTAACTAAAAAATCTGAAAAATGAGTTGGGTAAGAGTTTATATTCACTATGTCTTTGCCACAAAAAACAGAACTCCTTTTTTGTCTTCCAGAGAGCTTAGATTCAAGGTTTTTGAACATATAAAACTAAATGCTAAGGAGAAAGGAATATGGTTGGATTGTGTTAATGGATACCATGATCATATCCATTGTCTGGTTTCCCTGGGAACAACACAAACAATAAGTGATATAGCAAGACTTATAAAAGGGGAGTCTTCATTTTGGATCAATAAAAATAAACTGACCAAAGAAAAATTCAGCTGGCAGGATGATTATTGGGCAGTGGGAGTAAGTGAAAGTCATTTGGATGAAGTTAGAAATTATATTCACTCACAGGAAGAAAAACACAGGGAGGTCCCTTTCTCTGAAGAAATAGATGTGTTTATGAAAAAGGGCGGATGGAAAATAATTAAGGGTTAATTTAATGGGGCTAAAGCCCCCTTAAAATCAGGAGCTACAAGTCCGTTGGCTGAAGCCAACGGCAATGGATAAGATTCTGCAAATTAATTGACTGAAAGAAAGGGAAATGGACAGAATACTATACTAATTCAGTCCTTAATATGATGCACTGCCCTTATCTATTGCCGTCAGTTTCAACTGACGGACAGAAGATGCTTAGAAGTTCAGGGGGCTTCAGCCCCATTCTCTTTAAGAATCATTGAATATACTGATTGCAATGGGGCTGAAGCCCCTTTAAAATCAGGAGCTACAAGTCCGTTGGCTGAAGCCAACGGCAATGGATAAGATTCTGCAAATTAATTGACTGGAAGAAAGGGAAATGGACAGAATACTATACTAATTCAGTTCTTAATATAATGCACTGCCCTTATCTATTGCCGTCAGTTTTAACTGACGGTTCTGAGATGCTCAAAAGATCTAGGGGCTTCAGCCCCATTATTTGAAAGAATCAGGAAGCAATATCTGCATTCTGCAAAATCCCTGCCTTTTCCGGGTGGGATGCAAGGGCGCCTTCGACCCTGGTGAGTGTAATCTTTTGTTCATTTTGCACTACCCTTACCTGTGCACAATGGCTAAGATGAATTACCTCAAACGGAAGTGAGGGGTCAAATTCAAAAGCAGCGCGAAACACCGAGTTGCACTCCATGACTCCTTCGGGTGAATAGCGCGTGATGTGGAAGTAATCATCCTGCTTTTGGGTAATATGAAACCACGAACCGGCACCTTCTCCGGATATCCACCGGGCGTCTGAGGGGATTTTGTGGCTAATCTTAAAAGCCGGCAACGTGCGCTGCAAATCACCCTTAGATGGCTTTTTGTCAGGCGAAAACAATGGCCATGGCTGATGGCCGTTTATCCTTGTTTTGACCGCTAAAGCTTTTACATTGCTGATAGGAGTGGGGGTAAGGGGAACATTGTAGCGAAGAAGCATTGTATGCTTCAGGTTGGGCTTACCTGCAAGTATCACTGTTTGCACAAAGCGGGAACAGTTGGTGCCTTTGTGTACAAAAGGACCATAGGGCCACGGACTGTCGGCCTGCATACTTGTAGCTTTGTTGTATGCCTGCTGAAAATCAACCTCAGTGTAAGAGCCATGTAAATCTTCATTGCCATGGCAGGCCTGGTTTTGGTGAAGAAAACCAAGGATTTCGTCAAAATTCAGAATATTTTTACCATCCGCTGATATGCGGGCTTTAATGTTGATGGTCAGGTCATGGTCTGTGAAAGCACTTCTTACCCTGCCGTATTTTACAGGTGCATGATATCGTCCGAAGTCGAAATAATGGCATTGGCCGCTCTCCTTATCAATAAGCACCAATGCGGCATGTCCCACCCGATAATAGTGGTTTTTGCTAAATCCCAATGCAACCATAAGGCCATCATACCAGGCGTTGGACTGCTTGCACCAGGTCCTGGGCCAGGCAAGGGCTATGGCAAAACCGGTATATTTATTTCTGGTATTCATAAACTTCAGCAGCAAATTGGTTTTCAAATAGATGGGCTGTACTTAACAGATTGTCAAAAAACTGCTCTATATCTGTTTTCGTAAGTTCTCCATTGGATGTTACCAGGCGGATGGTGAGTTCTTTTCCGATAAAGCCGAAATTCACCATGGACTGTCCTGATTTACGAAGATTCTCGCGCAAGGCGAGATTAAACTCATTGAGGTCGGTTTCGAACTCAGGCACATATCTAAAGCATACATTGAACGATTGCCTGGGGGCCATCAATTCAAGCCTGGGATGCTCTTTTACAATTTCTTCAGCATAAGCCGACATATCCAACAGATTTTCTATGCGTTTTGCATATCCTTGCTTGCCATAGTATTTCCAGGCAAACCAGAGTTTAACAGCATCAACATGGCGACCACACTGGATGGACTTTTTGCCCGGGTCTTCAATATCTTCTAAATCGTGGTAAATATAATCGGTATTTATATCCGTTAGGTTATGCTGCAATACTCCTTTGTTCTTTACCAGCAAAACCGAACAAACCAAAGGTATATTCATAAGTTTATGTGCATCCCACGAGAATGAATCGGTTCTTTCAATGCCTTTCATTTTGTCGCGGTATTTATCGCTAAGCAAAATGGAGCCACCGAAAGCTCCATCGGCATGCAACCACAAACCATACTTTTGGGTAATATCGGCTATCTCGTCGATAGGATCATAGGCTGCCAGCAGGGTAGTTGAGCATGTCGCTGCCACGAAAAAGGGTTTTCGGCCCATGGAAAGTGTTTTCTCAATCTCCCGTTCCAGTTCTTGTGGAAGCATTCTTCCATCTTTTCCTGCTTTTACCTTTATTACATTGTCTGAACCAATACCCAGCAGGTTGGCAGCTGTATCGAACGAGTAATGAGATTGTTCGTTTACATAGGCCACCAGGTGCTCTTGCTGGTTATAGCCCTGAAAACGACTTTGGGGTAGAAAATTGTTCCGGGCTGAAAGCATGGCAATCAGGTTTCCGTTGCTGCCGCCCGTAAGAAAAGTGCCATCACCATGGGTGTATCCGGCATAGCTGCTCATCAGCTTGATCATTTCCGCTTCGATTAAACTGGCGGCAGGTGCAGCTTCGTATGTGTAGAGCGAGGTATTGGTAAGCGTGGTAAGCATATCGCCGATAAATGCCGGCAGATTAAACCCCGAATAAAGCTGGTTGAAAAACTGCTTGTTGTTGGTTTTTACGGCATAGGTAAGATAGTTATTGACCAGTTGTAAAAACTCATTTTCAGTAACCGGATCGTCTGTTATTTGTGGGCTGAGGATATTCCTTAACTGGGCGGGTTCTTTGTAGTTGACTACTGGGGTGTTTTCTTCGTGTTCATTTTGCCGGATGTAGCTTTTAATTTTTTCAAAAGTGGAATTCAGAATTTTCTCGTTCATGTAAATTGGGTTATCGGAAATAGATTTCTTTTTTTTGATGAATAGTCCTGCTAATTAAAACAAAATCAATAAGTAGAACTTCAAAAAAAAAGTTTATAAGTGGGTGCAAAAGTAACCATGAATTATGGGACACTATAATTTAACCTGTTATTTTGTGATTTTTTCTGTGATTCATACAGTTGTTTTTTTTAGCAAAAATCAGCTGGAGCGAATGGTTAAAAGGGCAGAGAATCGTTTTAAAACTGCTCATGTGGTACCTCTTTCCAGTCTTGTTTATTCTCAACGTTGGTTGTTGTTTCAGGAAAATTACGAAAGAATAGGTTAATATCTTCTTTCTGAAGGGCCCCATTGGCAGTAACCAAACGAATAGTGAGCTCTCTGCCCAGATAATCAAATGTACAAACCTTTTGTTTCTGACAGAAATTTTTACTATTTTCAAGATTTCCTAATAAGAAAGGGTTTTTAAGAAAAGTGTCAGATAAACCAAATTTAACGACATATAAACAGGAATCCATCCAGCTCACCTTTCAATCTAAATTTTATGTTACACACTTCCTACATCGAGCTAAATAAAGACGCGTTAAACAATAACATTCAGTTTTTGAAAAAAAGAATCGGAAGTCATGCCAGGTATTCTATGGTGGTTAAGGCCAATGCCTATGGACATGGAATTGAAGAGCTGCTCCCATTGGTTGAGGACTGCGGGGTAGATCATTATGCCGTGTTCAGTGTAGCCGAGGCTATGCGTGCCTGGGAAATCAAAAAAGATTTTTGTGAGTTGATGATCATGGGATTTATTGACGATGACTACCTGGAGTGGGCCATTGAGAAAGATGTCTCTTTCTTTGTTTTTACACCTGAAAGGCTGCGGAAGGTTATTGAAGTGTCGAAAAAAACGAAAAAACCTGCAAGGATTCACATTGAGCTGGAAACAGGAATGTATCGGACCGGATTTTGTGAAGACCAGCTGGAGGAAGTATCTGTTCTGCTCAAAAAACATGCTTCAAACCTTGTGCTTGAAGGTATATGTTCGCATATGGCGGGTGCCGAAAGCATTGTCAACTACCGGCGAATGCTCGAACAAATAGATGCTTTTAATAAGCTCTGCAGCTGGTTTCATGCCGAAGGATTTCAACCCCGGTATCGTCACCTGGCCTGCTCGGCAGGGGTATTGAATTATCCTGATTCGGTAATGGACATGGCACGGGTAGGAATTGCAAGCTATGGTTTCTGGCCCAGCGAAGAGATGAAAATGATGCATCTTAAAGAGGTAGGGTTTGATGAAAACCCCCTCCAGAGGGTGCTCTCATGGAAAAGCGTTATCATGAGTGTAAACAACGTACCCAAAGGAAAATACGTGAGCTACGGAAAAAGTTTTATGACCAACAGGAAAAGCAAAATTGCTACCGTTCCTGTGGGTTATGGCTATGGTTTTAGTCGCACGCTAAGCAATAACGGACATGTGCTGGTTGATGGCAAAAGAGTAAGGGTCATTGGCAGTGTAAATATGAATATGGCTGTGTTAGATGTTACAGATGTTGAAAATGTAAAAGTGGGAGACAGTGTGGTTCTTATTGGTGAGCAAGGGGATGAAAGTATTTCTGTGGAGTCTTTCAGCGATATGAACAACAGCATGAATTATGAACTCCTGACCCGACTGCCTCATCATATCCCCAGAAGAGAAGCACCATAAATACCGTTCACTGGTAGTCCGTTGTCGTGAATGCTATTTGGCTGATTGTTTTTCTTTTGAGAAAGAATTTTGTCAGGATTGTATCATAACCCGACTTTTAATTAGAAACCAAAAGTAAAGCTCTGGTTCTGACATTCAGAGCAAGGCATTAATTACCGGGGCTGGCATGGTTATAACTCGGGTTATGGCAGCCTGAACAGACATGAATCGATTCAATTAAACCCCAAAATTATTGTATTATGAGCAAACAAAACTTTACCGGCCTGAAGGCCATGTATGTAAACTGTACGCTAAAGAAGTCTCCTGAATTGACCCACACGCAGGGATTAATGAATGTTTCCATAAAAATCATGGAGAAGGAAGGTGTTCAGGTGGATCAGATCAGGCTGGTGGATCATGACGTTGCATCGGGCGTTTACCCCGATATGAAAGAGCACGGCTGGAAAACAGATGAGTGGCCTCAATTATTTGAGCGGATTTTTGATGCAGACATCCTGGTGATTGGCACCCCGATCTGGCTGGGCGAAAAGTCATCCGTAGCGCAAAAACTGATTGAGCGGCTGTATAGCATGAGTGGCGAAACCAATGAAAAAGGCCAGTATCTTTATTACGGAAAAGTGGGCGGATGTGTCATTACCGGTAATGAAGACGGGGTGAAGCATTGTGCTATGGGAATGCTGTATGCTTTGCAACATATTGGTTACAGCATTGCTCCCCAGGCAGATAGCGGCTGGATTGGTGAAGTAGGGCCTGGGCCCAGCTACCTGGATAAAGAATCCCATGCAGCACAGAATGATTTCACCAACCGCAACACCACCTTTATGACCTACAATATGCTGCATCTGGCCACATTGCTAAAATCCAACCAGGGATACCCTGCTTATGGAAATTCGCGCAAGGACTGGGACCAGGGGTCGCGATGGAATTTTGAAAACCCGGAGTACAGGTAAATTAAAAGTCGACTGTTTATAAGCTTCTTTTCTAATGCCTTGCGTGTCAGTGTTTTTTATTGTAAAACAACAATGCAATCAGTATAAAGCCTACACCTGTAAGAGCAGGTGGCAAAATGGATGCTCTTGCACCGAGTACAATCATTACAACGGCAACTATCAACAATAGGATTAATAATACATTTTTCATAGGATAAAGGTTTAAATGATTACGGAATGGTTTCGTTTATAATTTCTTCAGGGATTCCACGATATCTTTTACCGATGAACGTTTCCGGTAATCGGGGTCGAAATGGCGCCAGGCGATTTTACCGTCCTTGCCAATTACAAAGGTTGCCGGGATGGGCAGTTGCTGCGAATCATCGGAGTGGGCTTCTTTCAGGTTCGCTCCCAAAGCGGTATTGTACATTACTCTTTGCATAGAATCAGGCCTGAATTGCACATCAAATGCTTCAGCTATGTGGTAGTTTTTATCATGTAGCAGGGTGAATTCAGCGCCGGTTTTTTCGGCGGTTTTGCCCAGCAGACGTACCTGTTCTGGCGATACAGCTATGAGTGTAGCATTGTATTGTTGTATCACACCCAGCGAGTCCTGCAGGGTTTTCAGGTGCTTGTTGCATACCGGGCACCAATGACCACGGTAGAAGATAATCACCACAGGCCCCTGTTCCAGGGCTTCCTGCAATGAAAAATCATTGCCCTGCATATCTTTGGCATGAAACATTGGAGCCTCTGCTCCCGTTTCAAGCCCCCGGGCTTCTTTAGCACTTCGGTAGTTTTGCGACATAATGGGGTTTGGCATTAAAATAGTAATGAGGAAGAAAAATATAATAAAACTGAAGTTTTTCATAATATTTGATTTTTAAATGTTAATTGAATTTTTATAGTCGTTATTTTCCATGTTTCCGGTTGTTTACATGTGATTCCAGTTCGGTTACCAGTTCCTGTCTGCCAATTGCTTTTTATCAATTGTTTTACTGTTTTAACTGACGGGATTTATTTCATTCCTGACAATTGTATAATTTCTGAAATTCAGGTTGCTGCCAATATATGTATCAGGCCGAAGATTTTATTAAATGGTCAGCAGAAGTTCAGGTTGGGTTGGATGCAGGAACTTTCAGCCCTCTCGCTTGCATTTCAAATCAATGACTACCTGTGTTCCCATCTTCTCATTACAGGCCTGGCAGATAATCCATGGATAAAAACAGAAAGAATGATAATGACGGCAACAAGCGCAAGGAGCTGCCGCGATTGCTCAAAATCAGCATGATAAAAAGCATACAATAAATAATAAATGGAGCCTATGCCCCGGATACCATAAAAGGATATTATCCACTTTTTCTCCTTTGAAAGCCCGGTGCCGGTCAGGCTGATAAATCCTGTGAGCGGACGGATCAGAAAAATAATTACCAGGGCAGCCGGGATCATATACCATTGAAAATCTTCCAGGAATCCGTGGCTGATATAGATGCCGGCAACCGTAAAAAGTACTGCCACCATTATCTTTTCAATCTCTTCGGAGAAATCATGGAGGATTTCCAGATGGTTATGTGTTGATTCTTGCTGTCGAAACATACATGCAGCGACAAAAACAGCAATAAACCCATAGGAGTGTAACATTTCTGCCAGCCCATAGGGCAAGAGCGTGAGGCTAAGTGCAAGCAGTCCTACTGTCAATGCAGATTCATGGGTGACGGGTTTGGGACTGAGGAAAATTATTTTGGCAAGAAGCCAGCCTGAGGCAAGGCCGGTTAAGGTTCCCACAATAATTTTGTACAGAAAATCGGTATACAACCAGTCCATGAACCAGTCACCGGGATGGATACTTATCAAAGCCATGGCTATGGCCATGTTGGTAAAAGGAAAAGCCAGTCCGTCATTAAGACCTGCCTCAGTTGTTAATGCCAGTCGTGAACTGGAAACATCGTCTTCCAGTGGAGGGGTCGTTTGGATATCTGATGCAAGCACGGGGTCTGTAGGTGCAATAACAGCTCCCAGCAACATGGCTGAAGCGGGAGCTAATCCAAGCATGGACCAGCCAAATAAAAATACCAGCACAATGGTTAAGGGCATGGTAAATGCCAGTAAACGAAAAGAAATGCGCCACGTCTCCCAGGCAAAAGGACGTTTGAGTTTTAACCCTGCTGCGGTAAGAGAAACGATGACACCGAATTCGGTGAGCCGTTTTCCGTAATAAGGATGTTCTGCAAGATGGGGAAGAGGACTTTCTTTGAACGAAATAAAAACGAGCACCGCAAAAGCCAGGTAAGCTATGGGAGCTGTAATGATATAACTGGATAAAAATCTTGGGAATAGCGTGGCTACCAATATGATAAAACCCAGATAGAACAGGATGATATTGTAGTTGTCCGGAGTAAGTAGGTGTGTAAAGTCCATGTTAATAGTGCAAGCAGGCAAAAAAAGCTAAACATTACTTTTGTTGCGCTAAATTACACAGAATTCTGGTACGAATACAGATTCCCGGATTCGTATTATCAACCTGATTGCATTCATTGTGAAGAATGCTATAGCTGGTATCATCTGAATTGTACCCCCTGATGAGGTAAATCAGAAAGTCAGCACGTGAGCACCGCTTTTCAAATATTCTGTCAATGGCTTACCCATGCCTTGCACATCGAAGCCCATGGCCTTTAAATCTTCGTTAACCTCATACATGTTGGCACATACAATGCATGCCCTGATTTCCACTCCGTCTTCCTGCATGACTTTTAGCTTTTCCTGTATTTTAACGTTTTCGGCTACCATCTTAGCGGAAGGGCCCCAGATGATCAGGGTTACTTCTTCAAACCAGCCGGCGGTTTTGGAAGTATGGGCATACATTAAAACCATGCGTTCGGCGGTGTAGGAGTCATCACTGGTCCAAACGATAACGAGCTTGTTGGAGGCTTCATCCTGAACTTGTTTTTCTGCCTGCAGGGTATCGTGCGAAAGCAACATAAATACGGTGAGAAGTAATAGGGCTGTGTTCTTCATAAGATTAATATTTAAAGGGTTTTGATGGGAATAATTATGTTCTTATTGTTTAAAAATCATATAGGGTAACATCGGGATAAAAGGCGGCGAAAGAAAACCAGTACCCCATCATTTGGGTTTCCTGCTGTAGTTGCTGCCCGGCGCATGGGCACAAAACGGGCGAAACCCATCGTTCCGCCCGTTTGCCTGGTTAAAAAACACTTAACCCAAATTGAGCGATTTTCGCTCTCACCTTATCTTACTTAGCGCCTTCACGAGCTGTTTTCATGGCTGCTGCAAGTTCTTCATTGGTTTTTGCAACACTGACTTTGTTGATGAGTTCTTTGGATTCAGCATCGAAAAAATAAGCAACACCCGTTAATTTGTTTGCTTTCATGGCATCCTGTAATCCATGTTTTTTTAGTTTATCTGCAGAAGCTTTTTTGGTTTCGTCTGTTGATAAATCATTTACAATAAAATGGATGGCTTCATCCTGGTTGTTTTCCATAAAGATAACCTGGGCTCTTTCACCGTTTCCTACACATGTGGGACACCACTCTGCATGATTTACCACGGCAACAACTTTTGCACTGGATTGAGCCATGCTAAAGACCGATACAAACAGAACAAGTATCATTGTCGCGAATATTGATTTTAATATTTTCATGAGTTCTAAAAATTTGGGGTTATACGATTACGTTTATTATTCATTGATTTGATAGATTCGACGAGGGCGAATTGCAATCCTGACAAGTTAATGTCAAAGGTTTTTCATGTTTCCCCTTGTCAGGAAAGTGTGGGAGCTTCAGGAAAATCTATCGGGATATTGGTTACTTTGTGAAGGAAATTGGTTATGGTCTTTTCTCCGACGGCCAGGATAACATCCACCAGGCTGCCTTTGTCGTATCCTGCACTGAAGAATGCATTCAGCGTGGTATCATCTACACTGCCCCGGTTTTCAATGATGCTTTTGGCCAGTTTTACCAGGGCATCAAATTTTGTATCGAAGGATGCACTGCCTTTTCTCAGCTCCAGAATCTGTTCATCGGTAAAGCCGGTCATTTTGCCAACGGCTGTATGTGCTGCCAGGCAATAGGTGCAGCCGTTTACCTGACTTACAATCAGGTTGATGACCTCTTTCTCTTTGGCATTGAGGCTGGTTTTGCCGGAGGCAAAATTCATATATCGACCCAGTGCGTCTTCTGAGAAAGCATAGGTAGCGTAAATGTTGGGTACAAAACCCAGCTGGCTGTTCAGCTTATCAAAGATTTGCTGGTTTTCGGGGGTTACTTGTTCGCGGGTGGGAACTTCAAATTTTGTCATAATAGTATCTGATTTTAAAAATGAAACATTGTATTAATTGATGGTACAAAGTTGCAACGAAACAAGTCCTTATAAAATGGCTGTTTAACCCTTTGGCATGTCAAAACTGCCCGAATGCCATTTTTTTAATTATTAAAATTGTCTTAATGATGGGCTGCGGTGGGAATTGGGATATGTCAAAACTGCCCGAAAGCAATTTTTTTGTGTTTTTCACGGAATTGCTGAATGCTAAGGTTTGTGTTGTTTTTGAAAAAGCGGCTGAACCGGGAAGGGTCTTCATAGCCCAGCTCCCAGGCAATCTCTTTGGCCGATTTGTCGGTAAAAATCAACATGCGTCGCGCCTCCAGTATCACTCTGTCGTGAATAACCTGCAAAGGGCTTTTAGAGGCATTCTGACTGAAAAAGTTGGTGAGGGTTTTAGGCGAGCGGTTCATGAGCGATGCATAGTCAGATACATGTTTCAGGCTTTTGAAATGTTCTTCCACCAGCACATTGAACTGCCTGATGACATTGATTCGTTCTTCCGGCAAATCCCCTTTCATCATTTGTTTGCGGGCAATGCGGGTAGATTTGATGATAAAGCGCTTCAACATAATGCGCAACATTTCTTCCTGGTTTGCATCAATGGTATTAAATTCTTCTTCGAGAACTTTAACCAGGGTGTGGAGGCTTTGTTGCTCCTGTTCGTCGATTTGTATTACAGGGGTATAATCGCTGCCAAAGAACAGCAGTCCGTTGCACGATACCTCTGCATCATGGGTGTGGATGCAATAAAAGGCTTTGTTGAAACTCAACAGGAGAAGGTCTGCATCTTCCTTCAACTCACAATTTACATGTTGCACATAGGTGCAGCATAAAATCTGGTGGGGTAAAAGTGTTAAGGTGCTTCCATCCACCACTATTTTGGTAGAGGATGAATTTTTATTCCAGATAAACTTCAGATGGTCTTTTGACTGTCTGAGTGCCTGCCGGAAATCCTTCTCCCCGGCCAAAATAAAGAGGGATTGTACTGCCGGATTGTAGTGCTTTTTCAACATAGCGAATTGTTTTGAGATATAAGGGTTATGATTATTTTTTCAACAAGCCTGCGTTTAATGCAACTTGCATCTCGCCAAAATCTTTTTATTGTTAAACCCATTTCTGTGACAGGGGGTTTTTAACTTGTTTATATTTGCAGTACTTTAATTCTACTTTGACATATGCCTAAAAGGCTGAATCACTTATTTATTTCAGCCCGTTGGTAAGGTTAATAATTATAGAGAACTTTGTGTCTATGAAGTAATCCTTTTTTTAAACACATAGACACATAGAATCAGATCTCGCCTCTGATTTACAGCAGCTTGCCTTATTTTTCTATGTGTATATGTGGTAACCAATTATTTGTAAAACATAGGCACATAGAAATTATAAGTATCTTATATTTTAGGTAGGTTTTATTTTCTTCTCTATGGTCGATAAAAAAAATTTGTCAATTAAATAATGTGTCAAAGTAGAATTAGGAAAACGACTTATAAACCCATAACCATTGTAACATTGACAGCAGTAAGACTACCCTATGATTTTGACCTTTCCCTGGGAAAAATTACCCAGCAGGTTTCGCGCTTGCTGGGACAACGCCTGGAAGAGGTATTTGCCCAAAACGGTTTTTCCGTAACAGCAGAGCAGTGGAGTATCATTTCTATGCTCAGCAAAAGGGAGCATCCTACCCAGAAAGAAATCGGTGCGTACCTGATTATGGACAAAGTATCGGTGAATCGCACTCTTGACCAGCTGGAAAAATCAGGATGGGTTGCAAGGATTGTATCGGAAAAAGACCGTCGTTCAAAGATCGTAACATTGACTCATGAGGGAAAAAAGCTTTACCAGGTATTGGTAAAAGATGCAGAGCTTGTATTGGAGGATGCCCTGCAGAACTTGAGTGAAAAAGAATCCCGGCATCTTTTATCGCTGCTGGATAAGGTGTATAATAATCTCACAGAACGACTCCTTTTATCGTAATACCCAATGCGACCATCATAAGTATGAATCCTATCATGCGGTTGATGTTTCGCGAAATTTTCTCTGATTTACCAATGATTTCGCTTCCCAGGCTGGCATAGCCATAGAGTACACCCATTTTTCCTATCCCTATTCCTGTAAGGAAGCTTAGCACTGTGGTCAGTGAAAGAGGAAGTAAGTCTGAAGAGGATAAAAGACTGAGAGCTATAATCCAGTAAACCAAAACCTGTAAACTAAGCAGATTTAACAACACCCCATACCAAAAACCTCCGAAAGTGTTGTTGGGGTTCAAATGAAATTTTGACTTTTTGAAAAAAAAGGTGATCCCTGTAATCAGCAATATTAAAGCGGAAAGCAAATGATACCATGGACTGTCGCTGATATGTCTGGCAATGAGACTTCCGGCAAAAATACCCACTATTCCATATCCTATCTCAACCACGCTGGCCCCGGTAGAAACCGGAATTGTGGAGCGGGTGCCTTTGTTTACAGCACTCTGCAGCACGCTCAGGTTGACCAGCCCGAAGGGTAAGGCTCCGATTATGCTGGCAGCAAAGCCTATGGCAAGGTAAAAGGGAATATCGGTAATGGAATTTAGAAACATTAATGTAAGGTTTTGAAAATGGAAACATGTTGTCTGTACTGTTGTGTCAGGTCGAAATAGTCCTGTCCGGGATTCATAATGCTTCCTTAAATTAGGGAAATTACTCTTTTTGGTATTTGGCCACTACGGTAACTTCCACCTTGTCGGCAATGTTGGAGGAAGGTTTTCCCCGCGAAAAAGTAATGTCGTAATCAGCCAGGGTAACGTAAAATACGCTGTGGGTTTCAACCTCATCTCCATTTACTGTGATGGTTCCTTTTTCACTGATTTTGTTGGTAACCCCTTTGATGGTTAGCTCTCCTAACTGTTTGTTTGATGTTTGTAGTTTTCATAATATAATTGTTTAATAGTTGATTATTAATTGTTTAATTATTTAATTGTTGAATGGGTCAGGTATATAATTCTGTTTTTTATCCTTCTGTGCGCACCACATCGCTGTGATCAACCACGGCATTCACATACATTTGCAGGTCATCGTCGTAATGCACACCTGAGCGTATAACTCCTTTGATGGTAACCGTCTGCCCTGGCTGCAATCCTGCCGCATTGGCGCTGGTTTCGGGGCTGAAAGTAAAGCTTACCCCGGCTTTGTCCTGCGCTTCACGCAGCAGCACCACCTTCTGCCCGTTAAAATTTTCGCTCACCCGGGCCACTGTGCCGGTAACTTCCAGAATTTTTGAGTTTCCATCTTCTGCCAGGTATTTGCTATTGGCGACATCCCGGTTATTAATGTACTCATTTACCAGTTCTGTTGCACTGAGGCGATAGTCGGTATCGCTTGCCTGAACATCCCGGTGAGGCATGTTGAACAGGTAATATACTACTCCTGCCCCGATGAGTATCCCTGCCACTACAACAATGGCGGCAATTTTGAGGATTCTTTTTCGCTTGTTCATGATAAAATAATTTGGGATAATGATTTAAATTTTCTTTATAGACGCATAATTACCTCAACCTGACAGTTGGATAAAAAAACAGGCTGCTCAAAATGAAACTGAACAGCCTGCACCCATTATGAAGAGAAAGAATGGGGGATTTTTATGTAAATGGGTTTTAACCGGGTTGAATCTAACTGTATGTATTGACAGGTATATTGACTAAAGGAGCAAGGATGCTGATTTTAATATTTATACCCCTCCATCTCCTTTTCATCAGCCTGCAGGCCCAGTGAAAGGGCGATGCGGTTCACAAAATTGAAATAGGCGATGACCAGCACGGCATCCAGGATGGCCGCATCCGAAAATCCGTTTTCGCGTAAAGCACGGGTGTAATCATTTTCTTCATGCTCACCGGGGTGAATAGTGAGGTGGCGGGCGAAATTGCACAAGGCTGCATCCTCGTTGTTAAGGATGTTTTCCATGGGCCACCGGGTAATGGCTTCCAGCTGTCGCTCGTCTTTGATGTAGTGTTTTACTGCCTGCAGGTGATGCATGGTGCAGTATTGGCACTCATTGGCCACCGAAACCACCACGGCCATCATCTCGCGTTGCGATCTGCTGAGTTCGGAGCGCGAAAACATGATCTCCATATACAATTCCATATGTTTGTTAATGCTTTCAGGCCTCAAACTCTGAATTTGATGTATGTCAGCCAGTTTTCCGCGCTTTTGCAGCAGTTCATCATATATTTCTTTGAGTTTGCCCTGCGCCTGGGCATAATCTCTTACTTGTATTCGGGGCATGGGTAGAATGGGTTTCAGGAGTGAGAATGTTTAAATGTGAAAGGGTGTCATTCAATTATGTTATTCTTCTTTTCTGGCCTGCAGCATTTGGGTAATGCTCTTTTTTAGTTCTTCTATATTTTGTTCACTGGCTTTTGGGGGCTTGTGCATAGAAATCCCTTTTTCAATGAAATCGCTTTGCTTCTCATAAACCTTGCATGCTTCACACATGGATTTATGCACCTTCAATTGCAATCTTTCAGTGAGGCTCAGTTTGAATTGCATCTGTTTTTCTATCAGCTCTGTGGCCTTCAGGCACGATAAAAACAGGAATTTAAAAAGTTTTTGCATGTTTGTGATTAGAATAATAATAAACAATAGTTGTTTAGTTGTTTTCTGCAAAGTTATAATCAGGCAGAGAATTGCCAGTTGGTATCAATGCACTTGCGCAATTGAAGTTTGGCCCTGTGGATGATTTGCCAGTAATTGGTCGGTGCAATGTCCAGCTCCTGACAGATTTCTTCTCCGCTTTTGTTGATAATATACTTGAGCCTTATGCAGATGTGCCAGTTTTCGGGCAGAGCTCTCATGCATGCCTGCAATACCTTTATGAAAGCTTCATTGTCCAAAAGATGCTCTTCGTCCTGATGCCAGTTTTTAGGGGTATTAGAGGATTGCCAGGAGCCATTTTCATCGAAAACTTCCGCAAACAAATCATCGCCTCGTACTGTGGGTTGCTTTATCTTTTTTCGGTAATGGTCAATGATTTTGTTGTTAAGGATAGCAAAAAGCCAGGTTTTGGGTGTGCTTTTGCCCTGAAAATTCTCATATTTTTCTGTGGCAGCCAGAAAAGTATCCTGCACCAGGTCGTGGGCCAGTTCTTCTGATGATGTTTTGTGGTAAGCCCATTGAAACATCTCATCGGTATATTCTGTCACCCAGAGGGTAAGGTTTTGGATTTTGGTCATTGGTGTGAGGTTCTGTTGTACTAAAATTACGATATTTAAGTAAATTTTTGACGCATTATTTTACTTTCCTTTTTTTTGACAAAGATATTAGTTTCATTTGAAACCAAATGAATTGATGCCCGGATTCAGAAAAATATTTTATGCCCAAGTTAACTATAAGCATTCAATCCCAATAGGTGATGGACGTAATCTCTGACGGGAAACTTGCGCATCATAGTGAAGCACTTTTCCTCACTTTGTTAGCAAAATGAGTAAAATCTATAACTTCCTGCCGTAATTCTGTAACACAATAATGGTGAATAAAGATCATCTTTGCCGGTTACTTATTCTCAAACTATTAACCTGACATTTATTGATAAAAATTATGAAACTTGCATGAGCAATGCGCTCTCAAAAAACAATGAAGTTAGTTTATGCAAGTTCCATCTAATCACTAATTTAAAATTTAAATCTGATGAAATCAACTATCACTTCTGTATTATTCGTTTTTCTTTTTGTGGGTGCAGCAACAGCACAGCATTTCAACATCGGTGTTAAAGGAGGCTTGAATGCCTATACAACTTCCAACGAAGACATTTCTAAGGTTGAACCGAAATTAGGCTTGCATCTGGGACTCATAGGCCACGCTCATCTCGGCGGTCAATTGGCCTTTCAACCCGAACTGGTCTTCTCAATGCAAGGTTCCAAATATACAGCAGGTGGAACTGATGTTAATTTGAATCTTAATTACATTAATATTCCATTGATAGTGCAATACATGTACGACAATGGTTTCAGATTACAGGCAGGTCCTCAGATTGGTATTCTGGCAAGTGCCAAAACAAAGATTAACAGCACTGTCCTGGATGTAAAGGATGATTTCGAAACTATTGATTTTGGAATAGGAGTGGGTATGAGTTATGTTAACCCCGCTACCGACTTCGGTTTTGATATCAGGTATAATCATGGTCTTAGCAATATTACCAAAGATGCTTCAAATAGTTTTAACAGGGGAATACAGTTAGGGGTTTTCTATCTGATTGATCATAATTAATGCGCATTTACAGAAAGCCAATCCGATAAATTATTATTAGTTCTACTGCACTTATTTTGACATATGACCGGAGACAGAAGACCGAAGTGGATTCTCTTCCGTCTTCGGTCTTCCGTCTTCCGTCTACGGACGAACTGCATCTAATTTATTGTCATAATATAGTCCTATCCCCTAAATTAGTAGTAAAACCTTATTATCTAAAAAAGTCTTTATGAGAAATCCTTCCGCACCCAAAAAAATCACCTGGATTATTGGTATAATCTTCGGTATATTAGGTATTATAGGGCGCTTTGCCCAGGTTGACATTCTGACAGAACATCACTTTGCTTTACTGTTGATTGGGTTTATCGTGCTCGCAATTGGCACTACCCTTAAAGGAGTGTAAATCTGAATTCTTCAATTGTAAGTTTTAACGAAATATAAACATTCAAAGCTTGAAACACCTGGTAATCTTACCGGGTGTTTTTTTTATAAAAAATATTTGACGTAATATTGCGTCATTACAAAAATATAACGTAATTTTGCGTCGCATTTAAAAGGAAGATTCTCATACCGGATTATCCAAATATTTATTTGTAAGTCTTTTGTAATTCTGTTTGAAAATTTTTTACCAACCTAATAATAGCATAACCATGGCAAAGCTACAAGAAACCACCTTTGATGCCGAATTGACACAACGCGCCAGACTCTTCAAAGCCCTGGCCCATCCGGCACGCCTGGCCATATTGCAATATCTGGCAGAGATCCAAACCTGCATAACAGGCGATATTGCCGATGAACTTCCCCTGAGCCGTACCACAGTCAACCAGCACCTGAAAGAACTCAGAGATGCCGGCCTGATAAAAGGTACCGTGGAAGGCGTGAAAACCAACTACTGTCTCAACGCCAAATCCATCGAAGCCCTGCGCAAAGATTGCGATTGTTTTTTAGGGAAAATTGATGTGAAGAAAACGTTTTGTTAAACTAAAAACTAAAAGTGAAAAGTGGTAAGTGAAAAGTGAAAAACTAAAAGTGAAAAATGATAAGTGTTTAAGTTGTAAGCTGTAATTAGAAAAATAATAAGTACTCGCTTCCTCCTTCCAGCTTCGAGCTTCCAGCCCTTTCAGCTTTCACCTTTCAGCTTTGAGCTGTTAATGCACCCATTACTCATCACTCATTTCCAATCTAAACTATAAACTAAAATGAAAATCCTTATCCTCTGTACCGGAAATTCCTGCCGCAGCCAGATGGCTCACGGTTTTATGGAGTCCTTTGACAAAAGAATGACTGTTCGTTCTGCCGGAACCGAAGCCTCCGGAAAACTCAATACAAAAGCTGTTGCTGCCATGAAAGAAATTGGCCTCGACATCAGCCATCATACTTCCGATTCGGTTGACAAATACCTGAACGAAGAGTGGGACTACGTAATTACTGTATGCAGCGGCGCCAATGAAAACTGCCCGGTTTTCCCCGGAAAAGTGAAAAACAGACTGCACATTGGTTTTGACGATCCTTCTCATGCCACAGGCACCGAGGAGTTTATCTGGAACGAATTTATCAGGGTAAGAGAAGAAATCAAAGAGGGTTTCTACAAATTTTATAAGGAAGAAATTGAACCAAAGTTGTAATTAGCGAAAACCCTGGAGGTTTCGAACGACCTAAAAACCTTGGAGGTTTCCGAAACCTCCAAGGTTTAAATAAGGTTTTGTTTTCCAAAAACCTCCAGGGTTTAAATAACGAAGGTTTCCAAACTCTCGCATCCATTATGTTTAAAAAATAATATCATGAAAGAAAAAGACATCAAAACCATCGTAAAAGAAAAGTACGGACAAATTGCACTACAGTCGGAACCCGCTGGTTGCTGTGGTTCGGTTTCCGATTGTTGTGGAGTGGATTATACCATCTTCAGCGAAAACTACGACAGTCAGCAAGGCTATAACAAAGACGCCGACCTGGGACTGGGATGTGGTATCCCCACCGAATTTGCAGGCTTGCAAACCGGGCAGCATGTGCTCGACCTGGGCAGCGGTGCAGGCAACGACTGCTTCGTAGCACGCGCCATTGTAGGCGAATCCGGTAAGGTGACCGGGCTGGATTTCTCC
>JAABSE010000198.1 GCA_011390575.1 Sphingobacteriia bacterium
AATCTTTAGCGCTGGAAATCGTTTTTGTAAACCTATCTCCCAATGCCAAAAAGTAACCATGAGTTTAACCAAACGAATAGTATTCTCCTGACTATTTTGATATGGGTGGCTTCCTTTGTTTTTACTTCATCTGTGAATATTGCAGATAATTCAGGAAATACTGTAATCCTTGATACCACCTGGTCAAATTTGCCAGTGCTTCACTTAAATGGAACTCCCTATGAAAATGGGTTTCAACATGGACAGGTTATGAAGAACAGAATTGTTGAACTTGTATGTTTGTGGAAAGAAGACATTGAAAAAAATTATCAAATATCAGCAGACGAATTTATAAAAATCTTTCTCGACGCTACAGATTATATCCCGGCCATTCAAAAGTGGACCCCCGGTTTGTTAGACGAGATTAAAGGGATTAGTGCCGGCTCCGGAGTAGATTTTAATACCCTGTTTGCATTTCAGCTCACAGATGAGATATGGACGAATGCCAGATTGCTGAATATTCCACATCATTGCACTTCTGTTGGGGTAAACAATTATAAAAAAAACGGTAGTCAGAATTATATTGCTCAAAATATTGACATTACACCCTTCTATCATGGTTTTGAAATCCTGTTAGACATAAAAGATAAGGATTCCGGCACAAGGAAGTTAGTGACCACTTTTGCCGGATACATAGGTGCAAATGGTTTAAACAAACATATCGGAATCACAGTGAATACTTTATCCGATTTAAAGAGTTCACCCGATGGTTTGCCAGTTTGTTGCGTCGTAAGGGGTGTTTTGGATAAAAATTCGTTCGAAGAAGCTGTACAGTTTATTAAAACCATTAAGCATGCCTCAGGTCAGAATTATATTGTGGGTTCAAAACGCGATATAATATCTTTTGAATGTTCTTCAGATTTGATAACTGAATTCTGGCCCGATTCCTCAAAAACACATACCTTCCATGCAAACAAACCGCTTACCAATACTTCTTACCATCCTGCTTATGTTAAATCCCTGAAAGCTTTGTATGGCAATGTCCCCGAATCAATCAGTGTATCGGATAGCCGGTTCGACACCATTAAAAACAAAATATTAAATAATAAATCCATCGATTCAGAGACTTTAAAGATTGCTCTTTCTACAAAGCCGGTTTGCAATGCGAATACTTTTGTTTCTACAATAATGGAATTTAACCCGAATTATAATGAACTCAATATTTCACCGGGGAGGCCTGATTCAATTGGATATATTACATTCCGTATAGAAAAGTAACTTTGCATAATTTGATATATGCTTAACTTTGGCAACTCATTATTAGATGTGTTGGCAGACGCAGTGGTTTATGGCCCTGGCCTTCGTGTGGGTGCTATAATCCGGAAAATATAAAGAGCATGGAACAATCAAATGAACATACTTCCCGGAAAGGGTATGGCAAAGCATTTGCCATCGGAATAGGATTAAATTTGGTCTTTGTCGCCATTGAGATTTTTTATGGTCTGGCAGCCAATTCATCCGCACTATTGGCCGATGCCGGTCATAATGCCAGCGATGTTTTAAGCCTGGTTTTTGCCTGGGCTGCCATCTGGCTCGCTTCCGTAAAGCCTAAAGGGAAATATACCTATGGCTTGCGCAAAACCACCATCCTGGTATCCATACTGAATGCGCTGCTTTTATTTGGGGCGGTTATCGCCATTGGGTGGGATGCCCTTGGAAAATTCAGAAACCCCGAACCTGTGGCAGGCACCCAGGTGATGATTGTTGCCGGAATAGGGGTGGTCATCAATACCATTACGGCTTTGTTATTCATGAAAGGGCAAAAGGATGACCTGAATATCAGGGGAGCTTTTCTTCACATGGCAGCCGATGCCGGAGTATCTGTAGGTGTGGTTGTTGCCGGTTTGTTGATTCATCTCACCGGAGTCCTCTGGATTGACCCTGTTATGAGTTTTGTTATCATTATAGTGATTCTCTGGGGAACGTGGCGTTTGTTTATCGATTCCATTGACTTGGCGCTGGATGCTGTGCCTAAACACATTAAACTGGAGGAAGTACGTAAATTCCTCTTATCTCTTGAAGGGGTTGAAGAGATTCATGATTTGCACGTATGGGCAATGAGCACTACCCAGGTTGCTTTAACGGTCCACCTGGTAATGCCCGAGGGACAGGGCAATGATTTTATTGCTGAGTTGCAGGAGAAACTAAATCACGAATTTGGAATTGGGCACACAACCGTTCAGATTGAAAGTGAGAGATTTGAAGAAGATGGCCAAAACGATTGTTGAGGTATGTTCCTGCAAATTGTGAAACCGTTTTTATATGGTATTTATTATTATTTTTGAAGAAAAACAGGAAATCCCGGGGGAGTCAAGGATGAACTAACTACCGGGAAAGAGGATCTAAAAACAAGGGATATGATTAAATTGATAGTATTTGCAGCACTTACAGCTCTGTCCATGAATTATGGTCATTACAATTTATCTCAGGAAGATGAAATTGAAGAAGTAAGTACCCTCATAAAAAAGGGGAAATTTGAACAGGGAACCGTTATTATTGATGGTACAACAAGAGAGGTAGAGATATTAAAATTCAACAGAAGAAACAGCGCAAATGCATTTCTGTATTGTGTAGTTAAGGATAGTTCTGATAACATTACAATTTTAAAACCCCGTGAAATAGCTCAATACAGAATAGGAAAGGATCGTTATAAAAGTCATTCCACGGATGATGCGTCTTTTTTCATCAAATTGTCAAGAAACGGTAAAGCAAAACTCTATGAGAGAAAACGAATTCCCGGTGACAATAGATTTCTTTA
>JAABSE010000020.1 GCA_011390575.1 Sphingobacteriia bacterium
CATGTACCTGATACGACTACAAAAATCAGGTTCGATGGAGAGTTAAAGAAGCTTGATACCAATGGAGTGAAATGGGTAATCAATCCCTGGGATGATCTTACACTTACCCGAGCCCTGGAAATGAAGGAAGCGTCGGGAGGAAAAATAAGCAAAATAACGGTTCTCCATGCGGGGGATGCCACTACCGAGCCTACTTTACGAAAAGCCCTTGCCATGGGTGCAGATGAAGCCGTAAGGGTAGATGTTGCAGCAGCAGATAGTTTTGGTGTTGCCACACATCTAGCCGCTGCCCTCAGGGAAATGGAGTACGATCTTGTGTTGTGCGGGATTGAGTCCAGTGATTACAACAGTTCGGCAGTAGGAGGGATGCTGGCAGAGATACTTGATTTGTATTCAGTTTCATCCGTTTCTGCCATAGAGCTGGAAGAGGGTGGCTTTGTGGTGAAAAGAGAGCAGGAAACCGGCAAGGAAACCCTGCGTATTGCTTCTCCCTTTGTGGCCGTCGGGCAAAAGGGGATAGCCATTGACCCGCGGATTCCCTCCATGAGAGGAGTGATGTCGGCCCGTACCAAACCGCTGAAAGTCGTTCAGGGTGCTTCCGCTGATGCCTATACCCAAACCACGGTTTATGAATATCCTGAACCCAAGGGATCCTGCAAGTTTTTCCAGCCTGACGAAACGGACCGGTTGGCTGATGCATTACGAAAAGAAGCCAAAGTGATATGAGAGTTTTGACTGGTGAATTAAAAATTTATGCGTAAAATTAAAATTTCGAAAATATGTCCATCATAGTTTTTATTGAACATCTGGAAGGTAAGCTAAAGAAGCAGTCACGCGAAATTGTGTCTTATGCTTCGCAGCTTGCCGAAAAAGCATCACAAAAAGTTGTGGTTGTGGGAGTGGGAGATATTTCCCGCGAAGAGCTTGAGACCCTATCCCGGTTTGGGGTCTCCAAAATCATTCATTGCCCCAATCCCGGAGCCGATATTTTAGAGAATCAGGTTTACACACGCTTATTGGCAGAGATTTTTGAGAAGGAATCAGGCGAGCTATTGATCCTGGCCAATTCTTTCACCGGAAAAGCCCTTGCACCCCGGCTTTCGGTTCGTTTGAAAGCCGGATTGGTAACCGGAGTGGAAGCTCTGCCCAAATCATTGGATCCTTTTGTGGTAAAAAAGAAAGTTTTTAATGGTAAGGCTTATGCATATGAAGAAATCCTTACTTCATCCAAAATACTGAGCCTCAACGGCAATGCCTGCGAAGTCATTGAAAAACCGGTAGAGAGTGCATGGGAAGAGTATTCTCCTTCGGATGCAGCCTCAGCGCCCAAAGCCGAAGTTTTGGATGTAAACAAAATTGCTGCGGAGAACCTGCTGACAGAAGCCTCAATTGTTGTTTCCGGAGGAAGAGGCATGAAAGGACCCGACAAATGGAAACCCATTGAGGAGCTCGCTTCGCTGCTCAATGGAGCCACAGCCTGTTCCAAGCCAGTATCAGATGAAGGCTGGCGACCCCACGAAGAGCACGTTGGGCAGACTGGTAAAACCATCGCTCCCGACCTTTACTTTGCCGTGGGAATATCAGGTGCAGTGCAACACATTGCCGGTGTAAGCGGCTCGAAAACCATTGTGGCCATCAATGCTGACAAGGAAGCGCCCATATTCGAAATTGCTGATTACGGCATCATAGGCGATGCCCATGAGGTATTACCTGCCTTTATTCAGTCTGTTTCTAAATTAGACTAAACAGGAGTTTTTCCTATAAATAGCACGGATTTTAATGTATTTTTGTTTGTGGCTTATGATTTAACCGATTCATGCAGGTTAAAATTAGGCGGTTATATATCCAGAAATACATTAAAATCCGTTTTATGGAGCAAATCATATTCAGTCTCATACTCCTTATTGCACTTGGAGTATTTGCATTCACCCTGAGCAAAATCGTTGCATACTTCCGCATTACAAAACCAGCCTATCCTGTGCGCGATATAGGAAAGCGCCTGGTTATGACCCTTCAGACCGCTTTTTTACAGGATAAAATTTTTCGCTTTCCTTTGTCAGGATTCCTGCATGCTATGGTTTTCTGGGGCTTTCTCACCATTCAGTTCGTTAACCTCGAAATGGTTATCGATGGTGTAACCGGTGGCAGTAAAAGCCTGACTTTTCTGGGCTTCTTTCATAGTTTCATGGTGGGAGCTGCCGACATTTTTGCATGGGTGGTGGCCATCTTCGTGGTGGTTTTCCTGGTAAGAAGGGTGGTTTTGCATGTTCGTCGTTTGGATGGTAAAGAACTCAAACCCAAAAATCATTATGATGCATACGTTGCGCTGGGTTTGATTTTCATTCTTATGGTGACCCTGATGGGCAAGAATATCTTCTATCTTGTAGCTTACCCCGAATCCCTGGCGGGATCCTTCCCGGTAAGCTCACTGCTGGCACCTTTGTTTTCTGGTGTTACAGCCGAAACTGCATACACAATTTATAAAAGCAACTGGTGGGCTCACATTCTGCTGGTATTTGTATTTGCCAATATTCTTCCTTATTCCAAGCATTTTCACATATTTGTGTCCATTCCCAATGTATTTCTGAGTCGAACCGAACCCTTAGCTCAGCTTTCCAACATGGAAAAAATTCAGGAAGAGGTAAAGTTGATGATGAATCCAGATACTGCTTTTTCTGCTGCACCCGAAGATTCGGCCCCTGAAAGATTTGGGGTGGCCGATGTGGAAGATATTACCTGGAAGAATTACATTGACTCCCTTGCCTGCACCCAATGCGGCAGATGCACATCGGTTTGCCCGGCCAACATTACCGGCAAGGAGCTTTCGCCCCGTAAGCTTTTTGTGGATATCAGAAGACGGATGAATGAAAAAGGACCGGGATTAAGGAAAAACAAGGAGTATAATGATGGAAAAATGCTCATTAGAGATTATATCAAAGAGGAGGAGTTATGGGCCTGTACTACCTGTATGGCCTGCGCACAGGAGTGTCCCCTCAATATCGATCATCCCTCATTTATAGTGGATATGCGTCGTTTCCTGGTGATGGAAGAATCCAAAGCACCTTCGGAACTGAACGCCATGTTTTCCAATATGGAGAACAATGGAGCTCCCTGGCAATACTCCCATGAAGACCGGTTGAAATGGACAGAATAATTTCTGTTGACGAGGGAAATAAAATGTTTTGCTCAGGTTTTGACCTGCAGTTTTTAGAATTAATTCTATTGCTCATTATCATTTTAGAAGTATAAGCATATGTCTGAAAAAGCCACCAAAATAGAAGTTCCTGTAATGTCGGAAGTTTTTGCCAAAGGAAATAAGCCCGAATACCTTTTCTGGGTGGGTTGTGCCGGCGCTTTCGACAACCGATACAAAAAAGTTACCAAAGCCTTTGCACGTTTGCTGAATAAGCTGCAAACAGACTATGCTGTGCTGGGTACCGAAGAAACGTGCAACGGCGATCCGGCCCGCAGGGCTGGCAACGAAATGCTTTTCCAGATGCAGGCCATGCAGGTGATGGAAACACTGAACATGTATGAAGTAAAAAAAATCATCTGTATTTGCCCGCATTGCTACAATATTTTCAAAAATGAGTATCCTGTGCTGGGCGGTAATTACGAGGTGATTCACTATACACAATATATTGCAGAGCAAATCAAAAGTGGCCGGTTGCAGCCCGACAAATCCAAACTTCAGGGCAAAAAAGTTACCTTTCACGATCCTTGCTATCTGGGGCGCGGAAACGGGGAATACGAAGCACCACGCTTTATCATCGACGCGCTGGGACTGGAAAGAGTGGAAATGCCACGCAGCAAGAGCTTCTCGCTTTGCTGTGGTGCCGGAGGTGCGCAGATGTTTAAGGAAGCAGAGAAAGGGGATAAGGAAGTTTTCATGGAAAGAACTGAGGAAGTACTGAGCATGAATGCGGACATTGTAGCCACATCGTGTCCCTTCTGCATGACCATGCTTACTGACGGGCTGAAGTTTAAAGAGGAAGAAAAAACCACCAATGCAGATATAGCTGAATTGCTGGCCGAAGCCTGTTTATAACCAGTTTCTTAAGCAGCTTTTGAATATATCAGGAATGAGATTTTAAATAGAGTCAGCAAGTTAACTCAAGTATTATGAGCAAGTTTTCCCGCCTGTGCTATTTATCTCTTCGTCATTAAATTAAATAATTCTGGGTTGATATAATAATTTCCTGTTCCTGATTTGTCTTTTCGAAGCATTTTATCTTCAGCAAGTTTATTTAAATAATTTGCAGCTGTCAGTCTGGAAACACCTAAATTATTGACTAGAAACTCGATTTTCGTGTATGGATGTTTGAATAAGTTATTTAGCAAATCTTGACTGTAAAATTTATAATTGTCACGCAATCTATGTTTATATTCAAGCATTAATTCCTTTATCTTGATAATCAGTTTAATTACCAGGCTGTCATTTGTAAAGAATTTCTAATAATCTATACAAAGATAGTCCTCATGTAAAGGAATCTCCAAAATCTTTACATTTAGCATTCAATTTGTAAAGAAAACACTTAAATCTAAATTTAAAGCTGATTCTGTGGTTGCAATTAGCGTTTTCTTTTAAGCACTAAATACTTGCCCTGTCCACCAGAATCATAATAGATCTGTCGGGAATGGTTGTTGAGCCGGTTTGCAACTCGTTGTATCCGTCCACTGTTGAGCCGGTTTCTTCGATGGAGTATTTTGTGGCCACAATGACCCAATTACCCTCAGGCAGGTCAACCGTAACATCTTTGGCATTGGCGTTGTAAAATACAAGAATATCTTTCCAGCGATCGTTGTTGGCATTGTCGCCAATGTGGAATCCCACTACCAGAGGTTTGTTGATTTCAAAAAACTTCAGATGCTGTTGAACCATCTCTGTGGTGGACATGCGGAAAGCAGGATGATTTTTTCTCAGGCTGATAAGATCGCGGTAATAATCAAAAATATCCCTGTAAGAATATTTATTGTGCCATACCAGCTGATTGATGGAGTCGGGCAGATTGTAACTATTGTGCTCGCCATATTTGGTGCGTACCAGTTCTTCACCGGCATGCAGCAACGGAACTCCCTGTGAAGTGAGAACAATGGCATTGGCGAATTTCTGCAAATCCATTTTGTTGTCCCTGTTACAATCTGTGCAGGTATCGAGAATCTTATCCCACAGGCATGGATTGTCATGACAGGTAACATAAGTGATGGTTTGCAGTGGGTTATCGGCGTATGGGGCATCCGAATAGTTAACTTTTGGATAGTTAATTTGTGGATGCTTAGTGGAAGCAACAACACCGAATTTGATGCTCTCTTCCAGACCTTTTTGCCCGGCCATGAAGCCAGGTGCTTCTGATTCCCACCAGGGGCCCCGGATAGCATCCCTTATGTCATCGCTGAAAACCGCCACACCTTTGAGTTGCGACGCATGTGCCTTAACGGCTCTGTCTTCTTCGGGCAGCGGCGTATCTCCGGCAGTCCAGCCTTCACCATAAAGGAATATAGTAGGGTCAATAGCGTGCAACTCTTCAGCGATAAGGTTCATGGTTTCAATGTCGTGAAGGCCCATCAGGTCAAAACGAAAACCGTCTATACGGTATTCCTGTGCCCAGTATTTGAGCGATTCTATCATGAATTTGCGCATCATGGTGTGGTCTGAAGCCGTTTCGTTTCCACAACCTGCTCCGTCACTGAAGGTGCCATCAGGGTTCATGCGAAAGTAATATCCGGGAACAAGATTTTCGAACGCAAAGGCCGATGCATCGTACATGTGGTTGTAAACCACATCCATAATTACCCTGATACCCTGATTGTGCAGTGATTGCACCATTTGTTTGAATTCTCTGATGCGAACGTTTCCATCGTAGGGGTCTGTGGCATACGATCCTTCAGGGGTGTTGTAATTCTTCGGATCATATCCCCAGTTAAACTGTGGCTCATCCAGACGGGTTTCATCTACCGATGCGTAATCAAATACCGGGAGCAGATGCACGTGTGTAATTCCTAATTCCACCAGGTGGTCAATACCGGTTTTCTCTCCTTCAGGGCTGCGGGTTCCTGTTTCGGTAAAAGCAAGATATTTACCCTGGTTTTCAATGCCTGAGCTTGGGTGGATAGAAAAATCTCTCACGTGAATTTCCCAGATTACCATATCTGCAAAACTTTCCAGTTCGGGGCGGTCAACCGTTTCCCATCCTGAGGGGTTGGTGGAGGTCAAATCGACGATCATTCCTCTGTCTCCATTTACACCCACTGCTTTGGCGTAAGGATCCGGTACTTCAAGCATCAACTTTCCATCGATGGTTGCCTGGTAAGTATAATACCTGTTTTTCCAGTCTCCTTCCAGTTCCAGTATCCATGTGCCCTGCACATCTTCTTTCATTTCAAGGGTTTCCAGTATGTTACCTTCATGGCCCTGATCGAAAATTCTGAGCGTAATGCTTTCGGCTGGAGGTGCCCATACGCGGAAAGTGGTCTTTTGAGGTGTGTAGGTTACCCCAAGGTCACTTCCATGATAAGCAGGATATCCTTCTGTTAATTCTTCTTTGGATGATAGTTGGCAACTAACCAGATTCATTGTCAATATTGCTGTTAAGATGATTAAAATAGATTTTTTGTTCATTTCCTCGCTGTCATGTTAGGATGAATACTTTTAAAAGCCGTAAAGATACGCTGAAAAATGATTCATTTAATGCAGTTATCCATAAAAATAGATACGGTTATTCCGGTATGATTTAGGAGCAAAATCATAAAAAAAGCCCCGGAAAATCAAATCGTCCGGGGCTGGTTTGTTTTGTATTATGTTTTAGTTAATGTAGATTCCTTCGCCCACACCAATGGGAAGGTTTAGTCCATACCATACGAATAGTAAGACAACCCAGATAACAAAAAGAATGGCTGCATAGGGAATGAGCAGGGAAACCACTGTTCCTATTCCTACCCGCTTATCGTATTTATTTATCCATCCCAGCAACAGCGGGAAGTAAACGTACAAGGGAGTTACGCAATTGGTAATGGAGTCACCCACGCGATACATCAATTGCACAAAGGCCGGGCTGTAGTTGAGCTGAGCCAGCATAGGTACAAAAATGGGCGCAAAGATGGCCCATTTGGCCGAGCCACTTCCCAGGAATATGTTTAGTATGGCGACAATGATCATAAATACGGTAAACAATACAGGGCCGGTAAGGCCGGTGGACTGCAGGAATTCAGCACCGTAAATGGAGACAATCTTGTCAAGATTCGACCAGCTGAAAAGCTCAATAAATTGAGCAACAATCAGCATTAAAACGATGTATCCTGAAAGTCCCTTCATCCCAAACTCCATGTGTTTGAGTATATCATTGGATTTTACAATAGTTCCGGTGGCTTTTCCGTAATAGTAACCCGGAATGGCAAAGAAGAAGAACAAAATGGGAACCAATCCCCTGAGGAAAGGTGATGGAACAATATTACCGGTTATAGGATCTCTGAGAGGTCCCCATGCAGGTGCCACCAGGATAACTACCAGTATTACATAAATTAACAGCGAAATACCTGCATGTTTTAAGCCTCTTTTTTCTTCTTCTGTCATTCCCTGGTTTTGGGCGAGATCTGCTTCGCTGAGCATCTCTGCACCGGCAAATGCATTGCAACGCGGAATGGTAAATCTTCTTACAATAAAAGCACCTCCAAAACCCAGGGCAAGGGTAGAAACAATCATAAAGTACCAGTTGGCTGTAGCACTGACCTCAATACCTCCGTCAATGGCTGATGATACCTGTGTGGTAATCCCTGCAAGCATTACATCGGTACCGGCAATAAAAAAGTTGGCCGTAAAACCTGCTGTAGCTCCTGCATAACCCGCCACAAGTCCGGCAATGGGATGTAGACCCATCTTGGAAAATATCAGTGCTGCGATGGGCGGAATAATTACAATTCCTGCATCGGATCCAATGTTTCCGCATGCACCCAACATGAATATTACAGGCATAACTACACTTTTAGGAACAGCAAAAGCCACGTTGCGCAGGGCAACAGCAAGCAATCCGCTTTGCTCGGCAATAGATACCCCCATAATCATTACCAATACAAGCCCAAAGGGTGCAAAATGAGCAAAATTGGTTACTACTTCCTGCAAAAACCATCGCAAGCCTTCGCCGGATATAAGACTGCGCACTTCAACGCTGGTTCCTTTACCTGGGTCTATCGCGCTAACATTGAAATAAGCGGTTATTCCGCTTACTACTACTATCAGGATGCATATCCAGACAAACATCCAGAAAGGGTGGGGCAGTTTATTCCCCATTCTTTCCACCCAGCCAAGAAAACCCTTGGCTGCAGGAGGTTGAGAATTGATATCCTCTGAAGCAGATACTGGTTCCTGCTCCTTATTGTTTTCCGTATTTTTTGACATAGAACTATTTTTTTTGATTGGCTGCGCAAAAATGTAGCTTTTTTTCGGTTTTTCCAATATGTAGTGTAAGTATTTTTTTACCCTCGCCCTGAGGTTGCAAATTATTGGCTTATAACCTGCATATCTGAAAAAATGAGCCAAATTTTATTCAAATCTTGTAATTAACAAATGGGACTGCAACATGATTTATTGTTTAATTCATCCCATCTCCAACTATACCTTTGATACTATGCACGAGTTTGAAAATACAATTGACAAAAACCATCTGAAAATCATCAATAGTTTGTGGAATGATTTGATGCTCAATGACCCCTGGAATGTGGGGCATGTGACATCCCTTCTCGAATCCGGATCTTTTGCAAGAAAAGAAGATTGGGAGGAGTTTTATTACGAATCCGGTAAAAAAAGAAACCGGAAAATTGCAGAACTGGTTCCTGCTCTTTGTCACAAGCTCAATGATGACATGCTTCCATTGAAGAACCCCAATGAATTACGGGAACTAAGCAAAGCAACTTTAAACCTTAACTATTATTTCGGACGAACACCTGAGCAGCTTACAGAAAAGGCCGTCATCCTTTTCCAGGAAGCCCTTAACCGATCCATTGACGTTACTATTCAGGAATGTATTGAAGCTGCTCGTTACAGAACCCTTTGGCAGCCCTGGAATCAGGTTACTATGAGAGAAAGTCATACCATAAGAATACTAAGAGAATTCTTTCCCGGGTGCAAATTTGTTTCTGTAAAAGGTGATTACGACAACCCATTCTTAGTTGATTACGAAGTTTATAAAGAGGGAATCCTCGTGTGTGCCCTTCGGATAAAATCCGAGTCTTACATGCATCTTGCATCAGCTAACAGGAACGAACAAAAAAAACTGCATTACAGCGAAAAATACGCTAAACCAGTTTTTACCCTAATAGCTAAAAGCAACGGGGAAATTATCAATACAGAAGTGCTTTCAAAAATGTCATTATTGGTTGCTGAAAAATATAAGAAAGTTTTCCTCCAGGATTAAATATTTGGATTTGGTTTTTCAGGAATGATTAATTTCGTTGATAATTCCCTCACTATTTTTTAAGGAGTTTTCTCGAAGTTATGAATCAACATCAAATATTTTTAAGGATGCGAAAATGCGCTATTATCCCAGTCATTGTGGCTGTTTTGTTTATTTTTGGCTGCTCTCCAAAACAAAAAGCCGATCTGTTACTCTACAATGGAAATATATATACTGTTGATGAGTCCTTTCAACTTGCTGAAGCAATTGTAGTTAAAGATGGAAAGGTGTTGGCAGTAGGAAAAGACGATGATATTTTATCGCTCTTTGAAGCAACAGAAACAGTTGATTTAGAAGAGAAATATGTTTATCCGGGATTTATGGATCCCCATAGCCACTTTATGGGCTACTCTATGAATCTTATGCATGCTAACTTGTGGATGTCGTCTTCTATGGAGGAGATTGTGGAAAGACTTGAAAAGCAAAAGGAAACCATGATGGGAGAATGGCTGCAGGGCAGGGGCTGGGATCAGAATCTGTTTGCGGTAAAAGCGATGCCTGACAACAGTTTGCTCAATGCTGCTTTCCCCGATACTCCCGTCTATATTGTACGTGTCGACGGGCATGCTGCTGTAGCCAATGATAAAGCATTGCAACTTGCCGGAATTGATTCCCAGACACAGGTTAATGGGGGTGAAATTGTCCTTTACGATGGAAAACCCACGGGTTTGCTTATAGATCGGGCTATGTATCTGGTATCATCTGTAATACCCGAACTTACTGCCAGTGAAACGGTTGAATTGCTCAAACGTGGTCAGACTGATATGTTTACTGTTGGACTTACTTCTGTTTGTGATGCCGGTTTACCCAAATCAAGCATATTGTTGCTGGATAGTTTACATCAGGCAGATGAACTTGATATTCGTGTGTATGCCATGTTAAGTCCCTCAGAGGAGAATTTTGATTATTTTTTGCCACAAGGACCCTATCAAACCGAAAAACTAACAGTTCGGTCTGTGAAGTTATTTGCTGATGGTGCATTGGGCTCAAGAGGGGCCCTGATGAAGAAGCCTTACAGTGATGATTCCGCCAACAGAGGATTGCTGGTAGATGATCTGGAACTGATGCGCCGTTCCTGTGAGCTTGCACATGAGTTTGGTTTTCAGGTTAATACCCATTGTATTGGAGACTCCGCCAATAGTTTGATGCTCAATATGTATGCTGATTTTCTTGAGCCTGACAATGATTTGCGTTGGCGGATTGAACATGCCCAGGTAGTGGATCCAGCAGAATTTGAAATGTTTGGTACCTACCAGATAATACCCTCCATACAGGCCATTCATGCCGTATCTGATATGGGATGGGCAGAAGACAGGGTAGGAGCAGACAGGATAAAAGGGGCCTACGCATTCAGAGATTTGATGGAACAAGTGGGCTGGCTGCCCAATGGAAGCGACTTTCCTGTTGAGCGTATCAATCCTCTGTTTAGTTTTCATGCAGCTTTTACCCGTCAGGATAAAATCGGACAACCTGAAGAAGGCTGGTACCCGCAACAACGACTCACCCGTGAAGAAGCACTGAAGGGTATGACTATATGGGCTGCAAAAGCAAACTTTGAAGAAGATACCCGCGGTAGCCTTGAAGAGGGAAAATTTGCTGATTTTGTAATCATGGATGTGGATTTGATGACTGTTGATCCCGTACTTATTTATGATTTGCCTGTTCAGGAAACCTGGCTTGGGGGAAAAAGAGTATATTCTATAATGGAATAGGTCATGTAAATTCTAATGGTAACATTTTGTTCAGGGAAAAACCTTTTATGGGTTTGACAATGGGATTCAAATCACAAGCAATTGGATTCATCGGAATGGTTAGCCTTATAAACTTTCAGGGAGATTCTTACTATTTATTTGCTTATTAATCCTATTTCAGTAATTTTGCTAAAAGAGTAAAGAACTTAATAAAACATAATCTGAATATTATTTGGTTATGCAAAAAAAGGAAGGGTGTATCGGCGAAAAGTATGATACCACCCTTTTCTTGTAAAATAAAGCAAAAGGACCATGGAAATTCATGAAACGCAGACATGAAGCTTATGAGCGTACCTGGTTGCGATGAAGTAGGGAGACAGTTGAGGGTTCCCCATGGTTTTTATTTTTAAACATATATCCGATGAATATTTATCTGCTGGTTGTAGTATCGTATTTTGCCTTTATAACCCTGATTTCTCTTCTGACCAAAAAAGTGGCCAGCCGCTCAGCGGCCGATTACCTGGTAGCAGGTCGTAACCTTGGAGTAATAGCCTGCGCCGTGGTGGTGGCTTCGGAGTGGCTCGGAGGCATGAGCACCATTGGGGTGAGTGAAAGGGCATTTACTTCCGGCACCATGCAGCCGATACTGTATAATATATCTACTGCAATCGGTATGATTATCATTGGTTTTACGGTGGCCAGGCATTACCGTGATAATAATGTTCATACGGTCAGTGAGATGCTTGAAAATCTATTCGGGCGCAGGGCAAGGGCTATTTCAGCCGTTGCCTTTCTTTTTGCCTATATAGTACTTGCTTTTGTACAACTGCAAACCGCATCAAGTGTTATCTCAGCTATGTTTGGCACTCCCTGGCTGTATTCAGTGATAATATCCTCGGTAGTTATTACAATATACACTTATGTTGGTGGTATGCATGCACTGGCAATAACCGGTATCATACACGTAATTGTAATGTTTTTTGGTATCGGTGTAGCTGCCTGGATTGGTATTTCAGATGTGGGCGGATTTGCTGAGCTCAGGGAACAAATGATGGCACAGGGATCTCCTGAAAATTTGTACAATCCCTTCAGTGGCGGACTTAGTTATGCATGGAGTCTTATTCTGGGTGGTGTACTGGGGGGAATGGCAGGACAGGCCAGCATTCAGCCCATCTTTGCTGCCCGAAGCGCACAGGTTGCCAAAAAGGCAGCTATTTTTTCTTCCCTTATTATTGCACCTTTTGGCATTATGGTGGCACTGCTGGGGCTGGTCGCCAAAACCGGCAATTATTTTGACGTCACCACCCTTGCCAGCCCGCTGTGGAATCCTGACCTGGAAATTATCAATCCCAAAATGGTTTTGCCTACCCTGATGGTTACCCCCGAATTTATTCATCCCGTGCTGGGAGGAATTGCCCTGGCAGGTATTCTTGCCGCCATATTGTCAACGGTAGGACCGGTGAATTTTGCTGTGGTAACCATTGCCACCAAAGATATTTATCATGGGATTATCAATAAAACGGCTGTTGACAAAAAGCTCATTTCCACCGCCCGGAAACTGGTTATTATGGTCAACCTGTTAACCATACCGCTGGCCTATTACAGTACCGGAGCCATTTTAAGTATGGCTTATATATCCTATGGAATAAGGGCTATTGGTGCCATTGTGATTGTTTTGGGTATTTATCGCCGGGGTTGGATCAGCACAGATGGTGTGCGCTGGGCTTTTATTGGTGGTACTATTGCTGTTTTGATCAATATTATTGCAAAGCTTTTAGGCTGGTGGGTAATTGAAGATACCTATATGGCAGTGGGCGCAGCAGTGGTGTTTGTAGTGCTGGGCAACCTTTATGCCTCTCGGCACAAAAAACAGTTGCAAAGGAAGTCGGAAAAACTCAAACCATTTCCTAACCGGGATATAAAAAAGTAATGCTGAAGGTTGAAAAGAAAAGGATAATTTTAAGTACCTAAATTTGTAATTCAAGAAACTATTCCACCATGAATGAGAAAACTCCACTGGAAGGATTGAAAGTGCTGGAACTTGCAGGAGTGCTGGCCGGACCCAGCGTAGGGATGTTTTTTGCTGAACTGGGAGCCACGGTTTACAAAATTGAAAATGTAACCACCCAGGGAGATGTAACCCGCAAATGGAAACTTCCCAAAGAAGATCCTGATACTGATATCTCTGGTTATTTTTCATGTGTTAACTGGGGTAAATATTCTTTTGCTGTTGATTTGTGCCGGGAGGAGGGGCTGAAAATAATTTATGAACTTGCAGCCCAGTGCGATATTGTATTGGTGAGTTATAAGCCCGGAGATGCCGAGAAGCTGAAAGTAGACTATCCCACTTTGAAAGAATACAATGCCGCACTTATTTATTCCCATATTACCGGTTATGGACTGCAAAATCCCCGTGCAGGGTTTGATGCCATCATACAGGCTGAAAGTGGCTTTACATACATGAACGGTGAGCCCGACGGACCACCCACCAAAATGCCTGTGGCGTTGATGGATGTGCTGGCTGCCCATCACCTGAAAGAAGCCATCCTCCTGGCTCTCTATTACCGGGAAAAAACGGGCAAAGGTCAATACATTGAAGCCTCTTTGTTCAAAGCCGGATTGTCTTCCCTGGCCAATCAGGCAACCAACTGGCTGGTGGGAAAAGCCATTCCCCGTCGCATGGGCTCTGACCATCCCAATATTGTTCCTTATGGCACCATTTTCAAAACCTCCGATGGCAAAGAAATCGTAATGGCTGCAGGTACCGACAAACAGTACCGTGAACTGATTACAGTTTTGGGCCGGGCTGATCTGGCTACCGATTGCAAATTTGAAAAAAACCACGGACGGGTTATTCATAAAGAGGAAATCAATGGTATCATACAAGGCGAAATTATCCGGTATACCAGGGAAGAAATACTGGAAATCCTTCAGAAAAAAAGAATACCTGCAGGTGGAGTATTTAATATGCAGGAAGTATTTGAAGTTTCGGAGGCACAACCAATGATTCTGGAAGGGACATATGAAAACGGGAAGGAGATTAGAGGAGTTCGCTCTATCGCCTTCAGTACTACTGATAAAATGCATGTAGAAAAATTGCTGCCTCCGCCTCATTACGGACAACATACACGACAAATATTATCCCGGGTATTGCACTATGATCAGCAAACCATCAACGAACTAATAACCAAAGGAGTTACCTATGCAAGAGAATAAAAAAGGGATGCAAACCCTCACGGATGCTTCCCGTCTTATTATCGAGTCTATGGCACGGGCCGGAGCTGATGCATTTATCGGCTATCCCATCACCCCGGCCAATTTACTATATCTGTATGGTTCACAGCGAATGCCTCTTATGCTGGCTGCTCCCGATGAAATAACCACCCTGCAGTGGATGTCAGGTCTTGCGGCTGCAGGCAAAATTCCCGTTACCGCCACTTCTTTTCCCGGGTATGCCCTCATGATCGAATCCATTAATATGGCTTACATGATGGAACTTCCTATGGTTATCGTTCTGGTGCAGCGCCTGGGACCTGCCACCGGCACTGCCACCTGCGGAGCGCAGGGAGACTTATCGTTGCTCAGGGGGCAGATTTCCGGTGGCCATCCCTTGCCTGTATTGTGCACTTCTTCTTTCCGTGATTGCTGGACACTTCCTGCCAAAGCCCTGGAACTGGCTGTTAATCTCAGAACTCCAGTGGTGCTGCTTACATCCAAGGAGATGGTGATGACCAGCAAAAGTTTTGATATTTCTGTACTCCCCGAAATTGAAAAAGTGGAAAGGAAGTATTACGATATGAAATGTGACGGAAAGTATAAGCCTTATAAACCTACCGACTGGGTTCCTGATTTTCTTCCTGTTACACAATCAAAGCACCAGGTGCGCATCAATGCAAGCACACACGATCAACTTGGCCTTCTTCAGCATTCTACCGAAGAAGCGATGAACAATACCCGGCGTCTGGAAGAGAAGATTGTCAAAAGAGCACACGAATATACATGGTATGAGCTGGATGAAATGCAGGAAGCCAATACACTGGTAGTAGCCTATGGAATAACTACAGCCGCTGCGAAGGATGCACTAGGTCAGCTTAGGGCAGAAGGTGAAAAGGTTTCATTACTCATTCCTAAAACATTGATTCCCGTGCCGGAAGTATATGCTGAAATTATGGATAGTTACAGCAAGGTAGTGGTAGCGGAAGAAAATATCAACAATCAGTTCAGTGAATTGCTTTATGGGGTCAGAAAGCCGCGCAACCACAGGTTTGTGGGCTCAATGGGAAAAATGATAACCCCACAACAAATAATTGAGGAGGTAAAAGCATGAAAGTTCCATTCTTAAATACCGACACATTGCCCTATTGCAAAGGGTGTGGACATAGTTTGATAGCAAAAAATACTGCCAAAGCTCTCGAAAAGCTCAATTATCAACCACTGGACGTAATTATGGTTACTGATATTGGCTGTCATGGCATTATTGACAAGTGTCTGAATACCCACACTGTGCACGGGTTGCACGGCAGATCGACTGCACTGGGAGCCGGTATCAGTTTTGCCACCGATGATCCTGGAAAAAAAATCATTGTCTTTATCGGCGATGGGGGCTCCACCATTGGCTTGCAACATATCATGGAAGCATCACGGTTGAATCTGAACATGACTGTAGTGGTGCACAATAATTATCTCTATGGCATGACCGGGGGGCAAACCAGTGGTCTCACCCCCACAGGGTTCAATACTACTACCTCCTTTGACGGAAATCCTTTTGAAGGATATGACATCTGCGCACTTTCGCATACAGCAGGTGCAGCCTATGTCAGCCGAATTATGGGGATTTGTGATTTCAGTGATAACCTGGCCATTGCCTTTTCTACCAAAGGATTTTCGCTGGTTGAAGTATTGGAAATCTGTCCCAGCTATGGAATGAAACTGAACCCCCGACGTAAACTGGCCGAAATTGTTGAATCATCGGGCCGGAAACCGGGCGAATGGACCAACAACAGAGAGCCCTATGAGTTGCATCAGGGGCAAAAGAACCAGGATTTGCTGGCTACACTGCCACTGATCAAAAAGGGTTTTAAATCCTATCTCAAAAAACCTCTGTCAATGGTGGTTAGCGGTTCTGCCGGGGAGGGCGTTCAGCTGTCAGCCGGATTGATTAGCAAAGCTGCCATAAGCTCCGGCCTGCATATAAGTCAGAAGGGGAGTTATCCTGTTACAGTTGGTGTGGGTTTTTCTACTGCAGAGCTTAACCTTTCTCCTGGTCATATCAATTTTCATGGCATTAATGTTCCGGATATGATAATAGTTACTTCTCAGGATGGCCTGGCTCACAACCGCAAAAGGATTGAAGCGATGAAATCCGGCAAGGTTTTTATTGACAGCAGTCTTGAGGTTCCTCAAACCGGCGCTGATGTTATACGTTACGATTTCAGATCCGTAGGCGAAAGAAATGCTTCGGTGTTTGCGGTATTTTTCTGGGCCCTGAAATCCGGAATTATTTCCACTGAATCTTTATTCAAAGTTATTCAGGATGAAGGAAAAGGGGACAAACTTCCTATGGACAAAATAAAGGATGCTCTCTCAAAAGTGAAGTAAGTTTCAACACAGACACGAAAGATGCATTCAATATGGCCCGAAATAGGGGTTGCAGCGCGGATGAATTTGTTTTACTTTTGACATCCCAAAAAAGAAGTAATGGCTGGCTCACCCCGAAGTAAAAAAAAGAAAACACCTCTTTTGTTACCTGGCATCAGAGAATGGCTTAAGGCTTTTCTGATAGCCTTTTTTATCCTTGTTTTGTTGCGGTTTTTTGTTTTTGACCTGAAAAGCCTTTCCGATAACAGCATGGAAAAAACACTCCTGCAGGGAGATATCCTGCTGGTCAATAAATACAACTATGGTACAAGGATGCCTATGAGAATATTGCCCCAAAGGTGGGTAAACCGTTTTTTTTCTACCGATTCTTTGCCTCCTGTTAAGCATTTACCTTACTGGAGACTACCCGGAAATCAACCTCCTGACTACAATGATATGGCATACCTCAATATCCCGGCTCCCCACCCGGCGGCCATCGATCAACGGACCCGCACAGTCAAACGGATTGTGGGTTTACCGGGAGATATCCTTGAAATGAGAGATGCTGTGTTATATATCAATGGAAAACCCCATGATAATCCTTCTGAACTGATGTTTCATTATCTTATTGAGATAGGCAGGAATGACAACATTGAAGATTTTCTTGATCGTTTTGGAATCCAGGAAGGTACAAGGCATAAACAGAGCAATCAATTTGTTTTTCCTATGACTGTGAAAATGGCCGACTCTATTGCCACCACAGGTGATGTCAGAAGAATACAACGATTTCCTGCCACTGTAGAAAAAGACTTTGAGAGTCCTTTTGGGAAAAGAGCTCTTCAATGGACGCAGGATAATTTCGGTCCCATAACCCTTCCTTACAAAGGCTATTCGGTTTCACTCACAACCCGTAATCTTGATGAGTGGCTATATCCTCTCATCTACCATGAGAGAGTGAACGTGGATATGAGGAATGATTCTGTATTTATCGACGGAAAATTTACCCGTGATTACATTTTTACCTACGATTATTACTTTTTACTGGGCGACAACCGACATAATACCTCCGACTCGCGCTTGTGGGGAATGGTGCCCGAAACACATATGATTGGGAGAGCGACCTCTGTTTTTCTATCCTTTGATAAGAATGCAGGTTTAATTAATAAATTCAGATGGAGCAGATTTTTCCGAACGCTGGAATCCCTCAATTGATTTTAGATTATAAGATATATGACTGAAAATAATAATTCTGGAGAAATACTTTTGTCTACCGCATATTTTCCACCTCTGGAATATCTGGCCGAGCTTATCCATACCCCCAAAGCCATTATTGATATCCATGAAACCTATCCTAAGCAGACCTGGCGCAACCGCTGTGCAATAGCAAGTGGTAATGGCCCTGTTAACCTGAGCATACCAATAGAGAAACCCAGTGGAAATGCCACCAAAACAGTTGATGTGCTCATCAGCCAGCATTATTCATGGCGAAAAAATCACTGGAGAACCATTCACTCGGCCTATCGGAATGCTCCCTTTTTTATCTATTATGCCGATTTGATAGAGCAGCGAATCATGGATGAACAACCTGTTAAACTGCATGAGTTTAACGAAAGAATTTTGCGGGCTGTATTGGATGAGATGAACCTGGATGTTTCCTTCGGCATAACAGAAACGTTCATCAGTCAACCCGGTGATGCGGAAGATTTAAGGTTTTGCATCAGTCCCAAACAACGCGAAAGAAAAGGGTATCAAGGTCCTGATTTCAGTCCTTATTATCAAATCTTTGAGGATCGGTTCGGATTTATTCCCAACCTCAGCATTATTGACTTACTTTTCAACCTGGGTCCCGATAGTGCCGGCTATCTGAAACAGGCAAAGCTATCCCGTTAAGAAAATATAACCGGCGTTCTTTAGTTTAGTCCCGGATAGGCTATCCTGACATGGAAAATATGCATGAGCCTGTTTTTAAATACCCTTTTGATGGTGCTAATATCTTTAAAAGTGATATCTGCATTGTCAAATTGTTTCTCCTGCACCTGTGTGTCGATGATATTTTCCACGAGTTGATTGATGTTTTCTTCGTTAGGGTTTTTCATGCTGCGTGATGCAGCTTCCACCGAATCGGCCATCATCAATACAGCCGTTTCCTTACTAAAAGGTTCCGGGCCTTTGTAGGTAAAAATATCAGGATCTATCTCTTTATCAGGGTTTTCCTTTTGTTCCATGATATAAAAATACCGGGTGGTTGTGGTTCCATGGTGGGTTCTGATAAAATCAATAATGTACTCGGGCAAATTATATTTTCGTGCCCTTTCAATTCCTTTGATGACATGACTGATAATAATTTCAGCACTTTCGGTAAAACTCAGTTCGTCATGAGGGTTGATTTCAGAATTTTGATTTTCAATAAAATACTGAGGTTGATCCATTTTACCAATATCATGGTACAGAGCACCGGTGCGCACCAGCAAACTATTGCCACCGATGATGTTAATAGCTTCTTCCGAGAGGTTTGCTACTTGGAGCGAATGTTGAAATGTCCCCGGGGCCTGCATGTTCAGCTCACGTAACAGGGGCGAGTTGGTATCAGATAGTTCCAGCAAAGAAAAGTCAGTGGGTAGTCCGGAGGTTCGTTCGAAAATGTATATCAGCGGATAAGAAAAAAGGGTTAACAAGGCACTACCGGCGAAGTATATGTAATTGAGGGGTGTTATTTGTACAAACGAGCCGCTCTGCGCAAGGGACAGACCGGTAAAAATAGCGGAATATGTCAGGAAGATCAGAAAAACCGTAAAAAACAACTGAGACCTTCTTCTCAGGCTGGCCATGCTCAAAATGGCGATGATACCTGCAATAAATTGCAGGAAAACAAACTCAAAACTCTTAGGGATAAGAAATCCGATGATAATGATGCTGATAATATGCACGTAAAGAGCAAGGCGGTTGTCGAAAAAACTCCGGATGATAATAGGAACAATACAAACCGGAACCAGATATAAAAAATTAATATCATATTTAACTACCTGGCTGGTGAGAAAAATCATCAGGTAAAGGATGAGAAGAATAACAATAATTTTTCTTGAATTATAAAATACTTCCCGTCTGAATACCCTGAGAAACAAACTTAACACTATAATGGAGATAGAAACCAGTAAAAACTGGCCTATGAAAACAATATAGTTGGCAGCGGTACTACCCAGCTGTCGGCTGTATTCTGCCCTGAAAGACTCAAGAATCAGCAGCTTTTCATCGGTAATGATTTCTCCCTTGGAGACGATTTTCTCCCCTTGTTGTACCATGCCCCGTGTGGGTGATATTCGTTCAAGAGCAGCTGTCAGTGCTCTGGTGTTGGCCTGCTCATCCCAATAGACAGAATGAGAAACAGAGTTTTCCAGCACATTGCGCAACAAATTGCGGTTGGTTGCGTTCAAATCCGACTCAGAAAGTTGTGCCGCAATGTATTGAAAAGCCTCCTGAATGGTGAAAAAATCGCTCAACTTTCGGCTTCTTGCAACCGCCCCATCCAGCAAAAGGATTTCAGTATCCGGATCTGCATCTGTCAGCTCCCCTTCAGGAAAAATAATACCACGGTTGTAAATAGAATCAAAAATATTGATAAGAAGTCTTTTACTCCTTTCTTTTGTCCTGCTGCTGACATTCTCATTTGAATAGGTTTCATCCCAGGCTATCTCAAAGCGATTGTTCAGCAATTGAAACTGACTTTCGTAGATTCCCGGATCTTCTTTGTAGAAAGGGGTGATTTCATCCATTACTTCCTGGCGCTCAGCTTCAAGTTCTGCCGGACTTTTTAAAATGGCAAAATTGAAAGGAGCTATTAAATCCTCATATAGCCATGGACGGGCCTGGGAGAACTCCCAGTAAAAGCCGGTCTGGCGGGGGAAAAGTAATAAAATCAGGAAAACACTGGCAGCAAACAGAAAAAAGCGGATCATGTTTGAGAAGTTTTCCTGTAACCATGCTATTATTTTACTCATGTCCGGTTATTTGTTGGTTGCGAATATAAGCATTATTCAGCTTTTGCAATATCGATTATGCGAAAGTTATCCGTTCGTCTTTCGTCTTAGCCAATCAGGATAAAAACCTATTACCATCTATTTATTTTTTTTACCTATATTTACCCTTTAAAAAAAAAGCTATGGATTATGGTGTTTGTTTATTGAGCGTAGTGCCCGTGCGCTCTGTGCCAGATGATAAAAGTGAGCTGGTTACCCAGTTGTTGTTTGGGGAGTGGGTACACATACTTGAAAAGCGTGAAAAGTGGCTTTTTGTTCAAAATTACTTAGATAGCTACCAGGGGTGGGTATCTGAAGGTCAGATAACTTTGCAGGATAGTGAAACATTCACTAACCTGCAAAATCAACCGCACTGGGTAAGTGGCGATCTGGTGCAGATTCTGGAAAACAAAAGCCGCAATTACAGTTTCCTGATTACCGCAGGCAGCAGTTTTTACAATTGTAATGACAATGAGTTTGAGCTTTGCGGTGATACATGGCGGTATCATGGCGAAATGATCAGGATTAACAGATTTGATTCTGCGGGTATATTGCAAAATGCCTTATTGTTTCTCCATACGCCTTATTTGTGGGGAGGCAAATCTGCTTTGGGTATGGATTGCTCAGGATTTACCCAGCTGGTTTTCAAAATGGCCGGTCGGCAAATTCATCGTGATGCATCACAGCAGGCGACTCAGGGCGAAATGATCAATCTCGTGCATGAAGCCTTGCCCGGAGATTTGTTGTTTTTCGATAATGAAGAGGGAGACATCATCCATGTGGGCATACTGATCGATGATCAACATATCATCCATGCCCATCAGAAAGTACGAATAGACAAGGTGGATCACCATGGGATTTTCAATGTGGATACCCGAAAATATTCCCACCAACTCAGGTTGATCAAAAGACATTCCTGATGAAGTTTGATTTTCTGTTATTTAATGCCTGGCATAATGCAATAAATTATTGTGTAAAGGATAATTTTTGTACCTTTGCACCCTTGAATTTTAAAGAAAAATGATGATAAAAATAACTTTGCCCGATAATTCTGAAAGAGAATACCCCCAAGGAGTAACCGGTCTGGAGATTGCCAAAAGTATCAGTGAAGGCCTTGCCCGCAACGTGCTTTCAATCACCGTTAATGGTGACACACTTGATTTGGACAGGCCCATTAAGGAAGATGCAAAAATAAAACTCAACACATGGGATGACAAAGAAGGCAAAGCTACCATGTGGCACTCCTCAGCACACCTGATGGCAGAAGCCATTGAAACCCTTTACCCGGGAACTAAATTCGGCATCGGGCCGGATGTGGAAAACGGGTTTTATTATGATATAGACCTTGGAGATCAAACCATTTCGAGCAACGATTTTGAGAAAATCGAAAAAAAAATGCTTGAACTGGCAAGACAAAAGCAGGAGTTTAAAAGAAAAGAAATACCCAAAGCTGAAGCGCTTGACTTTTATGCCAAAAAAGGAGACGAATACAAAATAGATCTTTTGCAGGATCTCGAGGATGGAACCATCAGCCTATATGAGTCAGGAAATTTTACTGACCTGTGCCGTGGTCCCCACCTGTTGGATACCAGTGCTATCAAAGCCGTAAAATTGCTCAGCATTGCCGGAGCATACTGGAGAGGCGACGAAAGCCGCAAGCAGCTTACCCGGGTGTATGGAATTACATTTCCCAAGCAAAAGCAGCTTACCGAATATCTCGAAATGCTTGAAGAAGCCAGGAAGCGTGATCACCGCAAAATTGGCCGCGAAATGGAACTGTTTGCTTTTTCTGCCAGTGTTGGGCAGGGGTTGCCGTTATGGCTTCCCAAAGGAGCACAACTGCGCGAGAATCTTGAGAAGTTTCTGAAAGATGTTCAGCGCAAAGCCGGATATCTTCCGGTTATTACCCCCCATATTGGCAATAAAAGTCTTTATATTACCAGCGGACACTACGAAAAATACGGAAAAGATTCTTTCCAACCCATTCAAACACCCGCCGAGGGAGAGGAGTTTTTGCTTAAACCCATGAACTGTCCTCATCATTGCGAAATATACAAAACAAGACAATACTCTTACAAAGACCTGCCCGTAAGGTTGGCTGAGTTTGGCACCGTATACCGTTATGAACAAAGCGGGGAACTGCATGGTTTAACCCGGGTGAGAGGGTTTACCCAGGATGATGCTCATATCTTTTGCAGACCCGATCAGGTAAAAGAAGAGTTTCTTAAAGTGATGGATATCATCCTGTATATCTTTAAAGCACTTGATTTTAAAGATTATCATGTACAAATATCCCTGCGCGATCCCGATAACATGGAAAAGTATATCGGTACCGAAGAAAACTGGGAGAAAGCAGAAAAAGCTATTATTGAAGCTGTTGAAGAAAAAGGAATCAAAGCAGAGGTAGAAACCGGCGAAGCTGCATTTTATGGCCCTAAGCTTGACTTCATGGTCAAAGACGCTTTGGGACGCAAATGGCAACTGGGAACCATTCAGGTTGACTACAACCTGCCCGACAGGTTTGAACTGGAATATACCGGAAGCGATAACCAAAAGCACCGGCCTGTTATGATTCACAGGGCACCTTTTGGTTCTATGGAACGTTTTGTGGCAGTGCTTATTGAGCATTGTGCCGGCAACTTTCCGCTTTGGCTTACCCCTGAACAGGCTATTGTACTGCCTATCAGTGAGAAGTATGAAAATTATGCAAAAAAAGTTTTAACTTTGCTGAATAATTCGGAAATTCGCACGCTCATTGATGAGCGAAGCGAAAAAACCGGAAAAAAAATCAGGGACGCTGAAACCCGCAAGATTCCTTTTATGATCATTGTGGGAGAAAAAGAAGAAAATGATGGCACATTGTCTGTAAGAAAACATGGAGAAGGAGATTTGGGTACATTTACCCCTGATGAATTTATCAAATTAGTAAACGAAGAGATAAGTAAACTGACAGCTTTTTAAGCTGACTTTATAATCATTTATATTTATTCATTAAATAAGGAGGAACGAAGTATAGCTACACCTTTTAGACCAAGACCCAGAAGAGGTTTTGTAAAACCGGAAGACCCGCATAACATTAACGAGAAGATCAAAGCCCCCGTTGTGAGGGTAGTAGGGGATGAGATGGAACCCAGCATTATGCAAACCAAGGAGGCAATAGCCCTGGCCGAAGAGAAAGGTCTTGACCTTGTGGAAATCGCCGCCACAGCCAATCCGCCTGTTTGCAAAATCCTTGACTACAAGAAGTTTCTTTATGAGCAAAAAAAGAAACAAAAAGAAGTTAAGGCCAATGCTGCCAAGATTGTGGTGAAAGAAATCCGGCTGGGACCCAATACAGATGATCATGACTTTAATTTCAAACTAAAGCACGCTCAGAAGTTTCTTGAAGATGGAGCTAAGATCAAGGTATTTGTGTTCTTTAAAGGACGCTCTATCGTTTACAAAGAAAAAGGTGAGGTTGTTCTGCTGAAATTTGCCCAGGAACTGGAGGAAATTGGCAAGGTAGAACAAATGCCGAAACTGGAAGGAAAGAGGATGATCATGTTCATTTCTCCGAAGAAGAAAAAGTAAAAATCTCGTTTATTATCAATTTATTAACCCGTAATTTATTTTAAAATGCCTAAAATGAAGACCAAATCCGGTGCAAAGAAGCGTTTTACGCTCACAGCATCCGGAAAAATCAAGCGTAAGCATGCTTACAAAAGTCACATCCTTACCAAGAAGTCAAAGAAAAGGAAAAGAAACCTTACCAAAACTTCACTGGTGCACAAAACGGATGAGAACAATGTTAAAGCAATGCTTTGTATGTAATCTCAATTAAATTTTTAACCTATTTGTAAAATCTTTATTTAGCCCGAAAAGTCTTTTCCCACCAAAGAAAAGCGCTAAATGAAACTAAACTTTTAAAAAATGGCAAGATCAGTTAATAACGTCGCTTCACGACGTAGAAGAAGAAAGATTCTTAAGCTTACCAAAGGGTACTTTGGTGCCAGAAAAAATGTCTGGACTGCAGCCAAGAATACCTGGGAAAAAGGTCAGTCTTATGCTTACCGCGACAGACGTACCAAAAAAAGAAATTTCAGAAAACTCTGGATTCTGCGTATTAATGCAGCTGCCAGAACGCATGGCATGAGTTATTCTAAATTTATGGGTGAATTGAATAAATACGAAATCCAGATCAACCGTAAGGTTTTGGCCGACCTGGCTATGAACCATCCGGAAGCTTTCAAAGCTATCGTGGATAAAGTCAGCAAATAATAAAACGAGATATTATATGTGGAAAAGGACTACTCTTCGGAGTAGTCTTTTTTTTGCCCTGCATTTTCATGAGCCTGATTATGTGATAAATTGCCACCAAACCCCGAAGATAGGGGTGAAAGAAAAGAATGTCCAATACTGGCACCCCTGCAGGGTTTTCGTTTTTTTCGGGAAAATGTTTTCTATAATCCTGTCAGCCCTTCGGCCTTGGATGCAATGTTAAACATTGCTGCTGATTCTTCTGTTTTACAGCCTTGTAAAACAGGCAAAGCCAAATATTTAAACTAATTTTGTCCATATGGATACCAGACACTTTTTCTTCCTTGCTATTCTGCTTGTGGCAATACCCGGCTGCAAAATTGTTGATTACACATCTGACAGGAGCAGAGGAGAAGAAACCGTTCCTCCTGTTCCTGATATTTATGATGACAGGAGCGAGGTTGATGCATCCAATGAAAAAGTTGTGAATTACCGTTTGCCCGATGGGTATCTGTTAAAAATCAAGTCAAAAAATAAGACTGACGATGGTATAGCCGAAACAGCGGACGGTTTTTCCATAATGCTTAATCCTGAAGGTTTTTATGAATATACCATCAAAGATGATCAGGGGTTGTCCCAGCCAACAGGAATCATTGCCCGAAATCCTGAAGACAGAACCACGGAAGAATGGAGAATTCTGAACAGCATTCCCTGATAATGACAATTGGATCTGTACATGGTGTTCAGAAACCATAGAGATTTTCCGCAATCTTACCAATACTGAAAAATGTGGCTAAAGCCCCCTGTTCTTTCAGGCTCTTGAAACGGCAATAGATAGGAGTGATAGCCGGTATCCATTGCCAGACTGAAATTTGTCTATGATAAGGCATTTGCGATGCTCTCTCTTATCTCCATACAGAGAATATTAGATTAAAATATATTACTTAGGAAATTGCGGAAAAAGTAAAAAAACTATTTTACCCCATGTAAAAAAAAGGCTGTATCCATTGGGCTTCTGGGTGAAGCTTTAGATACAGCCTTTTGTGTTGGTTTAATGGCAAATCAATTACCAGATTCCGGCCCTTGCCGATGTTTCAATGTATCGCGAAGCATTTGTGGCATCAAGTCCAAAAGCCTCATAAAACTCCTTCATATTATAAACAATTCCGTTTACCCTTGCTTCGCCGGGCGAGTGTGGTCCTTCACTGAGTTGCTGCATCATGCGTTGGTCCCTCATATGGTTTCGCCAAATCTGTCCATAGGCAATAAAGAAGCGTTGTTTGGGCGTAAAACCATCTATCTCTCCGGGATTTCCATCTTTATTGAGTTTGTTTTGCAAGGCCTGAAACGCAATGGTAAGTCCACCCAGGTCGGCAATATTTTCTCCCAGGCTAAGTTTTCCGTTGATGGTGAGCGTATCCAGCATCACATAATTATTGTATTGATCTATCAATACTTTGGTCTTTTCCTCAAACTGCCGGCTGTCCTCCTCTGTCCACCATTCGTCCAGGTTTCCGTCCAGGGAATATCTTCTGCCTTGATCATCAAAGCCATGGGTCATTTCGTGGCCAATAACCATTCCTATGGCACCGAAATTCACAGCATCATCTCCGTCGGGGAAAAAGAAAGGTGGTTGTAAAATAGCCGCAGGAAAGACGATTTCATTCATAGTGGGGCTGTAATACGCATTCACGGTTTGAGGATTCATAAACCATTTGTCACGGTCAACGGGCTGTCCGATCTCCTCCAGATTGCGGGCTATATTAAATTCACGCGCGGCAATAACATTCATAACATGGGGCTGCTCCTTGATTTCGAGGTCACTGTAGTCAACCCATTTGTCGGGATAACCAATTTTTACATTCATGGCTCCGAGCTTGGCAAAGGCATTTTCTTTGGTATCAGGGCCCATCCATTCGAGTTGCTCAATACGCTGGTGGAAAGCTTCACGAAGGTATTCAACCAGTTCAACCATTCGTTCTTTGGATTCCGGGGGAAAGTGCAAGGCTACATATTCCTGTCCAACAGCATCGCCCAGTGCACCGTTTAATGCAGACAGGGCGATTTTCCATCTTTCTCTCTGCTGAGCACTGCCGGTCATCACCCTGGAATAAAAATCAAAATGGGCTTGTTCGAATTCATGCCCAATATATGGAGCTGAGCCCCTCAGCACATTCCATTTCAGGTAGGTTTTCCACTGTTCCAGGTTTTGGGTTTCAGCAAGTTGATTGAAGCGCTCGAAAAATGCAGGTTGTCCCACATTCAAATCGTTTATCTCTATGCCGAGAGTAGTAAGATAATCCTGCCAGTTGAAAGCGTCCATTGACGAATCCAGCTCATCTACAGTCATTTTGTTATAGGTAGCATAGGGGTCTCTTCTCTCAAGACGGGTCATGGATCCGTCGGCAAGGCGGGTTTCAATTTCCATAATTACCTCTCTTGCAGAAGCTGCTGCCTCTTCATCCTGGCCTGCAAGCTTGAAAATACTTTCAACAAATATTTCGTAGTTTTCTTTAATTTCTTTGCTTCTTGCATCGTCCTTAAGATAATAGTCCCGGTCCGACATGCCGAGTCCGCCCTGGTAAATGTTGGCAATTATTTCTTCCGTGTTTTTGCGGTCCTGGGCTGCTCTGAGGCCGAAAACAGGCCCAAAGCCCTGCAGGTGCAACCTGGCAAGTAGCTGGGGCAATTCGTTTTTGTCATCAATGTTTTCAATATCATCCAGCAAAAAAGCAATGGCATTGACACCATGCTCAGTTTGTGTTACTGTATCCATGGCACTGTTGAAAAAGTCTCTGACCTTTTGCCTGTTGGAACCCTGTGCTGCACTTTGGTCATTGCGGATGGTCTGGAGCAAATCGAAGAGCTTGTCTTCATTTTGTTCGGCAAGCTGCTCAAAAGAACCATACCGGCTGTATTCCTCAGGAATAGGATTGTTTTCGAGCCATCCTGCATTAACAAACCGGTAAAAGTCGTCTCCTGGAGAGAATTCAGTATTCATATTGGAAACAAGGATAGGTGGTTGTGTCCCGGGATTTTGCCGGCAGGCAACCGCCAGGAACAATAGTGTAATTAATACGGGAATCAGTGATGCTTTTAATTTTTCCATGTCTTTTTTTGTGTTGATTAGCACTGAAAAACCGACCTTCAGCCATATATCTGTTGCATACGGAATGGGGCCGGCATAAAAAATTCTTTATTTAACGGGTTGAAAATACTACAATTCAGCCATTGTAGTTTTAGGAGGCGAATGATTTAACAAAAATTGACGTAGCTAAATCAGCGAATCATAAGTTGCCTTTGAGTTTTTCCTGCATCCAGGTTTCGATAGCTTCGAATGTCTGTTGTTTGATATGGGGCTGTTCCATAAGCAGCTCATGTCTGCCTTCAAGCAATTTCAAATGAGTGCTGAAAAATCCCTGGCGGATATATTTTTCCTGCAAAGCTTTGGGTCCTTTGCCAAAATTTCCTACGGGATCTGCTGATCCGGAGATGATAAGGGTAGCAAAATTCTTTCTGAATCTAAGCTTCTTTTCAGATTTGAGCATTTGAAGGGATCCCTGCAGCAGGTTTTTAAAAAAGCCCAGTGAGAGTTGAAAGCCGCACAAGGGGTCGTTGATATATTTTTCTACTTCTGCCTCATTGGAGCTGAGCCAGTCAAACGATGTTTTGCTGTTTTTTACGTTAGTATTAAAGTTTTTGTAAAAAAGATTATTGACCCAATTGCTTTTATGGGTATCGGGCTTTACAATATAGATTGTTTTTACCAGTGCAAGAAAAGATTTCGAAATAAGTATGTCCGGATTGCCGGTGCCTGAGAGAATCATCCCTTTAAAGTACATGGGAAATGTACTGTTATAATATCTAGCCAGCAATGACCCCATGCTGTGGCCCATTAGGAAAACAGGCAGGCCGGGATGGGATTTGCGGATGGATTTATTAATGCCGTGAATTACACTGAGCATATCATCCCATCCGGTTTTCCAGGGCAAGTGTCCTTTTTGTTGGTCTGTTTCTGCCGATTTTCCATGGCCGGGATGATCATGCAGGTAAACCCCAAATCCGCGTTCACATAAGTATCGTGCAAAATCGTGATAACGTAAACTATGCTCTGCCAGCCCATGGTTTATTTGAATAATCGCCACCGGGTTGCCTTCAGGCATAAAAACTGACTGGTAAATATTGTGCGATTTTATGCGCTGTATTTTTGATTTTTCAGTCATGGTATTTGCTTAAAAACTATTGGATATAACAGTAGGGTCTAAATTTGAGGATATATTAAAAAAGCCTTACACTGTAAGGCTTTTTTAATTCATAAATGAGTTATGTAGAGGGCTTTTAAGCCAATCGAACATTCACTGCATTTAATCCTTTTTTACCTTCTTTAAGGTCAAAAGTTACGTCATCATTTTCGCGGATCTCATCGATCAGCCCTGTTGCATGTACGAAGTACTCCTTGTCTGAGTCTTCTTCCTGGATAAAACCAAAACCTTTGGTTTGATTAAAAAACTTTACTTTTCCGTTATTCATAATCGTTAAATAATAAGAATAAAAAATTTAATTCATCACAAAGATATTAAATATTCTGAAAAAACATAGCAAATCAGCTATATTTCAGAAATATTTTTTCAAGATTGTAAAATGCACATATTCAGGCTAATAAAAAATATTGTTTTTGGGCAAAGAGAAATTTCTTTTCTCTTCTTGTTGTGCAAATTTCCAATCTGTATCTTTAGTGACCGTCTTTGCCGGTGTGTACATGCTTATGTTCAATTTCTTCCTGGTTGGCTTCTCTGGTATTGAGAATTTCACCTTTAAAATGAAGATCGTGTCCTGCAAGTGGGTGATTAAAATCCATTTTTACTTTTTCATCTTCTATTTCCAGAATTTTCCCCTGTAGAGGTTGCCCGTTTTGATCGCGCATGGTAACTACATTTCCTTCAAAAAGCATATCGGTAGCCTCTTCACCATCAATGACAAAAACATTTCTGGGCAAGTCAATAACGGCAGTTGGGTCAGTTGTCCCATAAGCCTTATCCGCGGGGATCATAAAGTCAAAAGTTTCACCATTCTGAAGATCGTTGATGTTGTTTTCAAAATCAGGTACCAGGTTTCCTACACCAAACAGAAATTCTGCCGGTTTATCTTTTCCTGCGATCTCGATTACTTCTCCTTCTGCACTTCCTGAACGAAGTTCATACGTCAGCGTGATTACTTTAGGTTTACTCATAAAATCAATATATAAATTAAATAAAAAATCATGGGGTGTCCTCACTATTTTTTCAATGAGATACACCCCAATGTTTAATTAAATACGAAATTATAACAAAAAATACAGAATATCAAATTTTTAAGGCTGTTTAAGGTTTTGTAGTTGTATGAGGTAAATTTTATGTTTGCCGGTTCAGGGTTCAATACAGGAAATGAAAAATGTTTATGATTTGTTTGTCCCTATAATCTGGGCCAAACAAGTGGTATAACGATTTTCAAATTCTTTTTTGAAATGATTTAAAACAAGAATACATTTGTTCTGATTTATTTTTGAAGAATCCTTTGCTGAAAAAGATTTATTGCTTAACTTTGCGCTCCTGAAAATGAAACCTCAAAATACTTCATACTAAAATGGCAAAGAAATCTAAAGACGCAAGATTGCAGGTTATCCTGGAATGCACAGAGCACAAAACCAGCGGAATGCCGGGTACTTCAAGGTACATTTCTACCAAGAACAAGAAGAATACCCCAGACAGGCTTGAGCTGAAAAAGTACAATCCTATTTTAAGAAAAATGACTGTTCACCGCGAAATAAAATAATTAAACTATGGCAAAGAAAGTTGTTGCATCTCTGAAAACCGATACCGGTAAAGGGTATGCTAAAGTTATCAAAATGGAAAAATCACCCAAATCAGGAGCTTATGCTTTTAAAGAAGATATTGTAGCCTCTGATAAAGTAAAAGAATATTTTGCTAAAAAATAATTCTTCTGCTGATTAGTTTTCACTCTGTTTGAAGGCGGTTTTATACCCGCCTTACAGTAAAGTACATATATTGGAAAGACTTCCCGAATGTTACTATTTTGGAAGTCTTTTTTATTATCTTTGCCCTTACAGGCAGTCAATCTGGCTGTTTTGCCATGTATTTCCGATATTTTATAAAAATTTACCAATGGGATTGTTTGATATTTTCTCCAAGAATAAACAAGAGAAACTCGATAAAGGGCTGGATAAAACCCGTGAGACTTTTTTCTCAAAACTGGGTAAAGCCGTTGTTGGAAAATCGGTCGTTGATGCTGATGTGCTTGACAACCTGGAAGAGGTTTTGGTTACATCTGATGTGGGCGTTACAACTACTTTGCGCATTATTGAACGAATTGAAGAAAGGGTTGCAAAAGACAAATACCTCGGAACCGAAGATCTTAATCGTATCCTGAGAGAAGAGATCAAAGGTTTGCTGGCTGAAAATACCATCAATGATTTCAAAGACTTCGGCATTGAAAATATTGAAGGTCCTTATGTAATCATGGTAGTAGGAGTAAATGGCGTAGGAAAAACCACCACCATTGGCAAGTTGGCACATAAATTCAAGGCTGCCGGAAAATCTGTTGTTTTAGGAGCTTCAGATACCTTCAGGGCGGCAGCCGTAAATCAGTTGACCATCTGGTCACAAAGAGTCGATGTACCCATTGTATCCCAGGGTATGGGAGCAGATCCGGCTTCGGTGGCTTTTGAGACCGTTTCTTATGCCAAACAACACAAAATAGATGTAGCTATCATAGATACCGCCGGCAGGTTGCATAATAAAATTGGTTTGATGAATGAGCTCACCAAAATTAAACGCGTAATGCAAAAACATGTGGTCACTGCTCCACACGAAATTCTGCTTGTGCTGGATGGTTCTACCGGCCAGAATGCTTTTGAACAGGCAAAGCAGTTTACGGCTGCTACAGAGGTAAATGCACTGGCCATTACCAAACTCGATGGAACTGCCAAAGGGGGTGTTGTAATTGGCGTCAGTGACCAGTTTAAAATACCTGTAAAATATATCGGTGTGGGGGAAGGCGTGGATGATCTGCAGATTTTTGATCGTGACGCATTTGTTGATACCCTTTTTGACCGGTAAAACAGAGATTTGCATATGCATTCATTCGGGTTGCTTCTAATTTATAAGGAGTCAATCCGTTATTTTTTATTACTATTATGACTTCCAAAAAACATATTAATATTATAACACTGGGTTGTTCGAAAAACCTGGTGGATTCAGAAAAAATTATGGGCCAGCTTCAGTATGGCCCTTTTAGAATTACCCACGATGCCGATGGCCCATCAGATATAGTGGTTATCAATACCTGTGGTTTTATTGGGGATGCCAAAGAAGAATCCATCGATACTATTCTGCAATACACGGAAGCCAAAAAGCAAGGTTTGGTGAAGGAGGTAATTGTTACCGGCTGCTTGTCGCAGCGATACAAGGATACTCTGAAGAAAGAAATTCCTGAGGCTGATGCATGGTTTGGGGTTGACAACCCTTCAGAGCTTTTCGGCTATCTCCGTCAAAAATACTCTGACAGCAACCAGGAGCGGATGCTTACAACACCATCTCATTTTGCTTACCTGAAAATTGCAGAAGGGTGTGATCGTACATGTTCTTTTTGTGCCATTCCATTGATTCGGGGAAAATTCATTTCAAGGCCCGTAGAAAGTCTTGTGGCAGAGGCTGCAGAGCTTGCCCGCAAAGGAGTTAAGGAATTGCTGCTGATAGCCCAGGATTTGAGCTATTACGGCTTTGATCTGGAAAAAAGAAGTATGCTGGCCGATTTACTTCGTGAATTGGTTAAATTGGATGGAATTGAGTGGATTCGTCTGCATTATGCCTATCCCCGAAATTTTCCCACAGAAGTAATTGACCTCATGGCTGCAGAGCCAAAAATCTGTCGATATCTTGATATTCCCCTGCAACATATAAGTGATCCTATCCTGAAATCCATGCGCCGCAATACTGACAAGGCTACCACCCTTGCTTTGATAGATGCATTTCGCAGCAAAGTGCCCGATGTGGCATTAAGAACTACTTTACTGGTGGGTTATCCCGGCGAAACAAAGGAACATTTTGAAGAACTGCTTGAATTTGTAAAAGAAACCCGGTTTGAAAGACTTGGGGTTTTTACTTATTCGCCCGAAGAAGGAACAAAAGCCTACGAACTGAAGGATACTGTCAGCGACAAGGAAAAGCAGCAAAGAGCAGATACGATAATGGAATTGCAACAGACCCTATCACTGGAATTGAATCAGCAAAAAATCGGACAGACATTTCGGGTGCTTATCGACAGAGAAGAGGAGGATTATTTTGTGGGACGAACAGAGTATGATTCTCCTGAAGTAGACAATGAAGTTTATGTGGCAAAGCAGCAAGGTATTGTTACGGGAGAATTCTGTTCTGTCAGGATAACATCTGCCATTGACTTTGATTTGTTTGGAGAGCTACTTTAACGGATATGGAATTGAGTTGTTGATATTTCTGAACTTCAAATCTGAAAGGATATAAAAAAAGAAAACCCTTGACATCGAATGATGAACAAGGGTTTTATTTTGTTGTAGCGGGGACGAGAGTTGAACTCGTGACCTTCGGGTTATGAATCCGACGCTCTAACCACCTGAGCTACCCCGCCGATTTGTTGTTTTTAAAGAGCTTTCCTCATGTTTGGCAGCCTGGATGCTGTCGTTTTGAGTGGTGCAAAAATAGTAAAGAATTTTAATATACAAGGGATAATTGGAAAAAGTTTTCTAAACTTTTTTTGCCCCTTTCAGCCGCGCTGACTGGCTTAAATAAATACCGGAGATAACAATGATGATTCCCAGTATTTTACTCAGATCGATGCTTTCGCGCAGAAGAAAATAAGAAAATACAGCAGTAAATACCGGAATCAGATTGGCGAATACTGAAGTGCGTGCCACACCGATAACCCTTACCGCGATGGTAAAAAACACGAAGGCCAGGGTAGAAGCAAATATTGCCAGTTTCAAAAGTGCCCATACAAGCTCTGAAGTAGGCTGAACTGTTATAAAAGTAGAGAAGTCGAAAATCAGAAAAAGGGGAAGAAAAAATAAGGCACCCAAGAAGTTCTGTACCTTGATAATGGTGGTGGAAGAATACTTGAGGGTCAGTTTTTTCAGATAAACAATATTGACCAGAGCAGAAATCACCGCAAAAAATAACAAGCCAATCCCCAGGGGAGATGCGCTGAAACGAAATTCAAAATCCAGGACCATTATAATAACACCGGTAAAGGATACAAAGAAACCAAGCAGGTTCAACCGCGTAATTCGTTCACTAAATACAAGATACCCGAGCAAAGGGGTAAAAACCGGTATGGTAGCGATGATAACCGCGGCAATAGTGGGGGTTACGAATTTCAAACCAAAACTCTCTCCTATAAAGTAGCAAAAGGGAGAAAAAAATGACAGAATTACAAAAGACTTATAGTCCTCTTTTTGTATCTTCTCCTTTTTGCCAAAGAAGCTTAAAATGATAAACAGGAAAACAGTAGACAAACTCAGACGCAAAAACATGGTGGTGATAGGCTCATAATAATTATAAACGACTTTCATCCATACATAAGAAATGCCCCAGAATACGATGGCCATCAAGGTGAGAAAGTAAACCAGAAATATGTTTTTTTGCATAAGCTTGTAAAAATTTGCGCAAACCTACAAAATATTTACATAAAAGGTTAAGGTTCTTTATTTATTGCTGCTTAAAATGTTTTGTGTGCCTTTTCACACTATGCAGGAATATATTTTCAAAGCCTGTCAAAAACATAGAATCCTTTGTTTTATAAACAGTTTGTTGATAACTAATCGAAAAATAATGCCATTAAACCCTGCAAATATTGGTTTTTTTCGTATATTGCAAGCAACCAATAGTTCTTAAAAGTATTTGCTTATGACTCCGTTACAAAAATTTACACTCGAGTTTCCCATGAAAGTTTCGCCCAGGTTGCTCTATACCCTTATAAGCACCTCTGAGGGGCTTGCACGTTGGTTTGCTGAGAAAGTAAATGTTAAGGATGATGAATATCTGTTTGAATGGGAAGGCAGCCATCAATCTGCCAGGCTACTGGAGTCAAAAGAACCCGAATTTGTAAGGTTTGAATGGACAGATGATTTTCACGAAGGATTTATCCTGGAATTGCAAATCAGTCATGAACCTGTATCAGGAGAATCGGCCTTGGTTGTCAGTGATTATGCTGAGGAATCGGATATGGATTTTACACAAATGTGGTGGAAGACCCAAACGGCCAAACTGCAACGCATATTCAGCAACGCATAGGGTGCAATGATAGCAGGAAAACAAGTAAAACTAAATTGAGACCCAACAACCCAAACCAAAAGCTTTTACAAACTGGGTGCTTTTAGTTTAAACCAGTCTTTAACAAAATCAGAATAATCTTTGGGAGCTTTGTAGTGTTTAAACTCGTTGGTTCGGGGATTGTAATTGTAATCCCTGGCCCATTTTTGATATTTCTTCTGTATATCTTTTAAGGCTTCAATGATGTAATAAAGTTCCTGATCGGTCATGGTAGGGTGCAAAGAAAGCCTTATCCAGCCGGGTTTTTCGGATAAATCGCCGGTACTGATTTTTGAGGTAATACTTCTGGAGTGCTCATAATCAACATTCAGCAAATAATGACCATAGGTGCCGGCGCAGGCACAACCTCCTCTTACCTGTATACCATAGCGATCGTTGAGCATTTTTACCACCAGGTTGTAATGCATGTTTTCAAAATAGAAAGAAATCACTCCCAGCCTTTCATGGGTATTGTCTGCAAGTATCCATAGACCGGGAATGGTTTTGAACTCTTTCAATACAATTTCAAGCAGTTCGTTTTCCCTTTTGTGAATATTCTCAACTCCCATCTGATCCTTAAGGTTGATGGCCAGGGCTGCCTTAATGGTTTGCAAAAATCCCGGCGTGCCACCGTCTTCCCTCAATTCTATGTCGTCGATATATTTGTACTCGCCCCAGGGGTTGGTCCAGTCTACAGTGCCTCCGCCCGGATTATCAGGAACTTCCGAATTGTAGGTGGAAGAGTCAAAAATCAAAACTCCCGGTGTTCCGGGGCCGCCCAGGAACTTGTGAGGAGAAAACATTATTGCGTCCAGTTTTTCCATGGGATCTGCAGGATGCATATTGATTTCGTCATAAGGAGCAGATGCAGCATAATCGATAAAACAAACGCCCTCATGTTCGTGCATTATGCGTGCCAGATCATGCACAGGCGTTCTTATGCCTGTAACATTGGAGCATGCTGTAAATGAACCTATTTTGAGCTTCCGGTCTTTATGCTTTTCCAGTTCGGCTCTCAATTCATCCAGATCGATAAGCATGTCTTTTCCGGGCTTAATGACAACCACATCGGCAGTGGTTTCAAACCATGATGTCTGGTTGGAGTGGTGCTCCATGTGGGAAATAAAAACCACTGGTTTTTCTTTTTCCTGCATACATTTTCCAGCGGAAAGTTTACCACAAACCCTCAACCCAAGGATTCGCTGAAACTTATTGATTACCGTGGTCATTCCGCTTCCGGCAGTAATTATGGCATCTTTGGGACCGGCATTTACATGTTCTTTGATTTTTTTATGTGCATAATGATAGGCATTGGTCATGAGCGTGCCGGTTTCGCTGGCTTCGGTATGGGTATTGCCCACAAATGGGCCAAATTTTTCCAGCATGGTTTTTTCAATGGGCCCGTAAAGCCTGCCACTGGCAATCCAGTCGGCATACACGAGTTTCTGAATTCCGTATGGTGAAACAAAGGTTTGTTCCACACCGATTATATTTTTCCGGAACTTATCAAAATATTTTTCAGACTGTTCTATCATGTGTCATAAAGTTTGTGCAAAAATGCAAAAAAAAAGTGAATAGTTTTATCTTTAACTGATTAAACCTACAAATCTATATCGTTGTATTGGGATCAATTTTACCTGATTTTTTTTAATCTTACGCTGCGGCAAAGTGTGAGTAGAATAAATGTTACTTTTATGGTTGAAATACGATATGTTGAGTCATAAAAATAAAGTCTTTTCAAAAAGAAATCCCTTTCTATGTTAAATATTGGTAATTAGCAAGGTATATGTAAACATGAAGGTATAATTTTTGTAATAAAGTTAGTTGTGCATTGTTTTATTTAATCCCCAATAATATGAATTCTTCAAGGAGATCCTCTGATAACTATCCGACATCAAAATTTTTGAGTTTGTTTTTCTTTTTTCTTTTGATGCTTATGAGCATTTCTTCATCCTATGCTCAGTATTTCGGAAGAAACAAACCCAGCTATGAAACATTTGAATTCCAGGTTTATGAATCGCCTCATTTTACCATTTATCATTATTTCGATAATGATTCGGTTATTAACGGGCTTGCCAACAGGTTTGAACATTGGTACCTGAGGCATCAGGAATTATTTAAAGATACTTTTGAAAAACCCAGCCCGATACTTATTTATGCCAATCATCCCGATTTTCAGCAAACCACAGCCGTCAGCGGGATGATAGGAGTGGGAACGCAAGGGGTGACAGAAGCCATGAAAAACAGGGTGGTGATCCCGGTTCTGGAATCCAATGCCCAAACGGATCACGTAATCGGACACGAGCTTGTTCACGTATTTCATTTCCGGGCTTTGTTTATTGATGACTCTTTGTCTCTCAACTCATTGAGAAACCTGCCTTTATGGTTGGTAGAGGGTATGGCAGAGTATTTCTCCATAGGCAGCGAAGATGCCCATACTGCGATGATTATGCGGGATGCTGTAAAGCATGATGACTTTCCCTCTTTAGAGGATATGACCCGCGATTATTCCTATAATCCCTATCGTTATGGCCATGCCTTTGTTGCTTTTACCGGGCGTACCTGGGGAGATGATCTGATAGCTCCCTTATTCAGGGAAACAGCGAAATTTGGCTACGAAAGGGCCATAGAAAGGGTAATAGGTCTGAATGCCAATACGGTATCCGATTTATGGAAAAGCGCTACTATTTCACACTATCAGCAGTGGCTGGATGATTCTCTAAAGCATCAGGCGAAAGGGGAGATCCTGGTAGATGCTAATAATGGAGGAGACTTGAATATATCTCCGTCTCTCAGTCCTGATGGCGAATTTATTGCTTTCTTTTCTGAGAGAGATTTGTTTTCACTGGATTTGTTTCTTGCCAATGCCAAAACCGGCAAGATAATTCGCAAATTGTCAAGCACTACCCGCAGCAGTGATATTGATGCTTTTAACTTTTTCGAATCTGTGGGCAGCTGGTCACCTGATGGTGAAAAGTTTGTGCATGTGGCGGTAAAAAAGGGTAGGAATCAGCTGGTGATTGTGGATGTAAATCGTCCGCGCCGTACCCGCCATATTCCGGTTGAGGGTGTCCCTTCTCTCAACAATCCTACCTGGTCGCCCGATGGAAGATACATTGTATTTTCGGGATTGGCAGATGGTGTTGGCGATCTTTACAGGCTCGATATGGAAACCCAGGAGGTGGAAAATTTAACCAACGACCGCTATTCTTATATTCATCCCTCCTGGTCGCCCGATGGTAAATATCTTGCATTTGCTACCGATATGCTTCCTGAAACGTTTAACTCCGACACCCTTAGCTACAGTTATTATCTGGGCATAATGGACATGGAGAGTCCGCAAAGATCGGTCAGGGTGCTGGATGTTTTTCCATCAGCAAAAAATCTCAACCCGGTTTTTGATCATACACAAGAGGGCATTTACTTTTTGAGTAACAGGGATGGTTTCAGAAACCTTTATCATTTCAATCTTGGAAACGGAAAAGTGTTTCAGCTTACCGATTATTATACAGGTATCAGTGGTATAACCCATCAGTCGCCGGCAATAACTGTTGCCCGAAACACCGGAAATGTAAGCTACAGTTACTACAATGAAGGTAAATATATTGTTTACAAAGCCGACCCGTCAGATTTTGACAGGGTGGAAGTAGATCCACGGGAAATCAACATGGATGCTGCAACGCTCCCACCTCTCACCAGAAATACAAATCCTGTGGTAGATGAATTTTTAAGTTCAGAGACACGAACACCTGCTTTTCCTGTTGACTCATTCGAAATAAAGCCTTATCGCCCTGAGTTTGGTTTGACTTTTATTGGAAGCAGTGGAGTAGGAGTAGCTACCAGCAGGTTTGGTACCGGTATGCAGGGAGGAGTAGCCATGATGTTCAGTGATATTGTGGGAGATAACCAGCTCTTTTCCATGTTGTCGGTCAACGGAGAAATTTATGATTTTGGCGGACAGATTGGGTATGTGAACCAGAAAAACAGGATAAACTGGGGAGGTAGCGTTTCGCATATTCCGTATCCGTTTGCTTACCTGAATCTTGACAGAGAGTATGTTGGGGAGGACAGTATTCCTTTATTTGATTACCAGTTTATTATTGAGCGAACCTTCGAAACCCAGTTTGGTGGCTTTGCCATATATCCCATTTCAACCACACGCCGGCTTGAAGTAAGTGCAAGCCAGGCATGGTATTATTTTCGGCGCGATATTTTCCATACCTATTATGATGAATTTGGGTACTATCGTGGTCAGGACAGAAGCAAGGGAGAAACCCGCGATGGGTTTAACCTGCAGAGACTGAGCATTGGGTATGTAGGAGATAATTCCTATTTTGGTATGGCATCACCCATGACAGGGCACAGATACCGCTTCAGCACAGAAAAAATGTTTGGAGAGGTAGATATGTACAATGTAACTGCAGACTACCGTAAGTATTGGTTCCGTAAGCCTTTTAGTGTTGCCTTCAGGGTTTCACACTTTGGTCGCTATGGCAAAGATTCCGATAATAATTTGTTTTATCCTCTTTACCTGGGCTACCCCACTTACATGAGAGGATTTGATTATTCATCATTAAATAAGATCAGTAATGATATTCCGGGCGTAGAAAGTCAAAAGGATCTTGAAAATTTTTTCAATAACCTTCAGGGGTCCAGAATGATGCTGGGTGGACTGGAGTTGAAAGTTCCTTTCACAGGTCCCGAAAGACTGGCCCTGATTTCCAGTGGATTTTTCTTTACTGAACTGGGTTGGTTCCTGGATGCAGGTATTGCCTGGCGAGAAGGGCAGGACTTGGATTGGAACTTCTCTAATGATGCGGAAAATCAGCGCTATCCCGTTTTCAGTACAGGACCATCATTGAGAATCAACCTTTTTGGTGCTATCATTCTTGAACCCTATTATGCTATTCCTTTCACGCTTGATCGAAGGCTGAAAGGGGTGTGGGGATTGAGTTTCTGGCCGGGATGGTAAAATGAATTTCCGGTTTTACCACAGGGAATAAAACCAGAGGATTATCAGTTGGTAATAAAAAAAGATGCTGTATGTTTTCATACAGCATCTTTTTTTTTATTGTTGTAAAAAAGCTAAATATAGGCAGCCATTTTAGTGTTCACCATGCATAAGTTTTCTGATAAGGGGAGCGGCAATTAATGCCAGTATAGCTGTAGCAATGGCTATTACACTAATGGTCGTAAATACGTTGGTGTATGAAAGCAGCGAATTGAACCCTGTAACTCCTTTTTCTGCTATAATCTCAGGTGAAAGCCCGGTAACTGCTTGTGTAATCTTGTCCAGAAAACCACCACTGGCTTCCATATCCTTGGTAGTGAACTTTGCAATGATACCTGCTATATACTGAGCAAATGACATAGACAGGAACCAAACGCCCATCATGAAACTTACCACTTTGGCAGGCGACAACCTGGTAACCACTGACAAACCAATGGGGCTGATAAACAGTTCACCGGTAGTAATTAAGAAATAACCAATAACAAGGAAAGAAAGGGGAACCATTCCGGTTTCGGAAGCAAAACGTGCACCGACCGCAAAAACCAAGAATCCGAGTCCTAATTGAGCAATACCAAATGCAAATTTATATGGCGTAAACGGATTGAGCTTCATATTGGCAAGCCAGGTCCACAACATAGAGAAGGGAATGGCCAGCAGGATGATAAACAATGGGTTGATACTGTTGGTCTGTTGCGCATTCATGAAAATAAGATCAACATTCCGATCGGCAAACAGAGTAATGGTACTACCGGCCTGTTCGAAAAACGCCCAGAAAACCGTACTGAAAAATGCCAGGATAAAAATGGCAATGATTTTTTCGCGCTCTACACGGCTAATTTCAATGAAGGATTTTCCTACAATAAATACTACTAAAGCAAGAATTGCATATAACAAGTAACCGGCAAAATGGCTTTTGTAAATCAAAAAGGTTAATATAGGAACAGAAAGGAAGGAAAGTAAAACCGACCAGAAAGAGTTGGAAAAACCGAAGGATTTCTTTTCTCCCAACCCTGTAACGGGCTTGGCTCCATTGATTCCAAAAGTGCCGTTTTTAATTCCTGCCTGAAAAACAAGAAGTCCCAATACCATGCCGACTCCGGCAAGTCCGAAACCATAAATATGGCCATATACCTCAGCTACATATCCACAAACAAGAGGAGAAATAAATGCTCCTAAATTTATACCCATATAAAAAATGGTAAATCCGGCATCTCTGCGAGGATCTCCCTGTTGGTACAAGCCTCCCACCATGGAAGAAATATTGGGCTTAAACAAACCATTACCTGTAACAAGAAATCCCAAACCAAAGTAAAAGAATATTTCGGTCCCCAATGCCATCATAAACAAACCAATGGCCATCATGATACCGCCTGTGACAATTGCTTTACGGTAACCCAGAAACCTGTCGGCAATCATACCTCCAATAACAGGTGTTGCATATACCAATGCCCCGAAAGCTGCATAAATTTCAATACCCCGAACGTCTGCAGCATTCTCACCCATGCTGACATATAGTTCTTTAACAACATACAATACGAGCAAAGCACGCATTCCGTAGTAACTAAACCTTTCCCACAACTCGGCAAAGAATAGATAGTAGAGTGCCTTAGGATGTCCTTGTTTCATTTTAAGTAGTTTTAGTTGAATAATTGTTTTATTTGGTGAATTGTGTTATGATAAATTTTTTTTGTTGATGTTTCAAAACCCCGCAAAGATAAAAAAAACCTGTTTGCAAAGTTGTAGGATGGAGGGTTTCTGAAAAATTGTTTTTTCAAAACCTCAGCCGCATCTGCGCCTTGATTTCTGTTCTTGAATTTCCTTCTGTAAGGTCCAGCCCACTGCCAATCTCATGGCGGTTGGTATATATGGTATGGGCAAGTCTCGCCTGAAGGTCGATGTTTCTGTTGACCCTGTAACGCGCTACAATATAGGCCCGATGACCTTTGTCAGAATAAAAGGGGAAAGAAAAGGCATACAAAACATCATTCTCATAGGCATAAATCCGGGAATCAAAGCCATCGGTGTCGAAAATGGCATAGCGGGCTGTTATGGCCCATGGACTGGCAAAATTGCGGTAGGCAACATCCTGGTAAATGAGAAAACCTTGCTGATGGTTGCTGCCATGACGAAAGTCAATCCATTCCACCCGGTTTTTGAAAGTAAAGGAGGGGGAAACAAGGTAACTGATGTGTAATCGTATGTTTTGGCGCACCACATCCTCAAGAAACCTGATAGTGGCGTCTTCGGGAGCGTTTAGGGGTTTGTTCTTTATCCGGTAGCGGGCATACATTTCAATCTCGCGTTCCGGTCTGTAATTTACCTGGGCCAGGTAATCATATCCCCGCGAAGGGGTATAAGTGCGGAATTTCATCCAGGGAAAAGAAAAATGGTCGGCATAGGCATTTATCGACCATTCCCTTGACAGCCGGGAGTTAATACCTATGTAAAGTCCGTTTTCATTGCTCACCCTTGTATTTTCCGAAAAAGCAACACTAAGCAACGATTGATAATCGGGCGTGAATTTGCGATGAACCACACTCATGCTCAATCGTGGATCAAGGCTCATCATAACCCCGTTTAGAAGAGCGTAGCCTCCGCTTTCGCTGGTGGCAAACTCTCCGAAAATATTGAAATTCCGGTAAATATAATTATAGTCTAATCCGGTTGCCCAGTTGGTTTGTTTGTTCAGATCAAACTGGTTGTAAAAAGAAAGGTTGCGTTGGAATTCCGCACCCAGTTCCATGTAATATCCTGTTACTCCCACTTGTAGGTTTTGCCTTCTCCATGTAAGGTTAGAACCCATGAATTTTTCCTGTACCGAGTTTTTGTTTTCCAGTTCCCGGGGAGTGCGGTGAAGCCCGGTTTGCTGCAAACTGGTTATAACAAGGGCTTCCTGGCTTATGGTATCCGTTTCCAGTACATTGGCATCCCTGTATTTATTCGAGTAAAAAGCGGTTAGTTCCAATGCTCCCAGCCGAACGGCGGTACCTGCCCCACGCATGAAATTGTTTTCATCCACCGAAGTATAAGGCCTTAATCCCAATCCGTTTTTCTTAACATTCACAGCTTCACTGCTTTTGCCAAAAGCCAGTCCTGACCAGAGCGTGAGGCCCTGCCCAAACTGCACCTGGTAATCGCCCATTGCTAATGATTTGATGCGTCCCACATCCCGTAAATAAAAATGAGCGGAATAATAGTCAAATCCCTGGGTTTGACTGCCCCGAAAAAATTCCTCCCCGGGATCTTTTTCCGCAGTAATGCCTATGCTTATATTATTGTAATAGGTAAACCTGTATCTTGAGTAGAGTCTGAAGGGACTGCCCGGGTATCTCGCATTGGGATTGGCTTCTAATTCCCCGGGATCTATGGAAGAAAATCCTCTCTGTTCTTCCAACAACTGCTGGTATCGCAAAAAATACTGGCTGTTTCCTCTTTCAAAAATATCGGTTAACTTGAATACCCTTCTTTCTACAGCTTCTTCAACCATAACATAAGGAGAGATCTGTTCAATAACTTCAGGAGTGAACCCATCAATGGTCTGCAATTCCATCAGACTGATAAGATTGCCAAAACGCTGGCGATGCAGAATAAGGTTGTTGATTTGAATATCAGAGAGGAAGAAAATCCGCCTTAAATCTTCTGCCGAGGCTGCATTCAAATTTATGGGGCGTTGCCGAAGCACTTCAAGCTCTTCCATAAGCTCAGATGCATCTATTTCTTCGTCACTTTCTTCAGTCAGGGATTCAATACGCTGGATTACCTCTTCCTCTTCAACAGGTTGTTCAGGCGGTGGTTCTCCCTCATTATTCTGAGCACGTAAAATATTTACAGGAAGTATCAGCACCACAAGCAGCAGGGCAAACAGTTTTTTTGTTAAATTTCCTGGTTTATTCCGCATCCTCAGAACTATTTGAAGTGGTAAATAAAACTAATCTGCGGAGAATAGCCTAAAATATGGTGATAGGAGGTGGCCAGGTCGATGTTGAGATTTCCCAGCTCCAGTCCGAAGCCAAAAGCGTTGGTCATAGGGTTGGTGCCGATTCCTCCTCTCAGGTAAACAGGGTCGGTAATGCGGTATTCTATTCCGGCTTTGAACACAGGGTCGAGGTTCACACTTTTTTCGGCTTCCAGAATAACCATAACCCTCTCAGAAAACTCATAAGCCAGCCCGGTTTTGAAAATGGTGGGAATTCTTTCGTCTGCAAAATCACCGATTTTAGCCCGGGTGGGATTGAAAAGATGAGCTCCTATGCTGAGTTCGGGCAAAATATGAAAGATAACGCCCAGCTCGAAAGTTATGTTTCCTTTGTTTCCGTAATCTTCTCCAATGCCGGTATGATGGTAATTGAGCTGAAGTCCGGTGGATAGCCTTTCTCCGAATTCTCTCCCGTATGCAATGCCCACTTTGGTTTCATTATAAAGGTCGAATCCGAAATAGGTAAAACTGACTCCAAACACTCCTGAACGGGTAGGGAACACAAAGGCACCCGCTCCAAAGCTAAGCTCTTCAACCAGAAACCGGTTTTCGAAAAATACGCCTGCTGCCATATCTTCCAGCCGCGACAACCCGGCCTGGTTATGACTGATGGCCCAGAAGTCATAAAGGGTTACTGAGGCATTGCCCATACCGGCGGCTCGCCCTCCAAAGGGATAATTGTCATTGGCTGCCTCTAACGTGGCCCAAAATAAACTGAAAAAAAATATCAGGATTAAGGTTTTTCTCATACCGTTGCAGAGTTAATTTGACCTGATTATTCCTAAACGTTGCTTCCCGGCTGAACCCCCCGGGTGTTTCGATCGTTAGTATCGTTATCCTTTGCAAGTTACAATATTTTTTTTAGAGATTTTATAACTTTTTAATTCTACTTTGACACATTAATTAATGGACAAAAAATATTTAGTACAATAGAGAAGAAAATAAGACGATCTACCTTAAATATAAAGCACTTCTGATTTTTATGTAATTATTAACCTTACCGACGAGTTGAAATAAATAAGTCATTCTTGCCTTTTAGGAAATATGTAAAAGTAGAATTAAACAATTTAAAACAATGCATTGCGACGCATCACCAAAGCCTTTAATAGTAGCTGCAGAGCCTCCTGAGCTTAGAAAAAATTCATATCTTTGCCCGCATCGACAATGCTACGGAAAAAATGAAAAACTACTTCTCTTCGAAAGAAATAAAAATCGGAATCCTGGGTGGCGGCCAACTGGGCAAAATGTTGCTTGATGTTGCCCGTCGTTATGATTTATATACACGGGTTCTCGACCCTTCGGTTGATGCTCCCTGTGCCATTGGGTGTAAAGAGTTTGTGCAGGGAAGTTTCAATGACTATGACACGGTAATGGCCTTTGGTGCGGATTGTGACGTGTTGACCATTGAAATTGAAAGTGTAAATACCAGGGCACTGAAAGAACTGCAAAAACAAGGAAAACTGGTGTTTCCCCAGCCTGAAATCGTAGAATTGATTCAGAATAAGGTGCTGCAAAAGCAGTTTTATGACGATAATCAGCTTCCTACAGCACCCTGGTTTGGCTTTAAAAACAAAGCTGAAATGAAAAAGAAGATGGAGAAGCATTCTTTTCATTTGCCTTTTGTATGGAAAGCCGCAACAGGAGGATATGACGGCCGTGGAGTAATGGTAGTGAGGAATATAAATGAATTGGAAAACATTCCAGATGTTCCCGGATTGATTGAAGAACTGGCTGCCATAGAACATGAGATTGCACTGGTGGCTGCAAGGAATCAAATCGGTGAAGTAACAGCGTTTCCCCCCGTTGAAATGTCTTTTCATCCGATAGCCAACCTGGTGGAATATGTTTTTTGTCCGGCCCAATTGTCGGAAGAGAAACTTGAACAGGCCTCAAAACTCGCGTTGTCGCTGGTAGATAAACTTGGCATTGTGGGAGTGCTGGCTGTAGAAATGTTTGTGAATAAGAACGGAGAAATCTGGATCAACGAGTGTGCTCCCAGGGTGCATAACAGTGGACACCTTACCATTGAAGCCTGCATTACTTCTCAGTTTGAGCAGCACCTGCGCGCAATCCTGGGCTTTCCGCTGGGAAGTACAAAACAAATCAGACCCGCTGTAATGGTAAATCTTACCGGTGAGGATGGATTTACCGGTCCCGTATATTATGAGGGAGCTAAAAAAATGCTTGCCACAGAAGGGGCCTACATGCATCTGTATGGCAAAACAGAAACCCGCCCTTACAGAAAAATGGGCCACGTAACCATTACGGCAGAAACACTTGAAATGGCCAGAGAAAACGCATTGAAAGTAAAGGAGATAATGAGGGTGAGGAGCGTTTAAAAGAGAATAGTGAATAGTGATTAGTGAATAGTTGATTAGTTATAGTGGGAAGCGCAAAGTGAAAGGAATCGTTAATTGTTAATGAATAGAGACCAGACACCAGAGAAAAAATGGTTGTCAAATGTGAATGGTTAACTTTAAAGAATAGAGGCAGGAGTACAGAGGCCAGTTAAAACGATGGAACTGAGCCTGAAAGGTTCAAACAACAAAGCCCGGGGCAAAGAAACATAGCCCTCAGGCTATGAAGCGTCGCCCCGGGAATAAAGATTCGGTTTTAATAGGCGCTGCAGCAAAATTATCAAAAGAACATCCTTCGGTTATGGCAGCGCAGTTGCAGGAAACATGACAGAGAAACAGACACGAAAGATACGAGAGTAGAGACAAGATTGCAAAAGAAAAACCTTATTTAAATTCCATTAACCTTAGTAGTTGGACAAAAAAAAGAAAAACCTTATTTAAATTCCATTAACCTTAGTAGGTTTATTGGATAGCCAAACAAATCAGCGCTGCGAAATAAAGGTAATTAGAAGCACACAGCTGATGTCAGCGCAATGGGTAGAGATGATTGAGTAGAAACAAGATGGTAGAGACGAGAGAATGTTGAAAGTGAAAAGTGAAAAGAGGTAAATCAAAACATAGCAAGTAACCAAATAATTACAACGCAGACATGAAAAAAGTATCCATAGTAATGGGAAGTTCCTCGGATTTGAGGGTGATGGAAGAGGCGGTAAAGGTGCTTCGTGAGCTGGAGATAGAAGTTGAGGTTGACATTGTTTCAGCACATCGTACGCCACAAAAGATGTTTGATTTTGCTGCACATGCGCATGAAAGGGGTATTCAGGTAATTATTGCCGGTGCCGGAGGTGCCGCGCACTTGCCGGGTATGATAGCCTCGCTGACACCCCTGCCGGTTATTGGTGTGCCTGTAAAATCCTCCAACAGTATCGATGGCTGGGATTCCGTACTTTCCATTTTACAGATGCCCGCAGGTGTGCCAGTAGCGACCGTAGCACTGGATGGGGCCAGAAATGCAGGCATTCTGGCGGCACAAATCCTGGGTGCCGGAGATGAGGCTGTAAGAGACAGAATTATCCGGTTTAAAAAGGGGCTGGAAGATAAAGTTAATATCATGAGTGAGGAAACCCGGACTCAATTTGAATAAAGTGGGTTTTACTGTTTCAATTAATAAATCAGTTGGATGGCCTCGTTTTTGTTGGGGATATAGGAGACAGAATTGACACTCAAAATTTTCGAACATATTAAAATCTATTTATTATGAGCAATACACAGAAACAACTGGAAGAAGCATCAGTAATTGCCTTGCGCGATTGCATGGGACTGCAGAAAGAAGAAACACTTTTGATTGTTACAGACGAAATAAAACGCGAAATCGGCATAGCATTGCACGAAGCCGGAAAGGAATTGTGCAAGGAGTCGGTATTGGTTGAGATACAATCACGTGAAGTCAACGGTCAGGAACCTCCTGTTTATATAGCAGAAATGATGAAAAAGGTAGATGTGGTAGTTTGCCCCACAGCCAAATCACTCACCCATACCGATGCACGTCGCAATGCAGTAAAAGAGGGAGTAAGAGTGGGGACAATGCCTGGCATTACCATAGATACCATGGCCCGTTGCCTGAGTGCTGATTACGATAAAATCATTGGCCTTACTCACCATCTGGCCCAAAAGCTGGAAGGCGTTTCCAGTATCAGGGTTACAACTGAAAAGGGTACAGATATCACCATGCCGGTAAAAGACAGGAAAATCATTCCCAGTACAGGAGTGCTGAAAAATAAAGGTGAAAGTGGCAATCTTCCTTCCGGTGAAGTATTCCTTGCCCCCTGGGAGGATGGCTCCAATGGTACAGTAGTGATTGATGGCTCTATGGCCGGCGTTGGAGTTATTGCTGAACCCATTGAAATAGAAGTGGTCAACGGTTATGCTGAACAAATCAAAGGAGGTATTGAATCTCAAAAGCTCATTGATCTCTTTGAAAAGTCAGGACGTGATGCCCGTGCTGTTGCCGAATTTGGTATCGGAACCAATTACAAAGCCCAACTTACCGGAATGATCCTGGAAGATGAAAAGGTTTTAGGAACCATCCATATCGCTTTTGGAAACAATCTTACCATGGGTGGAAAAATCGCTGTCAACAGTCATCTCGACGGCTTGGTTACAGAACCTAATGTCTGGTTCGACGATGAACTGATCATGGAAAAAGGAAAGATGGTGGGGTATTCTATTGAGTAGAGAATTGATAGTGAAAAGTGAATAGAGACAAGGCAATGTCCAGGATAACAGCCATCTAACTATAAACGCTGAAGGATAAACTAAAAACTATAAAATGAGATTATCCAAAAAGGCACGTTTTGCGTATGTGCTGGATTATTTTTTGAAACACCAGCCCATCGCAGAAACGGAGTTGAAATATACTTCTCCTTATGAGTTGCTGGTGGCGGTCATTCTTTCGGCACAGTGTACCGATAAGCGGGTGAATATCATTACACCGCCTTTTTTTGAGCGTTTTCCCACAGCCGAAAGTCTGGCTGAAGCCGAAGTGGAGGAAATTTTTTCGTATATCAAAAGCTGTTCATATCCCAACAACAAATCCAAAAGTCTTCTGGGAATGGCCCAAAAGCTTACCCACGAATTTGGTGGCATTGTGCCGGAGGATGTGGATGAATTGCAGAAGCTTCCGGGGGTAGGGCGCAAGACTGCCAATGTGATAGCCTCAGTGGTGTTCAACAAGCCTGCTCTTGCGGTAGATACGCACGTTTTCAGGGTTTCGGCCCGTATCGGGCTTACAACCAACGCAAAAATGCCCCTGGAAACAGAAAAACAACTTCTGAAATACATTCCCGAAGACCTAGTGGCCATTGCTCATCACTGGCTCATTTTG
>JAABSE010000021.1 GCA_011390575.1 Sphingobacteriia bacterium
TCCTTCAACAACTTCTTCCTGAATTCCCGGAGCAGAAGTCCCATTTTCTACTCATTAATACCTGGAAACAAGGTAACACAGCAGATATCTATCGAGGTGTTAATAACTATTGTAAAGCTTAATCAGGATGAGAAATTGTCCGTTTCGCAATTTTAATCTATTAAATCCGCAAATCCAATGAAATCTTCAATCCACAAAAAAGCAATCATCTTTTTTATGATGGCAATGCTGGTGAGCTGGGTTAATGCTTCAGAGGTTTTTTTCGAGGTATCGGGTTGGGTGAAGAAAGATGAAGTATCCGTGCGACGCGCACTGGTTATCATATTTGAAGGCGAAGATAGGGTTGCAGAAGTAAAAACAAATCGGTGGGGCAACTTCAATATTGAACTTCCGGCTGGCAGAGAATATACCCTTTGTATTTCAGTTGAGGGAGCAATAGAAAAGAAGATTGTTTTTCATGCTCAAACAGAAAAAGAGCTGGATACTGAAAAGGATTATTTCGTTGAGTTTATTGTTGATATTATTGATCCTGAAAGCAGCCATGAATCAGCATTTTTACATCACCAGCTGATTTTTGACCCATTGCAGGATGAATTTATCTATCTGCAGCCCAATGTCTCAGAACATTTGTTGATTGATACAGAAGAGAGAGTTTCTTCCGGCAGCATTGAAAGCTGCGAAAGTGATGATATAGTTTCCTGATAAAAATAGCAATCTGTAGGTGAGCGTCCTTGCGTAGTGATTACTGTGGGGGCGCTTTTTTAATTATATTTGCAAGCGGTTTTTGCAACAGCAGAATCATAGCAAAAATAAAAATCTTGTTTCATCATTTACCATCATCAAAAGTTATGAATATACGCAGAATCAACCGGGCAGTTCATCGTGATTTGGGATATTTCTTCTTCGGAATGTGTATTATTTACGGATTATCGGGTATAGCGCTGAACCATCGTCATCACTGGAATCCCAATTTTATCATCAGGCAGGAAGCTTTCAACGTGGAAGTCCCCTCTGACGCTTCAGGAGGGCAAACCCTTGCCCTGAAAATTCTTGAGCAAATTGATGAAGCCAATGGTTATAAAACCCATCTTGAGAGTGGCGACAATATGCGGATTTTTATCGAAGGGGGAACCGTGAATCTTAACCTACGGACGGGTGAAGGCAATCTTGAAACCATAAAGAAGCGCCCTGTGTTTAACCAGGTGAATTTTCTGCACTATAATTCCCCCCGCAAGCTCTGGACCTGGTTTGCCGATTTGTTTGCTGCCGGCTTAATTATTCTGGCCATTACAGGATTGTTTGTGCTCAAGGGTAAAAACGGTTTTACCCGCCGGGGGTGGTATTTTGTGTCAACCGGTATTTTGATACCTCTTTTGCTGCTTTACTATTATCTTTCGGTATAGACGATTGAAATCAGATGTGGCATGTGGCTACTGTTAGCTTTTCTTACTGCTTTAAGTGAGGCCCTTAAGGATGTTTTCAGCAAGTTTTCACTGAAAAACACGCATCCTTTTATGGTAGCATTTGCCATGAGGTTATTTGCGCTGCCCTTTTTAATTCCTTTGCTCTGGTTCATTGAAATTCCGGATTTAGGCGAGGATTTCTGGATTGCGCTTTTTACAGGAGGAATGTTGAATGTTCTGATAACCCTTATCTATCTGAAAGCCATTCAACATTCCGACCTTTCTCTTACTGTGCCCATGGTAACTTTTACCCCTTTGTTTCTATTGGTGACATCTCCGTTGATCCTTGGTGAAATGCCTGATGCCAAAGGTGTTGCAGGAGTATTGTGTATTGTTGTCGGCTCTTATTTTTTGCAGTTTTCCTCCCGAAAAAAGGGACTTTGGGCTCCTTTCAAGGCTTTGTTTTCAGAAAAAGGTCCCCGTTTGATGTTGCTTGTTGCTTTTCTGTGGAGTATCACTGCCAATATTGACAAGGTGGGGGTGCAGAACAGCTCTCCCTTTTTCTGGGTAATATCGGTAAGTATATTTCTGTTTGTCGGGATGATTCCTCTGGTAATCTGGAAGGCCCGCGGTCAGGTGTCTCATCTGAAAAATAATTTTGCAGTGATCTTTCCTGTGGGTTTATTTACTGCGCTCACTTTAATCTTTCAAATGCACGCCATTGAGCTGACACACGTTGCTTATGTAATTGCTGTAAAACGTACAAGTGCGCTGTTTGTCGTTTTTTTCGGTGTTATTTTCTTCAAAGAAAGGGGACTGGGTAACAGGGTTTTTGCAGTTTTAATTATGCTTCTGGGGGTTGCTTTGATCAGTGTCTTCTGAAACCATGGTGTTGTTTCAGGCTTGTGTTCTGCATCGAATCGGGTTTCATTGAATAGAGTAGCAAGGACTATAAGCCCGTTGTTAAGGCACAACCAACTGGGTTGTCGGTTCCTGAGTCTGCCGAAGGGAGGCTCATTGTAATTGTGGTTTCGACTGTTGAACAGTGAGCATGTTGAACTACGCAACCATTGGGGCTTTAGCATCAATGGTTGCGCGAAGAAATATCTTCAACAAAAACAAAAATGCCGGTACAGCTATTATGCATAGCAGTAACGGCAGTTTTGACGGTTTATACGCCCCTCAGATGGGAGATCTTTACTCTGTCTTCTTTTTGATGGGGTTCAGACGCTGCGGAGCAATCATGTTTTCGGGTTTCAACACTTCATCCAGTTCTTCTTTGGAGAGCATCCCTTTTTCCAGCACAAGTTCGTAAACCCCTTTGTTGGTTTTCATCGCCTCTTTGGCCAGCACGGTGCATGCTTCATATCCAAGAACAGGATTCAGTGCCGTAACCAGCCCAATGCTGTTCATGACCATCTGGCGGCAATGCTCTTCGTTGGCTGTGATGCCCGAAATGCATCTGTGCAAGAGTGTTGTCATGCCATTTTTCAGCATTTCAATAGACTCAAACAGGCTTTGTACCATGATGGGTTCCATAACGTTGAGTTCGAGCTGTCCTGCTTCGGCAGCCAGGGTTACGGTAAGGTCATTTCCTATTACTTTGAAAGCAATCTGGTTAACAACCTCCGGGATAACCGGATTGACTTTCCCGGGCATGATGGATGAGCCAGGCTGCATCGGGGGCAAATTGATTTCATTGAGCCCTGCCCTGGGACCGGAAGACATCAGGCGGAGGTCATTGCATATTTTGGAAAGCTTTACTGCCAGTCTTTTAACAGTAGCAGAATACATCACAAAAGCTCCGGTATCCTGGGTGGCTTCCACAAGGTTGGAGGCCAGTTTGATGTTTAATCCTGTAATATGCTGCAGATGGTAAATCACTTTTTCGCTGTAATCAGGATCGGCATTGATACCTGTACCAATGGCTGTTCCGCCCATATTGACCTCTTTCAGCAGATCTGCATTCTGGTAAAGGCGTTGCACTTCCTCTTCCAGGGTGGTGGCATAAGCTCCGAAGGATTGTCCCAGGGTCATGGGTACTGCATCCTGCAGCTGGGTGCGCCCCATTTTAATGACATGGGAAAACTCTTTTTCTTTCTCCTTGAACCCTTCGATCAGCGTTTCCAGCACCTCAACCAGTTTTTCATTGCTTGCAATCAGGGCAATTTTTACGGCAGTAGGGTAGGCATCATTGGTGGATTGAGAGAGGTTAACGTGGCTGTTGGGATGGCAGTATTTGTATTCTCCTTTTTGATGACCCAGAAGCTCCAGTGCCCTGTTGGCAATCACTTCATTGGCATTCATGTTGGTAGAGGTTCCTGCACCCCCCTGTATCATATCGATTACAAAATGATGGTGGTACTTCCCGTTGATAATCTCATGACAGGCCCTCACAATGGCATTGGTAATATCTTCAGGCAACAGACCAAGTTCATGATTGGCCCTTGCGGAGGCCATTTTTACCATGGCAAGACTGATGATGAGCTCAGGAAAAAAATTAAGGGTTACACCACTGATGGTAAAGTTCTCAATACCCCGCATGGTTTGAATCCCGTAATACACTTCCTGTGGTACATCGCGGTAACCGAGCAAATCATGTTCCTTGCGTGTTCGTCCTGATTCGTATTGCGCTCCAACGTTCACCACCTTTGAGTTGCTCTGGCGCATACGACGCGAAATCACTTTGGAGATTACCTTAAAAATCTTCAGGGCAATGGCCGTTTGTGTATCGAACAGATTGGTGAAATTTTCTTTAGAAATGCCTACTACGGTGGTTTTCTTTAATGCCCGGGCATTGGTAGAATGTGGCGTGTCAGCCATAATAGTGCCTTCCCCCAGGAAGTCGTAGGTGCCAAAAAACGTCAGACGCTTTTCTTCTCCGAAAGGTGTTTTCTTAAATAATTCTACCTCACCTTCATAAATGATATAAAGAAATTTATTGGCAGGGCTGTTTTCCTGGAAAAGGTATTGCCGTGGTCTGAAAGCTTTCACCTCAGTTTGATTTACAACCACATTGAGTTCCTCTTCACTGAGATCTCTGAATAACTCTACCTTGTGAAGGAATTTTTTTATTTCAATTTCAGTCATGTTATTGAACAGATTAACGTTAAATGATTGATTAAGTTGGTCATCTGTGTGTTATTGAGGTTTTAGTGGCTTTAACAACCTGTTTTTCGATAGGGTGAATACGACACCCTGGATCGAAGCGGATCTCAGTGTTTTCTCAAAGAGATTTATAATTGTTTGTAATGTTTTTGTCAGAACGGCAAATCCTGGTCAGATTCGCCCGGGTCGTTTTCCCATGGGGGAGGTGGGGCATCTTCTCCCTGTATACCTGGTAATCCCTGGTTTCCGGAATCTTTAGCCTGCTGATTGGTAACATCAACTTTCCATGCTTTGATGTCAGTATACCAGTTTCCGTTGTATTCCCTGCTTTCAATATTGACCGAAACAGTTGCTTCGTCGCCGGGTTTCAGGTTTGAGATATCAATTTTATCATTCCAGCTGGCAATACAAATCTTTTTGGGAAAAGATTCATTGGTTTCCAGAATAAATTCCTGTTTTTTCCAGGTGCCTCTTGATGACTGTCCTGATTTGGGCTCCAGCACTTCCAGTATCTTGCCTTGTATTTCCATTAAAAAAGATTTTGAGGTTTTATAAACAAAATGCAAATGTATCAACAGAAAGTGTGATGTCAAAATTTATTATTGAATCTGTGGTGGTTTTGGAGGATAGTTCTGTTTTTCATAAAGACTCGTGCTGTTTTTTTTGCTGTTTAGAACAACGATAAGTACATACACTTTTAAAAACAAAGATGCCCCACAATTGCGGGGCATCTTTTAAACCTGCATATTTCAGCAAATTTTACTTAACAAGCACAACTTTGTTGATGTAAACTTCGCTTCCTGTGTTAAGGTGGTAGAAGTAAACACCACTGTTGAGATTTTCAGAACCAAATCTAACTTGTTGTGTTTCAAATGCATTTACGTTGCCTTCAAACAACAACGCTACTCTCTCACCTGCCAGGTTGTAGAGATAAATAGTAGCTTTGGTATTGCGGGCAAGGGTAAATTCAATAGTAGCCTCTGAGCGGAATGGGTTGGGGAATACTTTGGAGTTGAGAATATCCAGGTATCCGCTGAAAGGTTCATCAGCAGATAGTTTGTCATCATCATTCTCATCCATGTATTCTCCACAGTAAACTTCTACAGAAGCTTCTGTCATACAGCCATTGGCATCGGTTACATAAACAGTATACATACCCTGTGCAGAAACACTAATCATAGCATCTGTTTCATCCGTATTCCATAGGAACATGTATTCCGGAGTTCCTCCTTCTGCCATTGCTGTCAGATTGGCTGACACTTCAAGATTACCCTGAATCGCAACAAGTCCATCGATATCAAAGCCATCACTGATTTGTGAGTTGGAAAAATCATCAGGATCACTTACGTCTTTCATGTAAACATACTGAATCCATGGCATTTCACCAAAATCAAATTCAGAGTTAAGACAACCCTGTCCTAAATAAATCCACTCATCTCCTAAGCCCAGAACGTCAACTTCACCCTGGACGGGAGTATACAGTGTTTCATCAATGTATTGGGCAACCCATACATCAACTTTCTCAGGATATGTATCGCAGGTTTGAGATCCATAAGTAGTTTCAACAATAAATAAATCATTGCCCGGGCCATTGGCAACAGGAACCTCAAATTTAGCAATCATCTCACCTCCAAATCCGAGAGAGAAGAAAGAACCTACTTCATCGCCGTATTCAGGTTCTCCGGTTACTTTTTCAGGATCACTGCGATCGGCATTGGGCAGGTTTCCTGCATTGGTAAGTCCCTGACGGTACCAAATCCAGTCTGAAGCATAAGCTTCTTCGCCATCACCTTCACAAACAAGGTCTTCAATTTCAATGGTAACTGTCAAAGGCTCAGGTTCGGTAATCATTTCGCTTCCCGTTACAAAACAACCATTCTCGTCAGTAACGGTAAACTCGTACAATCCTGCCATCAAGCCCTGGGTAAAGAGTGCATCCAGATCTCCACTTACAGTGTATTCTCCAACACCACCTGAGGGGAAGAGTTGGATGTAACCATCTGAACCTCCGTTGCAACTTACATTGCCCACTTCGGATTCTTCAAGCATCAGAGGCATGGCGGGTTCGAGGCATGAAAACTCAATGACTACGGGGCCACAACCATTAGCATCGTCGGCATAAATTGCATAGTCTCCTGCTGTCAAACCAGTAATTGTATAGCTGCTGCCTTCAATGTCAAAGGTTTCCTGTCCTTCCCATGAAAGATTGTAAGGCATTGTTCCACCTTCAAATACTATGGTTATTTCGCCGGTATCATCACCATTGCAAGTAACGTCTTCCAGATCAGTATAGGATACGCTAAAGGGTTCGGGTTCATAGATGGTAACACATTCCATCCATTGACAACCGTTTTGGTCTGTGACAACAATCATGTATTCACCGGGGATAAGATCCCAGTGCAGGAAGCCTTGTCCTTTAACCGGATCAAATTCTCCGTTTTCCAGATCTTCGTCACATTCGGTAAACAGACATACATTGTAAGGACCAACACCACCGGTTATGTAACCCATGATTTCGCCATCGCCTTCTCCAAAGCAACTGACATCCGTTACTTCCAGGTCTACGAGTAATTCGTCGGGTTGTTCTACAATAATGCCCTCGAGCATACCCTCGCAGCCGTTTTCGTCTACTACATAAACAGTATATACTCCGGCCAGCAGGTCTTCAAATAAACCATTGTCCTGGAAAACTTCACCATCCAGTGAGTACATGAAACCTCCATTACCTCCGGCTACACTTACTAAAATAGCACCACTGGCATCACCATAGCATAATACATCCACCACTTCATCCAGCTGGACAGTAATCGGGTCAGGTTCTCCCAGTTCAAATTCAACCATAGCAGGACCGCAGTTTTTAGCGTCTGTGATGGTTACTTCGTAATTACCGGCACTGAGATTAGTGAGGGTAAGCATATTACCGTCAAGTTCACCAAAGTCAGGCAGATAAGGAGGTGTTCCTCCGGTAATTTCAATGATTGCAGAACCATCGTCATAACCGAAACAGGTAGGTTCTGTGGAAGAAACAAGAAATGCTTCCAGTAAATCAGGTTCAGTGAGTGTAAACTCAAGGGGTACCTGGCACTCATTTTCGTCCATTACTACCCATGTGTACATTCCTGCTCCCAAAGCGAGCGGATCTTCAAGCGGAAGCTCAGAAACAAAGACCAGTTCATCGTCTACCACATCGTAAAGAGAAAGGGTTCCGGTTCCGCCCATGGCATTAACATCTACCAGTGTAGTTTCTCCATAGCATTCTATGGGTTCGTATACCACTTCTGCTTCCAGAAGATCCGGTTGGGTAATTTCGAAATCCAATGGGAATTCACACTCATTCTCATCCATTACCACCCAGGTGTAAGTGCCTGCGCCCAGTTCCAGGGGTTCTGCCAGCGGAAGTTCTGAAACAAATACCAGTTCTCCCTCTACCACATTATACAGTGAAAGGGTTCCGGTACCACCTTCGGCAATTACGTCAACGAGAGTGGTTTCGCCGAAACAAAGAATGGGATCATATTCTACGGCAGCTTCAATAGCAACGGGGAATACAACGGTTACTTCAGTTTCAACAGGACCACAATCATTGTCATCGTTGATCATATGGTTGAAAGTACCTTCTTCGTCATAAACCATCACAACAGTATTGCCTTCAACAGGTTCGCCATCGAATGTATAGGGTGGTGTTCCTCCACTGATTGTGTATGTTGCAGTAGCTGTCATTTCTTCCGCAAAGCAAAGAGGAACATCCAGATCAACTTCCACCATGATCGGATCAGGCTCGGGAACCCAAATGCATTCTTCATATGAAACGCCTTCAGCATCCACTATGGTAAGCTGGTAGTAGCCTGCCAATAATCCACCATAATGAGCTGTAGATGTTTTATTAAATACATCTTCGTTGCCACAGCCATATGCCAGACAAATGTCATAAGGCTTCTGACCTCCGGTTACAGTTATGTAAACGCTGCCATCGTCATCGCCCGGACAAGTTACACCGGTAATATCGATTGTAACTATCAGTTCTCCTTCAACAACTTCTGTGAAGTTGGCAATCAAAGTAAGATCTGATGTAATGGGGATGTCATTGGCCGGCATTTCGGATATGATATTGTCCTCTGTGTCGGTCCAGTTTACAAATACCCATCCCTCGTTGGGCACAGCATCAACACTGGCCACTTCGCCCTCTTCATACTCACCGGCACCGAACACTTCACCTGCACCTTCGGGATTCACCAACAGGGTAAGAATGTAGGTTTCGGGCTCTATTACTTCTTCTTCGAAGTTAGCGATAAGTGTAAGGTCTGAAGTTATAGGAATCTCATTGGCCGGCATTTCGGATACGATGTTATCCTCTGTGTCAGTCCAGTTTACAAATACCCATCCTTCGTTTGGCACAGCATCAACACTGGCCACTTCGCCTTCTTCATACTCACCGGCACCGAACACTTCACCTGCACCTTCGGGATTCACCAGCAAGGTAAGGATATAAGTTTCAGGCTCAATTACTTCTTCCACAAAGTTAGCCTGTAATGTAAGATTGTTTTCAGGCATATTGAAAGTAAAAACAGGTTGATCTGAAAATGGCCCGTTGTCTTTATCAAAAGTGACTACGGTCCAGTTTACAAACTCCCAGCCCTCATTGGCTGTAGCTGTAATGGTAACTTCTTCACCTGCTTCATATTCACCTTCACCCGTTACGATACCTGCACCATCGGGGTTCACCAGCAGGGTGAGGATGTAGGTTTCGGGCTCTATTACTTCTTCTTCGAAGTTAGCGATAAGAGTAAGGTCTGCGGTCATGGGGATGTCATTGGCCGGCATTTCGGAAATGATATTATCTTCCGTGTCAGTCCAGTTTACGAATTCCCATCCTTCATTGGCTACAGCATTAACGCTGGCCACTTCACCTTCTTCATACTCACCGGCACCGAACACTTCACCAGCACCTTCGGGATTTACCAAAAGGGTAAGGGTGTAGATTTCGGGCTCTACTTGTTCGTTGAAAGTGATATTGTCGAAATAGATAATGTTATCCTCTGTGCGTGAGGCGAAGTCAGGGAATATCACGATTTGATCGAGCATACCCAGTTCCGGATCCGGAGGATTGGTAAAGCCGGAGAAGTCGAAAGTAAGCTCTTCCCACTCATTCACCTTGGTATTGGCTACTTTTATCTCTCCTTGCGACCATCCACTGGAAGCTACCAGCTTGATGCCTACTTCGCTGATGACAGGTTTCCAAACCATGATCTTGATCAGGGAGTTTGTTTCGTCCAAAACGAAAGTACCCAGGTCTTCGCCATGTTTTGATTCCACGCCTGCGAAAGGCTGTCCGGCAGCGCGGGCAGTAAACTTGGCTACCGTAGCAGATGTATTAATTCCGCTTGCATCGGGGTTGGAGATGATCTCCAGTGGAGGATTGTCGGCGTTCTCGAACACTGTCCATGTCCAGTCTGCGCCAAATCCATCTTCTTCAAAGTCGATGGGTACGTTGGGGCCTTCAACAACAGTTTCTTCCTCGAAATTGGCAAAAAGAGTAAGGTCCTCTGTCACAGGGATATCATTGGCAGCGACGTCGGAAACAAGATTATCTTCCGGATCTGTCCAGTTGACAAACACCCAGCCTTCGTTAGCAACAGCATTAACACTGGCAATTTCACCTTCTTCATACTCGCCTGCGCCAAATACTTCACCTCCTTCTTCAGGAACAGCCAATAGCGTTACGGTGTAAACCGGAGCCTCAAGAACTGTAACGGTAGTTGTTACTTCGAGGGTTGTTTCAGGTTCGCTTTGCACAACACCTGCGGGAAGTTCAAAGGTAGCAGTGGCTTCGTAATCACCTGCCAGGTTACCGTTATAACCGGGGATGGTCCATGTCAGATCTACAACATGCACTCCTGCATCACTATCGGTAATGGTTGTGGTTACCGGTAAAGCAAGGATTGCATCATCCAGTATAGTTCCAAAAGGAACAATGACAGGATCAACAGGTAAAATTGAAACGATGTATGGATCTTCGTCTAAGGAAATCATGTAATCCATCAGGTCGTTCATATAGCCATAAGGAAAGTCATATACCACGGGTTGGGCATCAGCTGACTGATAGTACTGCCCTCCATCCATAAAGGTAACACCTCCAATCATACCAATCATCTGGATTCCTGCGGGATAGCCAAAATTAGTTATTTCAATTTTGGCACGCATGTATCCTGCCCACTCGGTGGTAATTTCGGTATGGAACATTGCATTAGCTCCGAATGTTGGGAACGAAGTTTCACTGGTTATGTAATACCTTGATGGGGTATTATCGGTACCATAACCCTGTGGGATGCTTTCATTTACCCAGATATACTTGAAGTTTCCTGAAAACTCCTCGGCCATAATTCCGATTTTCTCCACAGTAATCTTGTCATTGGCTTTGATACTGTTGCCAAATACTTCAGGATTGTAGTCAAAGTACACCTGCATATCCCGGTGGTAGGTGCCAGCTTCAGTGGCCCTCACTTCCACATCGAACAGGAAGAAATAGGTATCGCCCTCCTGAACAATTTGCTCATTGGCAAACCGGAAGTCCAATGAGGGATCCGGGTCTTTGGTGTCGGCAATGGCTGTTGCCATAAAAGCAAAAATCATCAGCAACACTAGTTTAGTTTTTTTCATAGGAATTGATTTTTAGTTTAACAATCATTTGATTTCAGAGATAAAGATTTGAGTTTTATATTGGGTTTACAAGGTTTAAATCTTGTGCAAATCCCCTTTGTCAGCAACCTGCCTTTTACAGGCAGGTTGCTGCAGGGTGGTTATCACTTAGCGTCACCGGGTACGGCAGAACCGTTACCGCTATTGGGGTTCCAGATGTTGTTTTTATCCTGTGCCTGAACTTGTCCGTTAAGGTCAAAGTCAGCAGGATAGTATCCGGCAAGGCCAGACTGAAGATTCCAGACATTGTTTTTGTCCTGAGCCTGAATCTGCCCGTTGGCATCACCATCGCCACCATACATTCCGAACACGCCATCACCAAGTTCCTTATGTCCGTCGCCATAAGAAGATTTGGTTTGCGGTCTGTAGGCTTTATTCATGGCCTGGGTGAAGTCCCAGCTGTAGGTTCCATCCTCTTCCGTAAGGGCTTCAGCCGACATCACTGCAAGGTGGTTTCTGTGGTAAACGACCACATAAAGGCCTTCGCTGATTTCCACATCGAATACGGGAAGATTGAGATCTGCTGATACAATTTCGCCTGTATTCAGCAGAAGTGCTGCCTTACGAGCCACAACAGTATTGGTATAAGCCTCTGAGGGTGCAGCTGCATCACGCAATTCAACAAGTACCCAATCCACAACATTGTCGGGTACCTCTGCAATTGCTTCGTCACCTTCATAATACCATACCGGGTTGTTGTTCCCGAAATAAGGTAATTCCGGTGCAAAAGGTTGCTCCAGCGGCAGCACATCGTTAATCTGTGTAAGCATCAGTTCAGTCAGGTCCGGACTGTAGGCGCCTTCAAGGATTACTTTGAGGTCAAGGGTGATACCCTCATCTCCTGATTCTTCAATAATAATATTATCCAGATAGAGATTGTTACCAAAGGCACTTATGCCCTGGAATTTTACTTTATTGGTTCCTTCAGGCAGGTCATAAGAAAGAGTAGCCCACTGGTCTTCATTAGGAACAAAGCTGGAAGATGATGCTCCTCCTGTATTAAGGGGACCATCAAGACCACCTTCCAATTCCTCGATCAATTCCCACGAATCTCCACCATCGGTTGAGTAAAGGATGATCAACATGTCAACCTCTGAAACATAAGTGGCATAAGCATAGTCAAATGTGAGTTTTGCAGACGAAATTGCAAATTCCGGAGTAACCATATCAAAAGGAACAGAGCCTGAAATACTGTAAAAATTAGCACGCGCAGAAGCTTCTCCTACATCATATCCGCTGGCCAAAGTGGAACGGGCCCAATTTCCTGAACCAGAAACAAGACTCCAGCAAAGGGGTGGAAATTCAGGTAATTCAAAATCCTCATCAATTAAGGCTAAAACATCACAAAGAGTAGTGAAGGTAAAAGGTCCGCTCCATTCACTGGTTTCACCGTTGCAAATACTCTGCACATAAAAATCATAGCTGGTTGCAGGGTCAAGTCCGGTTAATACATAGGGATTGTCAACACCTTCTACCAGTGTTGCTTCACCTGGTACAAAGCCGGAAAGTCCCCATTCGATGTTCCATGAGGTCACACTTCCTAAGGCTGTCCAACCTAATGTGGCACTGGTACTGGTGATGTCAGTTGCTGTAAGATTGTTCGGTGCAACACAATCCGGCAGAGGTTCAAATGAAAGATTAAGGGTAAAGTCGGTGAACTCTGGGAGTGGGAAGGTTGATACAATAGCAAAATAGGTTCCGGGCTGAAATATTACATCAGTAAATGATCCACCATCAGAACCAGTTCCCAGCGCAAGCACCTCAGCAGGAGCATCAGGATCAGGACAGTCTTCTAGTATAATAACCCCTGTCCATTCACCCACAACACTGCCACTCAGATAACCCACTTCAGAAAGGGTAAATTGAGCGACAAAATCATTGCCATTGAGATAACTGCTGCTTGGATCTATCCATGAGCTTGAATAGTTGTCTCCGTAAGCTTCGGTATTGTCAATATAATCAATAACCGGAAGTGTCAGCAGGTAGGGATTATCGCAGGTTGAGCCTGCCGGCGGTTCTATACCTGTTCCTCTGAGCGTCAGGGAGTAAGATTGTTCAGGTTCTCCGTCAGCGTATAAAATCAATAAATTGGTTTCCTTTAGTCCTTCAGTTATAGGGGCAAAAGCGACATTGAACGAGAAGGTTTCGCCTGTTGAAAGGAACACATCTTCATCAGGAGCACCTGTAAGAATAAATTCACCTGTATCACCTCCATCCAGCATGATTCTTTCGATTGCAAGATTTCCTGCGCCGGTGTTCTGTATGGTAAAATTTTGCGCATCTGATTGTTCGCCAATGGGGGTATTTCCAAAGTCCAACGCTTCTTCCAGGGGGTCGGGTACAATGCTGAATACAGGTTCAGTAGGTGCTTCTTCTACCTGGATATCGTCAATATACCAGCCATTGGTATTAAAAGAGTTACCGTCGTAAACCCAGGCCAGGTAGAAAATATCATCAATTTCTCCCAGGTCTACAAATACGTATTCAGGGCCTACATTGGCGTCAGGATCAACTGCTTCCCATATATCCTCCCATGTTTCACCATCACTTGAATACTGTACCTTATAAGTTGCTGGTGTATCATAAAAGTCAATGAAATGTAAGAATACCAATCGGTAATCCGCTTTGGCGGTACTTTGAAGTGGAGGTGATATCAACTTAAATACATCTGTAGCAGAAGGAGACCAATTGAATCTCATTTCAGGAGATGTGCCCCCGGCCTGTTCACCTTCTACAACTCCCCAGTTGGGATGTGTCTTATCCCATCCATAAGGAATTGCGTCTTCATCAATTCCAGTAAAGTCTTCTGACCATGGCAAAACCTGAGTAGGATCATCTCCAGTTGAAAAACTGTATACAGGACAATTTTCTGCTGAGCCATATGTGTTGTAGGGTACTACCTTCCAGAGATACGTTGTACTATATTCCAGTACAGCATCATAGGATGTTGCATCTCCAAGATCTAAGCCGTTTGCAGGAAGGGTTTCTCCAAGGTAAAACATATAGCCGGTGGCATTAGGGCTTGTCTGCCAGGAAAAAGTAAGGTCTATGGGTTGATTTAATTCTTCATCATCCGGTGTTAAATAAGCTACACAATCAGGAACCACTTCTGCTTCCTGGCCCCAAACTTCGAGCATAAAGTCATGAGTAAGGTTTTCATTGGGATCCCCATCTTCATTAACAATTCTTTGCCATGAATCCCCATCACCGACTCCATCATCAGCGCTTAACCAAAAAAATGAGCCTGTATCATCGGCCTGAACTGATATCCAGCCTTCTTGTAAATCCACTGGAGTTAATAAATCTAATTCATATTTAAAGACACTGTAAGAAGGATTCCATGAAAGGGGTTCTACAAAATATGCTTTTGCAGTTATTGTTTGAGTAGAAACAGGGTTTTCCCAATCGGGCTCTCCCGCTTTGTTGGGAGCATAAAACCGCAACGTCAAATCCCTTTCAGCTCCTAAGGTAACTCCAACCGGTAATCCTTGCACCATTACCTTGGTAATACTTTCAATAGCAGAATTAGAAAAATTATCAGCCACTTCATATTCAGTATTTTCATCAATTACTGCACTGTTATTGGCGTTTCCTCCATAGGTGTATTGGTGCCAGAGTAAATCAAGGCTTAATTCCGTAAATGTTGCCTGGACAGTTTTATTATCATCCATTTCAATGGTAGTGATAGAGGCATTTACATCTGCTACATCACCCTGATTCCATAAATCAAAAGTATATCCTAAAGCCGGTGTTGCACTTAGCGGAACAACTGTGTTCAAAGCATATTCATACAAACCGGGAGCAGGCAAAACTTCACCCATCCCAATGGGGTCAAGCATGGTCAGGCTAAATGCAGATGCTTCAAAAATAGTCACATCATCAACCAGCCACCAATAGTCGTATTCTCCAATCCAATTGAATTTGATTTTTACATTACTTTGCCCCTGGGCAATAGAAGTAATATCAAATAATGAAACTACGGGATTGGGACCGTTGCTGGTATTTACATCTCCTTCTGACCAGTTGTATAATAATGTTTCATTAGCAAAGTCATCAGTACTGATAAAAATACTGATGTCTGCAGCTCCAAAAGTTCTTGCCCAGTGCTCAAGACTAAGAAAAATATTTTCCGTTGCATCGCTGCAATCAATAGCAATACTTATAAGATTGGCTTCTTCCGGAAACCCGGAGGCACCATTTGCATCAGAATCCAGAATCATGTAACCATTGTCAGCAGTAGTGGAAAGCAATTGCCCACCAAAGGCTCCACCAGTATCTGTCCATTCCCACCCTGGGAAATCATCAGGGCCGGAGACTACAATATTTTGCCATCCGTCCGGAAAGGAACCATCAAAATCTTCGTAAAAAATAACATCTTTGGAATCAATGTTTTTTAGTGATTCAGAAGACAGCAATGGAAGTTTTGTTTCCCTAATTTCTGTTTTTTGCCTTTGACTATCATCCAATTGACTTATTGCCCTTTGTTGCCCAAAAATCAATGTAGGTATTAAACAAAAGCAAACCATAAATAGTACTCTTTTTCTCTTCATAACTTCAATTTTTCATGAATAAATACTTTGAATTAATGATTGGGGTTTATGCTAGGATAAGGGGAAAGTGAATTCCGATATCTGAGGAATAATACCGGAGAATCTAACCGGGAGGAAAGATTCATTGGGGCGAAAAGAAAAGGAGAAATTTTACATGTTACAATCGGTAATCCCCACATATTTTCACATTTTTTTATAATCATATGTAAAATACAAGAATCACGATTTATAAGCTCAAACTAATAAACCGATTTACCAGCAAACTTTCTCTTGTTAAGGTTTAAGAGACCGTGTAGCTGTAAGTGAGTGCATTCTCAGGGGAGGAGAGAATTTTAAACTTTACCAGACTTTCATGCTCCGGGGAGGAGAAGAAAAAATGCTAAACTTTTTTTAAAAAACTCTTTGGGGGGGCAAAGATGTTGTTGAATTATATCTGCTTAAGGGGGGGTTAAGCCTGATTTTGATTTTATTATTTATAATTTTTAATTCGTATGATTAAAAATGACTTTAGTAGGGCTAAATTAGAAATAATTTTGTTAACACCAAAAAAAAATGCACAAAATGATAAAATTTTATGTTGAATGCTTAAAAAGCGGGTTTTGTATCACCAAAGGTATGGGATGGAAGAGAGAAGATTCTATTTAATTCACAAGAATAAAGGATAACACAAGGGTGATTCCCTGTGTGTTTCAAAAAATATTTATAGTCTTTATAATAATCCTGAATTTTTGACTATTTTTATTGCATGTATTTCGATGAAATATAGCATCGATTAATTGTTCATCAAAAAAGTGCTGCCATGTCCGAAATTCGTCAAAATAACAGCAATTCATCTCCTGGTAAAAAGATAGAAGAATTAATAGACAAAGCTTTTAACGCAACAGATTACTATGACAGGGTTGATGCCATAAAGGAGATTGATGATCAGGAGGTATTGCGTAAAGTAGCAGCCAATGATCCGGACTATTATGTGCGGCAAACTGCCACCGAGAAGATAGAAGACCAGGATGTGCTCATGCAGATTGCCCTTAACGACAGCGATTATTATGTTAGGGTTGCTGCAGTAAGGCGAATTTCTGACGCAACGATTCTGGCCCACGTGGTTCTGAAAAGCCAGGAAGATTATTACATCTGTAAAGATGCTTTGGCCAAAATAAAAGATGATGATGTGCTGGAGAATCTGATAGAAGAAATCTCCGACAGAGATATTATGAAAACAGCCGTTGAAGCCATAGAAAGACAAAGCACTCTGAAAAAGATAGCCATTAGCCATGAAGATTTTTATGTTCGCTCAGATGCATTGAAAAAGATTGATGATCAGCAGATTCTTATTGAAATTGCCCTCAATGATGAAGATTATTATGTGAGGGCTCTGGCGCTTGAAAAGGTTATGGAACCGCAGATAATTGTTAAGGTAGCCTTTGAAGATCCAGACTATTACGTACGAAATAAGGCCGTAACCAAAATTGACGATCCCGCTGTTTTGGTCGAACTGGTGAAGAAAGATGCTGATTTTGAAGTGAGAAAAAAAGCGATATCAAAAATTCATGACCGGGGAATGCTTGAACAATTGTTATTGGAAGTTGAAGACCATTACATATTAAGGAAAATAAAAAATAAGCTCAGCGAGCTTGAATAAACCAAACTCCTAACCATTCAGTACCAAAATAAAAATGCTTTTTGTAGAGAATCCATCCCTCAACCCTTATTTTAACATAGCCGCTGAAGAATACCTGCTCAAAAACTGTGACAGTGATATCATCATGCTTTGGCGCAGCCATCCATCCATTATTGTAGGAAAACATCAAAATACGCTGGCTGAAATCAACCTGGGGTTTGTCAGAAAACTAAATATTCCGGTAATACGCAGATTGTCGGGAGGAGGTACTGTTTTTCATGATCCGGGCAATATCAACTTTACATTTATCAGAAAGGCCGAAAAAGGAAAACTTGTGGATTTCAAAGCCCAAACCGCACCTGTCATTGATTTTCTGTCCACCATTGGAGTCGATGCACGTTTTGAAGGGAAAAATGATCTGCGTGTAAATGGGTTGAAGATTTCAGGCAACGCAGAGCATATCTTCAAAAATATAGTATTACATCATGGTACCCTGTTATTTGATTCAGATCTGGAATGCCTCAAAAAAGCAATAAAGGGCAGGGAGCCTAATTTTATCAGTAAAGCAGTAAAATCTGTCAGAAGTGTGGTTACCAATATTTCGTCATTGCCGGGAGTGAGCATAGGCAGGGACGAATTTATGGAAAAGCTTGGGGACTACCTTAAAAGTTGCCATGATAAGATAAACACCTACCAATTTAGTGTTCAGGACAAGGCTGCTATTGAAAAACTGATGGAAGAGAAATACACACGGTGGGACTGGAATTTTGGTTACTCTCCTCAGTATACCTTTAAAAACAACAGAACTGTTTTCAACAGAAATATTATGATTGAGTTGATGGTTTCAAAGGGTTTGATAGAGGATGTGAGGGTTAGCATAGGCTACATACAGCAGGATAACCATCCTATCGTGCAGGCTCTCAGAGGACAGCCACATCATCCTGATAATGTGCACCAGATTCTGGGTCTGCACAATTTTATGGGTTACAATCAGGTTGGCGACAAATGGTTATTGGCAGGTTTGTTTTTCTAAATTTCCTTTTGAATTTTCTCCTGTTCAATATCTATAATCAGACCTTCTTCGGCCAAAATCGTATTTTTGAATACCTTCTGCGCTTCTTCCACAAATAACGATAACTCATCATAACGGGCTGAGTAGTGTCCCAGCATCAATTTCTTCACATTCGCCTTGCTGGCAATAGTTGCCGCTTGCAAAGCGGTACAATGGGTTTTTTCCTTTGCAATATCCGCTTTGTCATGAAGAAAGGTTGCTTCGTGATAAAGTAGATCTGCGTTGGTTATTTCGTTGATATAATTATCTATATAACCTGTATCCGAGCAACATGCATAAACGCGGGGAGGAGCAGGGGACAGGGTAATATTTTCATTGGGAATAATTTCTCCATCAAGGGTCAGGAAATCTTTCCCTTTTTTTATACCCGGAAGGAGTTCAATGGGAATATGGTATTGATCGATGGCTTCTTTAATGATATTTCTTTCGGCAGGTTTTTCTTTGATCAAAAAACCATAGGTTGGTAGCCGGTGATGCATTTCAATGGTTTCAATGCTTATGTGGTTATCCGAATACAATAGCTGCTTTCCTTTGGTAATGATATGGTATTGTATATCAAAACCTGGTTCAAGTTTTGAAATACTGTATTGCAATTCGATAATTTCCTTCACCCCGGGCGGAGAATAGACATGGAGTTTTTTCTTTCTTCCCAGCAGGTGCATTGAAAAAATGAGTCCCGGGAGGCCAAGGTAATGGTCACCGTGCAGATGGGATATGAAAATATGATTGATCTTCAACATGGGAAGATGGAAACGCCTTAGCTGCATCTGTGTTCCCTCAGCACAATCAATAAGCATGAATTTGTTGTGATAGTTTATAAGCTGAGAAGAGGTAAGACGAGTTGACGTAGGAATGGCAGCCGAGGAGCCCAGAATATGGACTTTGAAACTATGATTCATAATCAATGTATAAAGTTCTTGCTGAATGGTTTGTTAGTAGCCTGATGATTATTATTCATAGCTTCCTTTGCGCAGCATCTTTGTGTTTTCTACCATCAACTCTCCCATAGCAACAAGGTGAACGATGTTGAAATCATCATCCACTACCACCAGGTCAGCATCTTTGGCCACCGCAATTCTCCCTTTGTTTCTCAACCATAGGATATCTGCAATATTACTGGTAGCTACTTTCAGGGCCAGTTCCAGATCAACCTTTTCTTCTCTTACGGTATCGGCAATTTCATCAAAAACTGATTTAGGATACCCCATTTCAAGACTAACCAGTTTGCCGTTTTCATCAAAATCAGGCAATGAACCGCAAGCGTCACTGGTCATGGTAATATGTTTGAGGGGAACGCCTGATTTGAGAAGGCCGGCAATGGCTTTGGAGGGTTTAACTTCGTATTGCGGGAAGTAGGGGTATGAACTCGCCGTGATATCAATGTAGCCTTTTTTGCCATAGGTTTTTGCATCTTCAAATATATAGGAGTTGCGGTTGATATGGGTAGGCAGAAACTGGGTGAAATTCAGTTCGCTCATTGACACCAGCTCATAGAGGGGTTTAAATGGGCTTTTTGCATCTCCCATGTGAATATTAACAATGCCGCATTTTCCTCCCAGCATACCGCCCACACGTGCATGAGCTGCCAGCCTTGCCAGCTCACGAACAGAAGGAAATGAGCTTCTGTGGTCGGAAATCGCTATTTCTCCAACACCGATTACCTCTTCAATAAGCGCGATGTCTTTACCAGCATCTCCCAAAATGGTGGGGGTGGGTACCTGGTAGGAACCGGTATACATCCATGCACTAACTCCTTCCTGCCTCAATGCCTTTACTTTCATCAGCACTGATTCAAGGTTTCGGGTCATGCCATCCGTGCCCAGACAACCAATTACTGTAGTTACGCCGGCTTCGAGCATATGGCTGAGCTGCATCTCGGGTGTCCGGCTTGCAGGTCCACCTTCTCCTCCGGCTCCTGCTATGTGCACATGCGCATCAATGAGTCCCGGTATGACCCTGAGCCCTTTCAGATCCATTACCTTCACTTCGAGCCCCTGGGGCACAGGAATGCTTTTTTCTATGGCAATAACCTGCTTCCCTGCTATAAGAATGTCTTTTTTGCCTGATTTTTCCGGTGCATATAGTTCGCAGTTTTTTAATAGTAACATGGTTGTCAAAATATTTTTAAAGTTTATATTGGATTACGATGGTCTATATTTGATTTTACAACAAAATTATGGCGAAGATAAATAAACAAATGGTTTTCTTTCTTTGTCAATTATAAGATTCCTGTCAGACCCTATATTTATACATCCAGTCAATAAGTTATGGTTTGGCCTTTTTCAGTAAGATTTTTCTCTCTGTTTGTCAGAATATTTAACAGTTTTCAGGGCCTGGCTGTTCATAGTCAAATGTATTATATCATTCGCTATTCCCAATGGTCATTTCCGGCACCAAGTCTATGCAGACAGTGAACCAGAAAATTCGGAACCACAAAAAAAGCCTCATCTTACTAAAAATGAGGCTAATATATTGAGTATGCTAAAGTATTGTCAGGCTTTGATTTTGGCCAGTGTTGGGTATTTTTGTTGTATAAGGTAAAATCCACCAAAGAATACACCAGAATAGAACAAATCGCCCAGAACAGAAGAGTGGAAAAAGGGAATTGCCATGGTGTATGACTGCATCAATCCGGCAAAAGTTTGCGGATAAAAGGGGCTACCGACCCACACTGCAAAATTGGTAATAAGGAAAAAGAGGATAGAAGATGCGAAAGCACCACCCAAAATGGTATGAAACCGGACATTATTTTTCATCAGTTGTCCCAGCAATACTACAAGAGCAAAACTCACATAAACCGGAATCATGAAACCGTGAAAGCCAATAATCATATCACTCACAAAAAGTGCAAACAGCGGAATGAAAAATGCCAGCCACTTTCTGCCAAGATGAGCTCCTCCAAAAAGTGCAATAGCTGCAATGGGAGTAAAGTTGGGATAATGAGGTACAAGGCGCATAATGGCAGCAAATAATATGATTCCGGCAATTACAAGCACTTTGGGGCTAAATATTTCTTTCAGATTCATTTTGATAATTATTAGATTTACAATTCGATTGGGATTTACGGGCAAAAGTAAAAAATCCTTTTCATTTTAAACAGCATAAAAATACTTTTGTTTCCGTTTTGGTTATATTAACGCTACTTGTTGAAAACTTTTTCGAGACAAGTTCACCTTTAGTAAAGCTGATATGCTTATGAACTGGCTCAACTTTCTGGATGGGTTTCTTTTTATTTTCCACTTTTTATTCATCCTCTTTAACCTTACAGGATGGATTTGGAGGCGAACACGCAAACTTCATTTGATAAGTATTCTGCTTACCCTGGCTTCATGGTTTCTGCTGGGTATTTTTTATGGCTGGGGCTATTGCCCCCTTACCGACTGGCACTGGACTGTTTTGCATAAAACAGGAAGATATGGACTCCCTGATTCCTATGTTTCGTATTTAGTTCACAGAGTTTCGGGTTATTCTTTTCCCAATCTGCTGGTTGACTGGCTTACTGTTACATTAACACTTCTGGCTCTGGCCCTTTCAGTATGGTATAACTTCTTTAAAAACAAGAAGATTAAGTATAAATGAATACAGCGTTTATTAACAGTTGCTTTATTTGATAAGTTATGAACTATTTTGAGGATAAACCGGTTTTAATTCTATATTTTTGAAAGTCCAATCGGTCAGATTATGTAGGTAAGGTAATATGTAATGAATAATAAGTTTTTTTGTTTAGTATTACATTTCTGACTGCGTCATAATTTAAATCCACAGAAGCCGTTAAGAAGCTATGGCCTTCATAATCAGGATGTAAACAACATAAAACTATGAACTACCCCGAATATCTTGAAAATGACAAGTACCTGCAGCCCTTTGCAGAAGCTATTACCGGCCGTATTAAGCGAGCTGAAGACAAAGAGAAACAACTGGTGGGAGACTCCACACTTGCTGATTTTGCTGTTGGATATTTGTTTTATGGATTACACAAACAAAAGAATTCCTGGGTCATGCGTGAGTGGGCACCCAATGCCACAAAAATCTACCTGAAGGGCGAATTTTCTGACTGGCAACTCAGGGAAGAATATGTATTTCAAAATACAGGAAATGGCAACTGGAGCATTGAATTGCCCCTGAAAACCCTCAAGCATGGAGACCTTTACAAGCTTCATATTTGCTGGAACGGAGATAGTGGAGAAAGAATTCCGGCATGGGCACAAAGGGTAGTGCAGGATGAACACACCCATGGTTTTAATGCTCAGGTTTGGGATCCGGCTAAACCCTACCAGTGGAAACACACAGCCCCCAAGAAGAAGTCAACTTTCTTTCCGTTGGTTTACGAAGCGCACATAGGAATGGCTACAGAGGAATATGGTGTGGGGACGTATGAAAACTTTAGGAAGAATATTCTGCCGGGAATAAAAAAGTCAGGTTACAACACTATTCAGCTTATGGCCATCCAGGAGCATCCTTATTATGGTTCTTTTGGTTACCATGTAAGCAGTTTTTTTGCTGCCACTTCTCGTTTCGGCACCCCTGACGAACTCAAAGCTCTCATCGACGATGCGCATGGCATGGGGATTCATGTTATTATGGATATTGTCCATTCTCATGCTGTAAAAAATGAGGTAGAAGGAATAAGCAGGTACGATGGCTCCCTTTACCAGTTTTTTCATGACGGCCCCAGGGGAGATCACCCCGCATGGGACAGTCGCTGCTTCGATTATGGAAAAAATGAGGTCTTGCATTTCCTGTTATCCAATTGCAAGTACTGGCTCGATGAATATCATTTTGATGGATACCGCTTCGATGGAATCACCAGCATGCTCTTCAATGATCATGGTCTGGGAAGCGCTTTTACCGAATATAAACAATACTATGACGGTAACCAGGATGATGATGCCATTGCTTATCTGAAACTGGCCAATAAGCTGATTCATCAGGTAAATCCAGATGCCATTACCATTGCGGAAGAAATGAGTGGTATGCCAGGACTGGCAACACCGCAGGAAAAAGGTGGCTATGGTTTTGATTACCGACTGGCCATGGGCATACCAGACTTCTGGATTAAAACCATCAAGGAGAGAAAAATCGAGTTCTGGAATGTGGGTGATCTATACTATAATCTCTCCAACAAGCGTGTAGACGAACATACCATTCATTATGCAGAGTCGCATGATCAGGCACTTGTGGGGGACAAAACCCTTATTTTCTGGCTTCTGGACAAAGAAATGTACTACAGTATGCAGGTAAGCCACCAGAATATTATTGTGGAAAACGGAATTGCCCTGCATAAGATGATTCGTTTGATAACCCTTGCCACAGCAGGAGATGGTTATCTGAATTTTATGGGTAATGAATTCGGGCATCCTGAATGGATAGATTTTCCCGGAAGACATAATAACTGGTCGTATCATTATGCACGGCGACAGTGGAGCCTTGTAAAAAATAAAGAATTGCGTTATAAGTTTCTTAACCGATTTGACCAGGCAATGATTAAATTTTTCAGGAAACGCGATTTGCTGAACAAAGAATTGCATTATCCGCGGGTTCAGCATGCAGGAGATCAGGTGCTGATTTTCGAAAGAGGTAAATACATGTTTGTATTTAATTTCAGCCCTTTCAACTCATATACTGATTACGCTTTTGAAGCGGGAAAAGGTAAATATAAAGTTGTGCTTGACAGTGACAGCAGGGAGTTGGGAGGCTATGATCGGCAGCAGCAGGATCTTGTTCATCAATCCTTTGAAAACAATGAAGGTAAAAATATACTAAGTCTTTATATTCCATCTCTTTCAGCATTTGTACTGGAGAAAACAAAATAACAAGTCTATAGAATTAATTGCCTTTTTGTATGGTTATTTTCATTAATTTTGCAACGATTTTTCAAACCAAAACAATTATTAAAAAGAAATTCCATGATTAAAAGAATTGCACTGATTGCCCTGGTAGGTTTTGTAATGATTTCCTGCGGGCAGGTAAAAGAGCAGCAAAATGAAGTTGCTGAATATCAGAAGATCTCCGAGTTGGTGTCTGAACCTCTGGAATACGAAGGTAAAGAGGTAAATTTTGAGGGTGTGATAACACACATTTGCCAGCACAGTGGCGACAAAATGCGGGTTAACCAGGTAGATGATTCTGATTTCAGCATCCTGGTAATGCTGGAAGAGTTTCAGCCTCAGATCAATGCAGAGTTCGAAGGTAAACATGTTAAGATTACAGGTTTGGTAAAAACTGTTGTAAATAACATGGAAGAACTTGAGCACGAGCATGAAGGAGAAGAAGGACACGAATGTTCTTCTACTGAAGAAGCCGTTAGTCTGATGGCCGAAAGAGGAATTACACCTGAAATCGGAGCCTATGTAGAACTCAAAGGTTTTGAAGTTGTTGAACAAGAGGAAGCAGAAGTAGAAGAGGTGGAGGTAGAAGTAGAAGAAGAGGCTGTAGAAGTTGCTGAGACTACTGAGGCCGGAGCTGGTTGCTAAACAGCTGAAATGATTTTTAAAGAAAAGGATGTTTCCGCCAAAGGAATCATCCTTTTCTTATTTTTATCTATAATGGTCTTATGATGATTGCAGAAAAACTGAAAAAGTGCTTCAATGCTCCATTGCCGGGTTTCAATGCTCAGCTGCAGATGGCACCCACTTATAGAATGAATGACTTACTGAATACAGAACATCACAGGAATGCTGTAAAAAGCAGTGTGCTGATTCTGTTTTTTGAAAAAAATGAGGAGTTCTACATACCATTTATTAAAAGACCCATCTATAATGGGGTTCATAGCGGACAAATAGCTTTTCCGGGAGGTCGCTGGGAGACTACTGACAAAAGCATGTATCATACGGCCCTGCGCGAAGCCAGGGAAGAGATCGGGATAAAGACTGAAAAAGTTAGCCTTATAGGCAAACTTACAGATCTATATATCCCACCAAGCAATTATATTGTAAGTCCATTTACCGGCATATATCATTCTGCAGATACATTTATTGCAGATCCAACCGAAGTAGCCGCAATTATTGAAATCCCATTTTCCTTCTTTTTAAAGAGTGATTCGCGCAAAGAGGCGACATTAAAACTTTCAAACGGTCAGCAGATCACCACTCCCAGCTTTAATTTCAACAATGAAATTATTTGGGGAGCCACAGCTATGATATTGAATGAGCTTGTCGTACTGTGGAAAACTACGGTATAATACAGGTAATTTATCGGGTAAGCCCATTGACCCCAATGGACTAATTTTGAAAATGTGTTTAATTAAGAGTTAAATAGTGGTCTGTTATGCCTGAAACCACAAAATAAACTCACAACTTAAGTAGGAAAACGATTTTCAAACCCAAAAAAGAATAATTATGAAAAAGTTTCATTACCTGGTATTATCTTCAATCCTGATGGTGATCTGTATCGGCAACACCCAGGCCCAATCAGATTACAGAATTCAATCTGTATTTATTTATAATTTTACCCGCCTGGTAGCCTGGCCCGCGGATTATCAATCCGGCGACTTTATTATTGCTACTTATGGCAATTCCGACATGACTCAGGAGGTTCAGGAGATGGCACAGACCAAACGAGCCGGAAACCAGAATATCGCAACGGCCAATTTTAGCTCAGTTGGTGATATTTCGAAATGTCACATTCTTTATATTCCTTCCAGTCAAAGCAGGAAAATAACTGAAATAGTGGATGCCCTGAAGGCAAAAAATATCAACGCACTGGTAGTCACTGATACACGCAATGGTATTAACAACGGATCTGTGATAAACTTTACCATTGTAGATAACCGGCAGCGGTTTGAATTAAGCCAGGATAATGCCCGTGCTATGGGCCTCAATCCCGGAGGAGAAATCGCCCGATTGGCAATTCTTGCAGACTAAAATGGTAATGCCGCTTGCTTGTCAGAGATTAAGAGGGAATATTTTTTTTCAATTCATGTAATACAATTTTTGTACTTTTAGCCTGCCAAGCAATTCGTATAATTTAATTTAATAAAACTGTCTTTAAATGAGGCTAACCATTGGAAGAAAACTGAGCATTGGTTTTACAATCCTGATCCTTTTTTTTCTCATCAGTATTACTGCGATCTATATTACCCTTACCAGGGTACAGAGTGTAAATGATCGCAACAGTGAAATTTATGTGCCATCAATGAACATGTTGATGGAGCTAAAAAATCAGATTGTAGAATCAGAAAAACTAATCGGTACATGGATTTTTATCCAGAGTATTGACGACAACCCCGACAAAAACCGCCTGAGAGCTTTGATTAACGATGATTATCCGGTTCTCCGCGAAGAACTCCTTGGAATATCTCAACAATGGAATGAAGAACAGAAGGAAGAGCTGCAGGAGGTACTGCGCCAGATAAACGAACTATTCATTACTTATGGCTTTGTGATGGACGAACTTTCTGACTTCATGAGCTATGACGATGTCATGGTCATATTTGAAATCAGACCCATGATGGAAGAAGGGGGTACCATTGTAAGAAATACAAGAGAATTGATTCAGAGCCTGGATGATCTTATAGAGGTGCAGCGATCTATTGTAGCTCAAGGACAATCCGATATGCAAATTACCCTGGAGAGATTCACCAGCCTGAGTTTCCTGTTGGGTATTATCATCGTGGTAGGGGGAATTATCATCGCATCAATTTTTGTCAGGATGATTACCAAACCCGTGCTTTATCTTCGTCGCATCCTAAGTGAAATGGGTGAAGGTAAACTTCCCGACCACAATCTGAAGGCAAGAGAGGATGAAATTGGTGATATGAGCAAGGCGCTGAACTTTTTGATCGATGGATTGAAAGAAAAAGTAACTTTTGCTTCAGAAATTGGAGCTGGCAATTTTGAGCATGAATTCAAACCTTTGAGTGATGAAGACACTCTTGGACTGTCTCTTGTAGAAATGCGCAGTAGTTTGAGACATGCAAAAATTGAAGAAGAAAAAAGAAAAATTGAAGATACCAAAAGAAACTGGTCTACACAAGGAGTGGCAAAATTTGCAGAATTACTCAGGCAAAACAATGACAATCTTCATGAACTTTCCTTTAATATTATCAGAAATCTTGTAAGTTACCTGGAGGCTAATCAGGGAGGTGTATTTATTCTTAGTGAAGACACCGAAGAACCCACTGTGGAACTATTTGCATGCTATGCCTATGAGAGACGAAAATTCCTGCAGAAATCCATTGCCAAAGGAGAAGGTCTTGTAGGAACTTGCTTGCAGGAAGGTGAAACCATTTATCTTACTGATATTCCTGATAGTTATATCAACATTACCTCCGGACTGGGAGACTCCAACCCCCGATGTATCCTTATCGTTCCGCTCAAACTGAATGATGAGATCTTTGGTGTAATCGAAATTGCCTCTTTCAGGATACTGGAACCCCATCAAATTGAGTTTGTTGAAAAAGTGGCTGAATCCATCGCATCAACCATTTCCAGTGTTAAGATTAATATCCGTACCACAGAGCTGCTGCACCAATCGCAGGAGCAAAGTGAAGAAATGAGAGCACAGGAGGAGGAGATGCGCCAGAATATGGAGGAGATGCACGCTACCCAGGAAGAAATGGAAAGAAAAGAGACCGAAAGTGAAGGGTTTTTTGAAGCCATGAACCATTCCGTTCCAATTATGGAGCTTTCGGTTGATTGTAAAGTTAAAAAAATAAACTCCCTTCTTTCAGGACTGGTAAATTATTCTGAGCATGAGGTAGACTCGTTCAGTTTCTACAAATTGTTTGATAAAGTATTTATGGAAAGCCAGGGAATGTTGAATGTAATAGACACCCTGAGCAACGGAACAAGTCTCGAAGGAGACTTCATGCTTCTCCGGAGAGACGGAACCACTGTTCCTGTAAAAGGAGCTTTCAAACATATTCTCAATAAATATGGGGCTCCGATAAAGATTCTGTTTGTGGTTCAGAAAGTTAAAGAATAAACAAAAAAACCGGTTCGTCCGGTTTTTTTTGTTTTATACCTGTTTGATAATTATATATTTTGCTCGCAAAAAAGCAGTGACAGGGAGCAAAATCAGTTGTTTAGCGTTTTTAAAAAAATGGTTGCCCGATTATTCATGCAATACAATGCGATTTAAATGTCAGAGAAGCAGATAAACATAGATGCAACCAAACTGACCTTCTTGTTAACAAATTCATAAAAATGATATCATTTAGAAATTTGAAGATCCGACAAAAGGTGTTATTGCTTATAATGACCATAACATCAGCTATCTACATTGTTTCATTTGGGTATATAACACTCAGAATGAGTGAGAAGGCTCAAAGGGATGCCGGAGAAATGGCCCACATGCAGGCCCGTGAATATGCCAACCAGGTAACCAGTGAGATCAACAAAGATTTCAATCTTTCACGCGGTATAGGGTGGGCCTTGCAAAACTTCCCTGATTACCCCCTTGAAATTACTGAAGATATCATTTCTCCCGTTTTGTATGAATTTCTGAATCGCAATTCCGGATTTTATTCTACCTGGATAAGCCTGGAATTAAACTCTTTATTGCCTGATTATACTCTCTCCCATGGGCGTGTGCGATATACCTGGGTGAGAGAAAACGGAGAATTGATTTATCAGAGAGATACCCTTAACCTGGAGGGAGATGATGAGGGAAGCTTGTATGCCCGGATAAAAAGTCAAAAGCAGGAAACCATTACCAATCCTTACTGGTACAGTTATTCAGACAATGAAGATGATCAAATGCTGGAAGTAAGTCCCTGTATACCTATCCTTATTAATGGCCAGTTTGCCGGTTTGGCTGGTACTGATATCATTCTTGAACGTTTCCAGGAACTTGTTCTTTCCATTCGTCCTTTTGGGGTGGGGTACAGTTATCTTCTATCCAATGATGGCACCTATGTTGGCCATCCCAACCCGGATTTTCTGGGTGAGAATATTGCACAGCTCAGAGAAGAATATTTTGAAAGATTTGCATTAAGTCAAACCATTTCGCAAGGCGAGTCCACCTCTCATTTTGCTTTCAGCGATAACTTAAATGAAGATGCTTTAATAACTTATGCTCCCATTCAAATAGGGGATACCGATACTCCCTGGTCTTTCGCTGTGGTAATACCCCAAAGTTTTATCACCGCCGAAGCCAATCGGATTTTTTACCGTTCTCTCATCATAGTGGTTTTGGGCTTACTGATACTTTTATATGCTACCTACCTTATTGCTAATCACATAACCAGACCTTTGGAAAAAACCACTGCCGTAATCGGAAAAATCGCCACAGGTGATATCAACAACGTTAAAGAGCTGAAGGTGGAAGGAAAAGATGAAAATGCTCAGATGGCTGTTAGTCTGAATAAATTATTGCTGGGTTTAAAAGCAACGGCAGGATTTGCCGAAAAGATTGGTAAGGGGCAACTGGACACCAGCTTCGAGAAACTGGGAGATAATGATGTGTTAGGTTCCGCGCTGCTCAATATGCGCGATAGTCTTGATAAAGCCAGGGAAGAAGAAGAGAAACGTAAAGCAGAAGATACCATCAGAAACTGGACTACCAATGGACTGGCCCGGTTTGCCGATATCCTCAGGTTGAACAATGACAATCTGGAAGAACTTAGTTTCAGCGCCATTAAAAATCTTGTTCAGTACATGGATGCCAACCAGGGAGGTTTGTTTGTTTTAAATGATGACAACAAGAATGAACCTTTTCTGGAGATGACTGCCTGCTATGCCTATGACAGGAAAAAGTATATCACCCGGAAAGTCAATATTGGTGAGGGATTAACCGGAGCCTGTTTTCTGGAGAAAAAACCCATCCTTATGACTGATATTCCTCAGGATTATATGAGGATAACTTCCGGTCTTGGGGATGAAAGCCCCAATTGTCTGTTGCTGGTTCCCCTGCTTATGAATGAAGAAGTGTATGGAGTGATTGAACTTGCTTCTTTTAAGAAATTTGAACCCTATCATGTGGAGTTCATTGAAAAAGTAGCAGAGAATATTGCCGGTACCCTTTCATCGGTAAAAATAAGTATACGAACCGCTTATCTTTTAGAACAATCTCAGCAACAGGCTGAAGAAATGCGTGCCCAGGAAGAAGAGATGCGGCAAAACATGGAAGAAATGCATGCTACCCAGGAAGAGATGGCACGCAAAGACAAGGATCTTCAAGCCCTTGTAGAAACCTCAGAGGCCATGTTTTGTGTGTTGGAGTATGATAAGGACGGAAAAATTCTTACCCTCAATCACAATTTCGAAAAAGTAAGCGGGTATCCGGAGTCAGAATTACAAGGTAAACATCATAGTGTTGTTTTTGATAATCCCGATTGGGAAAAGTCTGATAACTATCATAAGTTCTGGGAATTGCTTAGGAGTGGTAAAGCTGTTAAAGGTGCTTTAAGGAGAAAATCCAAAGACGGGGGTTACTTTATTATCAAAGGGGTGACCAAGGCACATCTGGATGAATATGGTCAAATTGAAAAAGTGGTTGAATTGACCATTGATATTACCGGTGAAGTGTCAGCCTCTTCTTTAAATGCGAGTGACAATTCAAAATGAATTTGAAGCATATCTCTCTTGCAATAACCTGAAAAATAAAAAATTGAACTAAATTAGCAAACATTATCTAAAATTGGTAAAAATGAAAGTTGTTAAGTTATTGCTGGTAACTCTTGCTGTGGCTGTATTTTTTACTTCCTGTAAGCAAGAAGATACACCGGAAAAAGTGATGATGAAGTTTGCCAATCACTTCGCTGCAGGTGAGTATACAGAGGCAGCAGCATATGGAACAGCTTCTACCGTGCAGTTGCTGGAAATGATGGAAGCTTTGGCATCTGTTGGCTCTTATTTGCCCGGAGATGATGAACCGGAATTATACTCACTGGATGATTTTGATTGCACGGTGAGTGGAGCTACAGCGCTTTGTAAGTTTATTGAGTACGGCGAAATAGCTGAAGTAACCCTCATTCGGGAAGAAGGTAAGTGGCTGGTGGATATTCCTCTGGACGACATGTACGATGAAGATGACTGGTTTGAAGATGAGGATGAAGACTGGTATTCCGACGAAGCCGACAGTATTCTGAATTAACAGCACTTATCCCTTCAAAGCTTTTTTAAAAGTTGAAAGGCATCTTTCTCTGGCAAATTTGTGCTCCACCAGGGGCTCAGCGTATTTATCAGTGGCGTATTCAGGCACCCATTTTTTGATGTATTTTGCTTTAGGATCAAACTTTTTTTGTTGTTCGGAAGGGTTGAAAATCCTGAAATAGGGAGCTGCATCGCATCCACTTCCGGCACTCCATTGCCAACCCCCATTGTTGCTGGAAAGCTCATAATCAAGGAGTTTTTCTGCAAACCATGCTTCTCCCCATCGCCAATCGATCAACAGATGCTTGGTAAGAAAGCTGGCCGTAATCATCCTTACCCGATTGTGCATATAACCTGTTTGGGAAAGTTCTCTCATTCCTGCATCTACAATCGGATATCCGGTTTTTCCTGCTTTCCACTTTTCGAATTCGTCTTTGTCATTGCGCCAGGGTATTTTGTCGTAGGCGGGTTTAAAAGAATTTTTCACCACATTGGGATAGTGCCAGAGTATCATGGCATAAAATTCTCTCCAGAAAAGCTCGTTCAGATAGGTGTCATTTTTTTTCAGGGCCCGTTGGGCAAGATCCCGTACACTAACAGTTCCGAACCTCAAATGTACTCCCATTCTTGAAGTTCCGTTTTCTGCAGGATAATCGCGGGTTCTGTGGTATTGCTCAAGCAGGGAATCCTCAACTTTTTTGCCCGGAAAATCGAATCCTGAGAAGGTGAATCCCAGATCCTTCTGTCCGGGAAACTCATTGTATTTTAAATCAGCAAGTTGAGGGAGAAGCTTTTCAGATTCATAGTGCTTTAAATGACCGGAGGATAGCGTTTCTTTGCATTTTCTTCCAAAAGGAGTGAATACGTTGTAGGGAGTCCCATCACCCTTAAGGACCTCGTCTTTATTGAAGAGCAAATGGTCCAGGAAGCTTTTAAACCCGATACCCTTCTCCTTAAGGATCTCTGCAATTTCTTTGTCACGCTTTATACCGTAAGGTTCGTGATCCATATTGGAGTAAACTGATTTTATTGCATAATCTTTCAGAAGCTTTTGGAAGATTTCGGTGGGTTTTCCCTTTTTAATCAGCAGATGTTTGCCTTTTTTAGTCAGCACCTCTTTCATCTTGCTGAGGTTCTGATATATAAAGTCAATCCGTGCGTCATTTTCTGGCAAACCATCGGTGATGTCTGTATCAAAAATAAACAGAGGAATGACGTTGTTTTCTTCTTTTAGAGCATGGTACAGCCCTTTGTTATCTTCCAGGCGCAAATCGCGCCGAAACCAGAATACCGAATATTGCGTCATAAAGTGTTTTTTTACTTAACAAGTATTGTGATGAATAGTTTGCCCGGAATATTGATAAAAAATGGTGAGGCAAGTGGTTGCAAATGCAATCAAAGTATTTGTATTTTTTTATTTTTTGAATATAAATTAAAGAATAATTAATCCGGTCAAGCGTTATTTGTTGTAATTATTTGCAACTTTGCACGCAATTAGCCACCCATTCAGATACGTATATGAAGAAACCATTCATTGCTCTGTTCTTTCAGGTAATAGTCTTGTTTTCAACCATTACCTGCTTATCCGGCCAAACCACCAGATACACCATCAGCGGATATATTTATGAAAAAGGTAGCCGTGAAACCCTCGTTGGAGCCAATGTTTACGAGCCTAACTTTCGAATTGGCTCAACATCTAACACGTACGGCTTTTATTCTATAACTCTTCCTGCAGACAGTGTGGAAGTAATTTTTTCCTATGTAGGCTACGTGCCGGTTATCAAAGAGTTGGTCTTAACCGAGAATCTGCGAATAGATATTGAACTGGACCCCAGCCTGGACCTTCAGGAGGTTGTTGTTACCGATGAAAGGCTTACCCGTATTTCACAAACAGCACAGATGTCGCGCCTGGATGTTCCGATACAACAGGCCCGAAATATTCCTTCCCTTCTGGGCGAGAAGGATATGTTTAAAGTATTACAGCTGATGCCCGGTGTTCAGTCAGGAACAGAAGGAACCAGCGGTTTTTATGTCAGGGGAGGAGGACCCGATCAAAACCTTATCATCCTCGACGATGCCATTGTTTACAATGCCAGCCACTTATTTGGTTTTTTCTCCGTATTTAATGGTGATGCAGTAAAAAATATGCAGCTCTTTAAAGGAGGTTTTCCTGCCCGATTTGGAGGAAGATTGTCTTCGGTGCTGGATATACAGATGAAAGACGGTAACAAACAAAAATTTACCGGTGAGGGCGGAATAGGACTTATCAGCAGCAGGCTAACCCTGGAAGGGCCGATTATCAAAGACAAGGCCTCTTTCCTGATTTCGGGCAGACGCACATATCTTGATGCCCTTACCCGGCCTTTTATGTCCGATGATGGGTTTGGTGGCTATTTTTTCTATGATCTCAATTCCAAAATTAATTTTGATATTGACCCCAACAACCGCATCTTTGTGAGTAGTTATATGGGAAGGGACAAGTTCTTTTTCAAGGATGAGTATAAAGGCCAAGGCTTTGAAGACAGCAGTGAAGGCGGCTTGTTCTGGCAGAACACAACGGCTACAGTCAGATGGAATCACATATTTTCCGATCGATTGTTTGCCAATGCTTCTTTTGTTTTCTCTGATTACCTGCTTGAAATATATTCAAAAGAAAGATACAAAGACCTTATTTATAATGAAACCAGCGCCTTCGATTTGACCTATAACTCAGGCATTCAGGACGTGGGTCTTAAGTACGATTTAAGCTGGCACCCGCGGTCGAATCATCACGTTCGGGCCGGGATGCAGTTTTTGCACCATCGCTTTACTCCCAGTGCCATTGTACTTCGCAATGAAGACATCGGAAGATTTGAGCGCAATGCAGAAGTTCATCGTTCCCTGGAGTCGGGCATATATTTGGAAGATGAGATTAGTTTCGGGGATTATTTGAAAATTAATCCGGGATTGCGCTTCAGTCACTTATACACAGATGGAAAGACTTACCAATACCTGGAACCTCGTTTCAACTCCAACCTGGTAATATATCCGCAGGTAAGCTGGAAAGCCTCATTTGCCGCGATGAGTCAGTACGTACATTTGCTCAGCACAACGGGTATTGGCTTACCTACTGATTTGTGGGTTCCTACAACGAAAAAAATTGCCCCTCAGCGAACCTGGCAGGTTGCTACCGGCTTTGCCTGGGACTGGCTTGCGCGCAATCTCGAATTCTCTGTTGAAGGCTACTACAAAGAATCAACTGATATCATCGGGTACAAGGAAGGGGCTTCTTTCCTGTTCATTGAAGATCCGGAGAATGCAGAAGAGTTTTCATGGGAAGATAATATTACCAGCGGTGATGCATGGGCTTATGGTCTTGAATTTCTCATTCAACGAAAAGCAGGTCGTTTCTCCGGTTGGATCGGCTATACCCTTTCCTGGATCGAGCATCAGTTTGATGATCTGAATTTTGGTGAAAAATTCTGGGCCCGTTATGATCGTCGACATGATATTTCCCTGGTGGGAATATACGAAGTATCTGAAGGGATTACTTTCAGCGCTACCTGGGTTTATGCTACCGGCAATGCAATTGATCTGGGCACTGGTCGTTTCCCTGTTATTACCCATCCCGTTACGGTCAACGACGAAGGAAACCAGGGTAATAACCCCTGGTGGTATTCGGCCAACGTATATGACAAGAAGAACAGTTTCAGGGCGGCTTCCTACCAGCGACTCGATGTAGGGCTGCAATTTCATAAAGATATCACTCGCTTTGGATATCCCGTGAAACGCACCATTGAACTGGGAGCTTATAATGCTTACAGCCGCAAAAATCCTTTCTTTTATTACTGGGAAGATAGAATGATTTATAATGACTATGGTTATGAAACCAACCGAAAGCTGATGCAAGTGAGTATTTTTCCCATTATCCCGTCTATCACTGTTAATTTTAAATTTTAGGAGCCATGATAAACCCTTTAATGAAAAAACGCAATTACACTCTTTCTCTATTCCTGGTTGCTTTGATGCTCCTGATTTTTACAGGCTGCGAGGACTTCTTTTTATCTGAAGCAGAAAATGTTGATATTCCGGGCAGTGAGCCTCAGTTGGTAGTTAATTCTTTCATATCACCACAGGATTCACTGATAAAAGTATATGTGCATCGAAGCATACCTCATACCGTGGCATCGGGTGAAGTAGCTCCAGTAAATGGCAATGCAGATGTGTATATGGCTCCTGCAGGAGGGGAATTTATCCAGTTGCCGTATGATAATAACCTGCAAGCTTTTACGGTTCCGGCAGCTGTTTTTCCCATAGAGGCTGGAAGCTACTATCAGCTTAAAGTAGAATCTTTTGAAGGAGAAATGGTTGAAGCAGAATGCTTTGTGCCCGAATATGGTGTAGAAGATGTTGCTTTTGAAGATGTTAGAATCATATATGACAATTGGGGAGGTATGGAGATGCTCCTGGGATGGACTGTAAAACCTCTAAAAACCACTGAAACCAACTATTTCCGAACCGGCGGATTTGTCCGTTCTTATCAGATAAATGATTATGGGAATAATGATACAGTCTTTGTCGGCTCTCAGGAGCTATGGCTTGAAAGAGGCAATGAATTCTTTACTGATGAAGAAGGAGCATTGTACAATTTCAAAGGGGAGTTTTATGGCTGGATGAATTTTGATGGTTCATCGGGCCAGAATGAAACTTATCAGACTATTGATTCTGTTTTTGTTTTTGTTTTGCAGACTGATTTTCCCTATTATCGGTTTCATCAAAGTGTTGAAGATTATTTTTATTATGGTGATGATTTCCCTTTTGCCGAATCCGTGCATATATACAGCAATATTGAGGGAGGATTGGGGGCTTTTGGGGGGTATAACAGAAAAGATTATATGATTCGTGCTTTTACTCCGGAAAATAAGTGAAAGCTTTCCTTTCCTGAAACTGGTCTTGAAAACTTTCCCTATTTTTGCCGCTTATAATTTAATGCTGCACCCATGACCTCTAATGTAATATTATTTAGTTTTCTCATTTACACCCTGCTGATTTTTTCCATTTCGCGTTTTACAGCACGCAAGGCAAATAATGAATCCTATTTTCTGGGCAACCGCAATTCTCCATGGTATGTAGTAGCTTACGGTATGATTGGAGCCTCACTGAGTGGGGTAACATTCATGTCGGTTCCCGGGTTGGTGGAAGCTGAAAGCTTTTCCTACATGGTGCTGGTGATGGGGTACCTGGCAGGCTATTTTGTCATTGCCCTGGTGCTGCTGCCTATGTATTATAAGATGAACCTTACGTCCATTTATACCTACCTGGAAAAGCGGTTCGGATTTTCATCCTATAAAACAGGGGCTTTTTATTTTATCATTTCACGCCTTATTGGAACTTCGTTTCGCATGTTCCTGGTGGTAAATGTGCTGCAGTTGTTCGTGTTTGATCACTGGGGAATCCCTTTTGGAGTTACCGTGGGGTTGTTTATGGTGCTTATATTGCTCTATACTTTCCAGGGAGGCATCAAAACCATTGTATGGACCGATACCCTGCAAACTACCTTTATGATTTCGGCTGTGATAATTACTATTTTTATCATTGCCAACTCTTTGGGGATGAGCCTGGGAGATTTATGGGGAGAAGCTTCCTCAAGAGGATATACCAAAATGTTTATTACCGATCATAACCATGAACGGTTTTTCCTGAAACAGTTTTTTGCAGGTATGTTTATAACCATTGTTATGACCGGTCTTGATCAGGATATGATGCAGAAAAACCTCAGTTGCCGTAACCTGCGGGATGCACAGAAAAACATTTTTACTTTCGGTTTTATCCTCATTCCGGTCAACCTCATGTTCTTGTTTCTGGGTGCTGTATTGTGGATTTATGCCGGACAGTTTGATATTATGCTGCCCCAGACTTCCGACGATTTGTTTCCCACGCTTGCCTTGCAATACCTTAGTGTTGCTGCAGGACTAACTTTCTTTTTCGGTTTGATTTCTGCTGCCTATTCCAGTGCCGATGGTACGCTTACTGCCCTCACCACGGTTTTTTGTATTGACTTTCTGGGTTTGAAGAGAAGACCTGACATGACTGAGCAAAAGATAAAAAGAATCCGGTATGCCGTGCACATTGCATTTTCTGTCATTGTACTGTTCATCATTGTTGGATACCGGGCCATCAACGATACAGCCCTTATCAGCAAGCTTTTTACCATTGCAGGATATACCTATGGGCCTCTGCTGGGATTGTATTTTTTCGGGCTTTATACCAAAATGGAGGTACGCGACAAATGGGTGCCTCTTTTGTGCATTGCATCTCCAATCCTCAGTTATCTTTTAAGCATTCATTCCCAGGAATGGCTCTGGGGATATAAATTTGGTTTTGAAATCCTGATTGTTAACGGAGGAATTACAGCTCTGGGGTTGTGGGCTTTGGCCAGAAAGAAAATATCAACCTAACTACAGTGCTTCCGGATATAAGATGAGGAAGGTCTTTTCTCTAAAGACGATCAAGGGTTTTAATACTGTGAATATCTGCAAACCCCTTTTACTGCATTAAACCGTACAGTGTTGTACGATATCGTACACGCTATCCTGCGTTGATCCCATCCATAAGAATCTAAAGTTTCAACATTGTTGTGTAATTGATTGTATTATAAGAATATGTAGGTTGTGGTATGCCAATTGTAATGGGTCGTCTGAATTAAATCAGAGATTTTATCATAATAATTAAAATTACATGAATATGAATTTAAAAAAAGCATTAACCATCCTACTGACAGTATTCTCTGTTGTTCATCTCAGTGCTCAAACTTCCGAGGATAAACCCTTGCGAACCTTTCAGCTTAGCATGTTTCCCCTGGTAGGGACTGATGGCATCCAAACCAAAGATTACCGTTACCAGGTAAGCCTGAATATGTTTATGGGCATTACCGGAGGTCTGGATGGCATTGAAGCCGGAGGGTTTATGAACATCGCCAGCGGCAGGGTTGAAGGCTTGCAGCTTGCCGGATTTGGAAATGTTGTAAAAGGCGATTTCAAAGGATTTCAAAGTGCAGGGTTTCTGAATATTGTAAATGGCTCTTCGGAAGGATTGCATTTTGCAGGCTTTTTGAATACCATTACGGGCGACCAGAATGGTGTCATGGCGGCAGGTTTCATGAATGTAGTAAACGGCAGCAGCAGCTCGGTCAGGGGTGCAGGATTTATGAATGTTAACCGGGGGGATTTCCAGGGAATCAGTGGAGCAGGATTTATGAATGTTACAGCTGGCAATGTACAGGGGATAAAAGGTGCTGGCTTTATGAATGTTGCTATGGGAGAGAGCCAGGGAATGTTTGGAGCAGGGTTTGCCAATATTAACAGAAAAAGCGTTCAGGGTACTCAGATGGCAGGTTTTATGAACGTTGCCGGCAATATGCAGGGGATTCAGATGGCTGGTTTTTTGAATGTAGCTTCCAGGATGGAAGGACTTCAACTGGGCTTTATCAATATAAGCGACACCATATCAGGTTTGCCTGTAGGATTTCTGAGTATTGTGAAAAAGGGAGGCTTGCGTCAGTTTGAACTGGCAGCCAGCGATGTAATGTATGCCAGTGCTTCATTCAAAATAGGGGTTTCTGCTTTCTATAATATTTTTTCGGTAGGATACAGGCCTTTTCAGGAAAAAGAGTTTTCAGCTGCCGGATATGGTATAGGAACAAGGATAAATCTTACACCGGAACGTTCTTTTCTGCAACTGGAAGCCCATACATCCCAAATCTATCATGACTGGGATTGGTGGGATGATCAGGGCAATTTCCTGAACGAAATCCGGACAATATATACACACAATCTGTCAGATAACGTACAGCTGTTTGGAGGCGTAGTATTGTACAATCATATTTTCAAGACATCGGAAAAATATCCTGCCGAAGATTTAGAACTTTCCTCCTGGACAATTCATGAAAATCAATACAATGAGTGGACTTCGCAATGGTGGGCCGGAGCCAGGGCAGGGGTGAGCTTCGTAATCAGATAATGGTTCTACAGCACTTTTTAACGGAGTCAGAAGACCGAAGTGGATTCTCTTCCGTCTTCCGTCAACGGGCGAACTGCATCTGATTTATTATCAAAACAGAGTCATATCCACTAAATTAGCAGTAGTACCCAGATTATTAATTTCACAAGAATCCTGCAATTCTATTTCAAAAGACCCTTCTGATGGCTGTAGCTATTTCAGAAGGGTTTTTGGTGTTTTATATTTTATCCTGCCATCGATAGAATTCCTGTACCGGTTTTGGAGTTTTTATTACAATAGTCGCTGCCGGTGCCGCCTATAGTTGATCCCAAAAATTTTCGTCCATGATCCTTCCTACAGGATATACATTATGTTTCTGGTCATAATAAGGCGTTTGCTCATAAAACCATGAAAGGATGGCGTAAGGATTGTCGGCTATGGAGGGATTATCTTTCATGGCTTTTTCCAGCCCCTGCATCAGTGAGGGATCATTGGCAAGCATTTCGCGGGCAATTCTTTCCATGGCATAACTCTCAAAATATTCTACCCGTTCAAAAACAGCATTGAAAAATCCCCAGTAGGCATAAGAACCCGGTGCCATGGGTTCAAGTGCATGAGCTATGATACGGGCCCGTGGCTGGCTCATCGGAACGACTACGGAGCCTTTGTAATATACCCGGTCTTCCTCAATGGTCTGGGTTGCAAAAGATGCAGTTTGCCGGCCCTCATTTGATCTTGCTGCCAGGCTTACATCTTTGAAGCGATAGGACTGCACCGACAGGGTTTTATCTTCTTCCAGTTCTATCATTTCAACACCATGATATTTCAATCTCTCTATCACATCAAAGTACTCTACCGGAATGATATATGCATCGGGCAACTCAACACTGTATGTTACCCTGCTTTGATTAAACCAGGGTACCTGGTAAGTGGCCGGCTTTTCAGGTTTGTAAATGAACCAGTCGCCACCACTTAAAGAGCTTTCTTCAATGTCATATTCAACTCCCAGAAAATCTACCATTACTGAATCCCCGGTGATTTCGTGCCTGAGGGGAAATTTTTCATCACGAAATGCAGCAGAGGCAGTATACTTGTCCGCTTTCTCAATAACATTTTTCAGTTCTTTGTCTTTATGGAGAATTTTCAGGGTGTTGACTATCATCAGGTAAGTTGATTCAACGCGCATTTTATAAGGTTTGAGCATATGTGTTTCCAGCAAGAGGCCCGGCCTGTTGAGTTCCGAGGCATAGTGGTTGGAAAAGGCCGGGTGGCCTGCAAAGCTGCGCAAGCCGCTTCGTGGGTCGTGCCATGAACGATAAGTAACATAAGGAAATATTGGGTAATTATCCTGCTCCATGGCATTTTCCACCTGGGGCAGGTAGTCTTTTTCAATCCAGTTGACCAGTTCTTTATTGGCACCTCCAAAAATATCAAGCGCATAGGTCATGGCATACTGGTAATCGCCTCCGTTAGTAGAATGGGTGTCTATAAAGAAATCCGGTTCCCACAGGTGCCACAACTCAAGAAAGTGTCTCATTTCCTGTGCATCGGCTTTCAGGTAATCACGGTTGAGATTAAGGTTGCGGGCATTGGTACGCCAGCCCATTTCTTCAGGACCGTTTTGGTTGATACGGTTGTAAGGGCCAAATCGTTCATGACCATCTGCATTGAGAATGGGAATGAACACCAGGGTTATATTGTCAAGGTAATCGAGGTGCCTGCCATAAATAGCGATATCACGTAAAAGCTGCAGGCCGGCATCTTTTCCCACAGGTTCACCCGGATGAATGGCCGCCTGGATAAGTACCACCAGGTGCTCAGTATCATGAACTTTTTGTGGGGTGAAATTTCCTTGTTTATTGACAATAAGTACGCCCAAATCTCTGTTTTGGTGACTTCTTCCAAATACTTCAAAATGTACGATGGCTGAACTATCAGCAAGCCGCTGACTAAAGGCCATGGTTTCCTCGTAAGAGGGGGTGCTGTTAAAATTGTGTTTTTCATACCATGTTTGCCAACCATCTTCTGCCTGGGTCTTAAAGATTCCGGTAATAGAAACAAACATTGCAATAAATATGATTTTGTTTAGCATGTTTTGATTATTATTTAGGTAAAAGCTTGCCGGCAAAAATATTGAAATAATGCGAAGCAGTAAGCTTTGTTTTTGCTTCTCATGTGCCAAAAAAAGTGAAAGTTCCCCAATCGCTTAAATAATTGTTTTTTCTTTGAAAGGAATGCATTGAATGCTTGCAGATAAGTAGTCTTTTTCGTATATTTAGGGCCATCAAAGATATAATTGATAGTATAAATTTATAAATATATCAAAGTCATGGAAGATCGTTTGGTAACTTTAGCTACAGATCATTATACCGCAGCAGAAATTTTGAAGGCAAGACTTGAAAGTGCTGGTATTGAATGTTTTTTAAAGAATGTAAATCTGGTTCAGGGGGCTGTATCAGAAGGGGTGCAAATTCAAATCAGGGAGTCGGACGTTGAAAGAGCCCTGCGTATCATTATGGAGCTGAAAAGCATACAGGAGCAGAAGGAAGCCAGCGATATGAAAGAGATACGGCGTATTCTTGTGCCGGTTGATTTTTCCGGATTTTCTAAGACGGCCTGCAAATATGCCATTAAACTCGCCGAAAAGTACAATGCTGATATTAAGATTCTTCATGTTTTCTATGCACCGATTGTAGATTTGGTGCCCATTACAGATGCATATTCCATTCAGGTCGACATGGATATTAACCTGAGAGAAATGGAGGAGCAGGCAAAGAGAAAACTGGTGGAGTTCGTGTCGGAAATCAGGCAGATTGCTGCCGATGAAGGACATGAGGAAATAAAGATCAGTTATTCACTCAGGGAAGGAATTGTGGAAGACGAAATTTCCTCCATGGCCAAAGCTTATAAACCCGGTATTATTGTGGTGGGTTCGAAAGGAAAAGGGGAGAAGCAAAGCGACATCATTGGCAGTGTTGTTTACAGAGTGCTTGATAAAACCAAGATACCGGTACTTGCTATCCCTGAAAAAGCGAATCTTGAAAATTTCACCAATGTAAAAAATATTGTGTATGTAACAGATTTTGATGAATCTGATTATGTTGCTATCCGAAGACTTATTTACATTGTATCTGCCTTTGACGTGAAAATTTATTGTGTTCATGTTTCCAAAGATAAAGAAGACAAGTGGGATTCGGCAAAGATGGATAATCTGAGAGATTACTTTAAAAGAATCACCAAAAATGCAGAAGTGGAATGCAGTTTTATCAAAGGCGATAATCCGGTAGCCAACCTTGAGGCTTTTTGCCAGCTCAACGAAATAGATATTATTGCCCTCAGCAACAAGAAAAGAGGATTGCTGCAAAGAATATTCAATCCCGGGCTTACACGCAAGTTAATCCATTCAGGCAATCTTCCTCTTTTATTATTCAGAGCCTGATTTGAGCTGATGGTTTGCGAGGGAGGTACAGTTGTTTAATTATATTTAACTTTGGGTTAAACAAGACTCTGCTTCAAGGGTTTAATAATAGCAATTAAATTTCCCGGAGGGTCTATGAGAATTCGATTGATAACAACTGTCAATGCTTCTTTTCAAAGAGTGCATCAGGATTTCAACAAGAAATTGTTTGATTACCTGATGCCACCCTTTGGCCTTGCTTCAATCATAAGATATGAAGGCCAGAGCCCCGGAGATATTATTGATTTAAAGTTCAATATTCCTTTTGTGGGGAACTGGACTGTTATCATCAAGGAATCCTGGCTTTCACACAGAGAATATGGCTTTATTGACCGGGGATTAAGAGTTCCCTTTGGTATTCAATACTGGAAGCATATTCACAGGGTAGTGGCACGCGACAACCATTCAGGTTTTATTGTAGACGATATTGAATACGAAACCGGCTCCCGGTTTCTCGATTATCTGCTTTATTTGCCGCTGTTGGGGATTTTTTATCCGCGCAAATTTCTTTACCGCAGATTTTACAAAAAGTAAGTTCAATGGCACAGTGCCGCAAATGGGACTAAAGTCCCGCATGAAGTTTCTGAATTTTATTCCGGCAGTTAAAACTGACGGTAATAGAAAAGGGTAGAGATAAATTTTCCAATTGTTCCCATCTTTTTAAATCAAGATATTTTGAGTACACTCAGAATTACTTTGATTTGTTAACCCTTATAAACAAAAACTATCTATTGCCGTCGTGCTTTAGCCGACGGTTAAAAGAAGGCAGAAAAAAAAGCGCTGAGCAGAACCCATGTGAAGAGAAGGGCATTTGAGGACAGCGCAATTATTACCCCGGGTTGATTGCAAATGGGACTAAAGTCCCGCCAAAGGTTAAGTATTTTGTTTCCGGCAGTTAAAACTGAGGGCAATAGATAAGAACAGCAATGGATAAGGGCATAGAATAATTGTGCATTTTATTCGTTTATGAACAAGGCTTTTTTGTAATTTCGAACCATTATGATTCGGAATTTTATCCTTGAACAATTACTATGCGTATATCAGGTTTTTCATTTTTCCTCGTGCTGTTAATTTCCTTTACCTACTCGTGTAAAGGCCCCTATGAAGATCATTCACACCTTTCGCTGTTCAGATACAATGAAGATGGAAATATTACCTCCCTCGACCCTGTATATGCGCGCAACCAGTCCAATATATGGGCTACAACACAAATTTTCAACGGGCTTGTTCAACTCGACACGCTGTTGAATGTTAAACCTGCCATTGCCCATAGCTGGAATATTTCTTCCGATGGAACGGTCTATACTTTTTACCTGCGCGATGATGTTTATTTTCATGATGATGAAGCTTTTTCGGGCAACCAGGGAAGAAGGGTAGTTGCAGAAGATTTTGTATTTAGTTTTGGAAGGCTGATCGACCCTGCACTGAATTCTCCAGGCAGCTGGGTCATGAACCCTGTAGCACTAAAAAATGATGGAACCCTTGATATGGAAGCCCTGTCCGATTCTGTGCTGCAAATAAGACTGAAAGAGCCTTTTCCTCCCATGGCAGGGTTACTTTGTATGCAGTATTGTTCTGTTGTTCCTCATGAGGTGCTGGAAGCCAGAGGACAGGATTTCAGGAAAACCCCCGTGGGTACAGGCCCTTTTCAGTTTCAATTCTGGAAAGAAGGGGTGAAGCTGGTGTTCAGAAAAAACGAGAACTACTTTGAATTTGAAGGCAATGAACGGCTCCCATACCTGGATGCAGTATCCATTAGCTTTATCCAGGACAGACAAACGGCATTTCTTGAATTTATCAAAGGAAATCTGGATATTCTCACCCGGATCGATGCCAGCTATAAAGATGAGCTGTTGACACCCGAGGGTGATTTGCAGGAAAAACATAATGACCGGTTTTACAAACTTACCGGTCCTTTTCTCAATACTGAATACCTGGGTATTCTGGTGGATGATAAAGCGCCCAATAGTTTGTCTGCATTGCAGAAAAAGAAAGTGCGGCAGGCTATAAACTATGGTTTTGACAGAGAAAAAATGCTCAAATATCTTCGTAATAACCTGGGCACACCCGCTCATGCCGGTTTTGTCCCGGTGGGAATGCCCGGTTTTGATAAAAATGAAGGTGGATTTTCTTACCAGCCCGATAAGGCAAGAAGGCTCCTTGCAGAAGCAGGCTTCCCCAATGGTGATGGTTTGCCTTCCATCGAACTCTCAACTACTTCGCTGTATATGGATATCGGGCAATATATTCAGCACGAATTGTCGCGGGTTGGTATCCGCTTGCAAATCAATGCAATGCCTCCTGCTACCTTACGCGAAATGATGGCCAAAGCCGATGCTGCTTTTTTCAGAGGCTCCTGGATTGCTGATTATCCCGATGCGGAAAATTATCTTGCTCTGTTTTACTCCCCCAATCATGCTCCTGCAGGGCCTAATTATACGCGATTTACCAGCAATGAATTCGATCTGTTATACCAACAGTCCAAATCCATTGTGGATGATTCCCTGAGATTTGAATATTACAGAAGGCTTGACAGTATTATTGTTGAAGAAGCTCCGGTGGTGCCCTTGTTTTATGATCAGTCTGTGAGGTTTTTACCCCATCATGTGAAGGGACTTGAGACCAACCCCTTAAATCATATGTTGTTGAAAAGAGTCAGGATAGAGGGGCAGGAGAGAAACCTTTGATCGGGGCAAGTCCGATTGGTTTAATCAAGCCTGAGTATGTTGTAATCAGGGGCAGATAAGTCTGTCTGTTAATCCTTGATTTCAATTTGTAGTCCATCATAACCCAGCCTGATGTTTTCTGGCAACAAATCATTTACTTCACGGTGTAAACCCATTTGGTGGCTGATATGGGTAATGTATCCTTTTTCCGGCGCCAGTTCCTGCAGCAGCTCTGTCGCTTGCTGTAAATTGAAATGTGAATGATGCTTTTCTTTTCTTAATGCATTTATAATTACTACTTTACTGCCTCTTAATTTATCAAACTCTTCAGGTTCTATAAAGCTTGCATCGGTGAGGTAAGAAAAGTTACCGATACGGAAACCCAAAACAGGCATTTTGCCATGGTATGCTGCTATAGGTATGATTTTATCCTGACGGATAGAAAAAGGCTCACTGGAAATGGTATGCAGGTTGATCTGAGGAACTCCGGGATATTTATCTTCACCAAAAGCATAGGAGAAATCTTTTTGGATTACTTCAAGAGAGCTTTCATTGCCATAAATATCCATTGGCCTCTTTTGTATCCAGTTAAAAGCTCTTACATCATCTATTCCTCCAATATGATCTTTGTGATTGTGGGTTATCAGAATAGCATCAAGCCGTCTGACTTTCTCACGAAGCATCTGCTGGCGAAAATCCGGTCCGGCGTCAATAGCTATAACATTGTGAGGCGTTTGAACCAATACGGAAGCTCTCAGTCGTTTGTCTCTGGCATCATCACTCTGGCAAACATGGCAATCACAGGCTACTACGGGTATTCCCTGCGATGTGCCGGTACCAAGCACGTGTATTTTTATCATATGAAGTTTGAACTTTTCTGCGCCAATCCGGGCTTCTGCCCGTCCTTTCAAGGATTTTGTGATTTGTTGCGGCGAAGTTAATGAAATAATATAACCCCGCATAAGTTCAATGGTTCAGCCAATACCCTTGTCATGCTCTCAAGACTGGATAAAAAAAAACACTAAATCGGGTTGGGTTAATGCAATAGCCAAATCATGAAATTTTTTTTTACATCAATTTTGGCTACATTCGCAAGTTGAAGCGAACTTTAAGATTCTATTAAAAAACATGCAATTACCTGGATATGCAGAATGATTTTAAAAAAATTGACCCTTACCGCTTGGATGAAAGTATTTTCAAGCTAATAGGTAAGGACTGGATGTTGATTGCTTCGGGCAGCAAAGAAAACTACAATATGATGACCGCCAGCTGGGGCACAAGCGGGATTCTTTGGAATAAGCCCATTGCAATTATTTTTGTGCGACCCCAGCGGTATACGCTTGAATTTCTGGAAAAAAATGACCATTTCACGCTTAATTTTCTTGATGATTCCTATCGCGATACTTTAAATCTTCTGGGTACAAAATCCGGACGCGATATCAACAAAATGGAAACAGACGGACTGCAAGCTGTAGAGTCTGAAAATGGTACGGTGTATTTTCAGCAGTCCCGCATTTTTATGGAATGTAAAAAGATTTATTTTGACGATATCAAACCTGAACTATTCCTGGATCCGTCCATCCATAAGATGTATCCCAACAAAGATTATCACCGGATGTATATTGGAGAAATAATAAATTGTATGACAAGCAGATAACCGTAACGACTATTTACTGAAAAGCCAAAATCAAATTATATACTTATTCACTGAGGAATAAACATTGAAAGCACTAAGGAAATTACTGGACCAGTACCGATTATGGTTGCTCAAGCGAGCTCATAAAATGGTAAAAAGACAACGCAGGATGATGGGGTATCATCCGGCCATAAGCATAGGTATTATGTATGATGCCACCAATGAAGCTGATTACAAGCATGTTACCCACCTGGTAAGGGAGTTACAGCAGGATCAGAAAAAGGTGAAAACATTGGGCTATGTTACTGAAAAGAAAATGCCTGATCACTGTTTTCCCAAACTTACTTTTGAGTTTTGCAACGCAGCCTCTTTTTCCTGGAATCAGCAGCCTTTGGCACAAAATGTAAAAGATTTTATTTCCGGTTCATATGATGTGCTCATCGATCTAACGCCCTCTTATCTGCATCACATAAAATATCTCAGTGCTGTTTCCAAAGCAAAAATGAAAGTGGGAAGGTATGTTGAGAAATACGTAGAAGTATATGATCTTATGCTTCAGGTTGATGACAATAATTCGATAGAGGAAACCAGCGGTCAAGTTATACACTATTTAAAAATGATTAATAACAATGGAAATAAGCAAGAATAGTTTCCGGGGTACCGGAGTAGCGATCGTTACACCCTTTCACAGGGAAGGAAGTATTGACTTTAAATCCTTTGAAAGAGTTATAGAATACCAGATTCAGGAGGGTGTAGACTATATCGTTTTTATGGGTACCACCGGAGAGTCGGTTACATTAAACAACGACGAAAAAACTGCTGTACAATGTTTTGGGCTTGAGATTGTTGATAACAGAGTACCTGTTGTGATAGGAGTGGGGGGCAACAATACCCGTCAGGTGGCATATCAGCTCAAAGAAACTGATTTTACAGGTGTTTCAGCTATCCTTTCAGTAAGCCCTTACTATAACAAACCCCAGCCCAAGGGAATTTACAATCATTACAAAGCCATTGCAGCTGAAAGTTCTGTACCGGTTATCATGTATAATGTTCCCTCCAGAACAGGGTCCAATATGGATGCTGACACCATTTTGAAAATAGCCCATGAGGTACCCAATATTATTGCCGTTAAGGAAGCATCAGGCGACCTGGCCCAGTGCTCGCGTATTATACAGAACAAACCGGATAACTTCCTGGTCATTTCAGGCGATGATGCCCTTACTTTGCCTTTTATGGCCATTGGTGGCGATGGGGTTATTTCTGTGATTGCCAATGCTTTTCCCAAAGAATTCTCAAATATGGTGCGATACTGCCTGGAAAATGATTTTCAGAAGGCCAGAGAATTGCACTATCAATTGTTTGATTTTATTGAAGCCATTTATGCAGATGGCAGTCCTTCCGGAGTTAAAGCTTTGCTTGAAATTATGGGACTTTC
>JAABSE010000022.1 GCA_011390575.1 Sphingobacteriia bacterium
AGAAAAAGAAACTCAGATCCTTGAAAGTCAATTCTAAATATGCTGGTTTCGCATAAATAAAAGAAAAAGAAACCCGGAAAACAACTGCATCATACAGATGCAGTAACCCCCTGTTGCATGGTGGTAAGAAAATCGAAGGCCTCGTCAATGGTCTGTACATTTTTGACGTTGAGCAGCAACTTTTTGTTGGATTCTTTGATAAGACACTTGCGTGGATGTTGTTGAACGAAGCCCAGGATAGCCGGAAAAGTCTGGCTTTGGTAAAACACAGATTCCTGGTTGGAGATGAAATGGCCGATAAATTTTCCGGATTTGAGGATGATTTTTTCAAAACCCAGTTTCCCTGCCAGCCAGCGCAAACGGATGGCTTTAAACAACCCTTCTGTTTCAGGTGGCACTGGCCCAAAGCGGTCTTCCATGTTTCGGATAAACTCATCGAGCTGCCCTTCCTTCTCAAAGTTATCCAGGTCTTTGTAAAGATTCAGACGTTCTGAAGTACTTTCCACGTAATCGGTGGGTATGAGCAATTGAAGGTCTGTTTCGAGCACACAGTTTTTCACAAAGCCCATATCACCAGCCTCTTCAGCGGTAAAATGGTCTTTAAATTCGGTTTGTTTGAGCTCCAGAATGGCTTCATCCAGAATTTTGTGGTACATCTCAAACCCTATTTCCGAAATAAAACCACTCTGTTCTCCTCCCAGCAGGTTTCCGGCACCGCGGATATCAAGGTCACGCATGGAAATATTGAAACCGCTTCCCAGGTCAGAAAACTCCTCAATTGTCCTGAGGCGTTTGCGGGCATCTTCAGTCAGGGAAGTAAGAGGTGGAGCCAGCAGATAGCAGAAAGCCTTTTTGTTGGTACGCCCTACCCTGCCCCGCATCTGGTGCAGATCGCTCAAACCAAAATGGTGCGGATTGTTGATCATAATGGTATTGGCATTGGGAATATCCAGCCCCGACTCGATGATGGTGGTGGCCACCAATACATCAAAATGCCCGTCGATAAAGTCTACCATCACCTCTTCCAGTTTGTGCCCCGGCATCTGACCGTGGCCTATGGCAACGCGAATATCCGGGCACAACCGTTTGATCATGGCCGCAACTTCTTCAATATTCTGCACCCGGTTGTGGATGAAAAACACCTGCCCTCCCCTGCTCACTTCATACATGATGCCATCGCGCACCAGCTCTTCATTAAAGGCATGCAATTCGGTAACAATGGGATACCGGTTCTGGGGCGGCGTATTGATGAGCGAAAGATCGCGGGCCCCCATGAGCGAGAACTGCAACGTTCGGGGAATGGGGGTTGCCGTGAGGGTAAGGGTATCCACATTGACCTTCAGCTTTTTCAGCTTCTCCTTGGTAGAAACGCCAAATTTCTGCTCCTCATCAATAATCAACAGCCCCAGATCACTGAAATGCACATCGCCACTCACCAGGCGGTGGGTACCTATGAGAATATCGATACTGCCATCTTTAACTTTTTTCAGGATGGCTGTTTTTTCCTTCTGGGTGCGAAAGCGGTTGATATAATCAATGTTGCAGGGAAAATCTTTCAACCTTTCTGAAAAAGTATGAAAATGCTGCAGCGCCAGGATGGTGGTAGGCACCAGCACGGCCACCTGCTTGCTGTCGGTAACCGCTTTGAAGGCAGCCCTGATGGCGATTTCCGTTTTCCCAAAACCCACATCTCCGCATATAAGCCGGTCCATGGGATAGGCCTTCTGCATGTCATCTTTCACATCGAAGGTAGCTTTTACCTGGTCAGGAGTATCTTCATAAATAAACGAGGCTTCCAGCTCATTCTGCAGGTAAGTATCAGGAGCGAAGGCGAATCCTTCTTTGGCCTTTCGTTCGGCATACAGCCGGATAAGGTCTTTGGCAATATCTTTTACCCGGCTTTTGGTTTTCTTCTTCAGGTTGGCCCACGCCGGTGAACCCAGACGGTTCAGCACGGGCTCTGTACCCTCCTTGCCGGAATATTTGGCGATACGATGTAAACTGTGAATGCTGATATACAGAATGTCGTTGCCCTTATAAATCAATCGAATGGCTTCCTGGAGTTTTCCGTTCACCTCAATTTTTTCCAGCCCGCTGAAAATACCCACTCCATGGTCGATGTGTGTTACATAATCGCCCGGCTGCAGGTTATTGATTTCTTTGAGGGTAAGCGATTTTTTGCCGGGAAACTTATCGCGAATGCGGAAACGGTGATAGCGCTCAAAAATCTGATGGTCGGTATAGCACAACACTTTCGAATAATGATCGATAAACCCTTCATGCAATGAAACGGGAAGGATCTCATGCTTCAGGTACCCTTCCTGTTGTTTTTCCTCCGCCACAATTTCGAAAATAGAATGTATACGGCTGAGTTGACGGGGATTATCCGACAGGAGGAAGTTCCTGAAACCATGGGAGGTTTTCTCCATCAGGTTTCTGATGAGCAAATCAAAATTTTTATTGAATGAAGGTTGTGGACTGAAGTCAAAGTCAAAGGATGCTGTGCTCTGCTCTTCAAAAAAATGCCTGCGAAATTCCACATTGGAGAACGTGCTGATTTTTTCCACAAAAACATCCCCGCTCACAAACATTTCTTCTGGCAGGCTATGTTTAACTCCGGAAGTAAAAGTTTCAAAAATGGTTTGGGCTTTGGAAAAAGCTTCACTGATGGTTTCACGGGCAAACATGACATCATCGCTCCAGAAAAGTGTATGTGAGGGCAAAACCGCGAAAAAATCTTCCTTCTCGTGTTTTTCGCCCAGCTGATGGAGATCAGGCAGGATCGTTATTTTTTCCAGCTTTTCCACCGAAATCTGATTTTCGGGATTGAAAGTACGGAGACTTTCCACCTCGTCGCCCATGATTTCTATACGAAAAGGAAAATCATTGGAGTAAGAAAACACATCGACTATACCCCCACGCAGAGAGAACTGCCCGGGTTCTACCACGAAATCCACCCTGTAAAAACCATACTCCAGCAACAGCTCAAGGATAAAATCCACCGAAGTTGATTCTCCGGCATGCAGGGTTAGAATATTTTTTCTCAGCACCTTGCGCGAAACCACCTTCTCGGTGAGGGCCTCGGGATACGTGACCACGATAAATTTTTTGCTCTCTGAGGAAAGCCGGTTGATTACCTCTGAGCGCAACAGCACATTGGCATTGTCGATTTCGGTGGTCTGGTATGGCTTTTTATAGGAAGAGGGAAAAAGGAAAATACTTCGTTTTTCATAGGGCAAATCTTTTTCGTCCAGCAGATTTTCCACATCATTGAAAAAATAAGCCGCCATTTCCCTGGATGAAAGCACACAAACCACCGGCCTGGGTACCGAGCGATAAGTGGCCGCCAATATAACAGCAGGAGACGACCCTGCCATACCCGAAAGCGTCACAAACTGTTGTCCACTGCTTTTCAAAACAGTGGCCAAATCTTTAACTATTTCGTTTTCTTTGTATACGGATAGAAATTCAGCAGGCTTCACTTGGCAGGGTTTGAATAAAAAACCGTGCAAAGATATTCATTACTGCGCTCAATGACAAATAGAAAGAATCAGCCTGAGCTGTTATCTTTTCTCAAATTCGGGAGAATACTCTCTCATCAGAGCCTCTACCTTTTCTACCATGGCTTTGGGACCTATAAACAGAGGCGAGCGCTGGTGAAGGGTTTTGGGTTCAATTTCCAGGGTGCGCCGGAAACCGTCAGAAGCTTTCCCTCCGGCTTGCTCAGCCAGAAAGGCCACCGGGTTATTTTCATAGAGCAACCTGAGTTTTCCTTTGGGATGCCTGGTAGTACCCGGATAAATGAAAATCCCTCCTTTGATAAGGTTGCGGTGAAAATCGGCTACCATAGAACCAATATAGCGCGAAGTATAAGGCCGCAGGGTGGCAGGATCATCTTCCTGGCAATATTTCAGATACCGCTTTACTCCTTCCGGAAAATGAATATAATTTCCTTCATTGATGGAATAGATATTGGAATTTTCAGGGAAGCGCATATCGGGATGTGAAAGGCAAAATATCCCCACACTGGGATCGAGCGTAAAGCCATTTACTCCTTTACCAGTACTGTAAACCAGCATGGTGGATGAACCATAAATAATGTAGCCGGCAGCTACCAGGTTGATCCCGGGCTGAAGCAAATCTTCAAGGGTTCCTCCCCCTGCTTCTGATTTGCGGCGGTAAATAGAAAAAACGGTTCCGATAGAAACATTGGCTTCTATATTGCTGCTTCCATCCAACGGGTCGATGGCGATTACATATTTTCCTTTTTCGGAGAACTCGTTCTGAAAAGAAATGATCTTCTCATTCTCTTCCGATGCAATAGCGCAACATTCGCCCCCGCCCTTCAAGGCCTCAATAAAACGTTCGTTGGCATAAACATCCAGTTTCTTCTGCGATTCTCCCTGGATGTTGTCGGTTCCTTCATACCCGAGAATATCTACCAGGCCGGCGGCATTAATTTCACGGTTCACGATCTTGGCTGCCGTGGCCAAATCGTTCAACAGCCGGGTCAGGGCTCCTTTGGCCTGAGGGTATTGGGCCTGTCGTTCTACAATAAACTGAGTAAGTGTTTTGATTCGTTGTGTTGTCATAGGGTTTTGGATTTATTCCGCAATTACGGTATTTTTTTCAATATTTCAAAAATAATTTCACCCTCTCAACATTTTTTTTTCATTCCAACATACAAGTTATCGCATTATTGGATTTTCATAATAAGGTTTATGATTATCCGCTTTCTTACCATTTGCAATTTTTTTTGCAGTTCTTGTTTTATTAAAATCAGGTTATTGTTGAGCTCACATAGAATTACTTTGATTTGCTAAACCTGGCAACTATCTATTGCCGTTCCGTTTTTTGCGGAACGGTTTATAGAAGGCAGGAAAAAAAGCGCTGTGCAGAAGCCATGAGAGATGAACGGCATTTGTGGATAGCGCAATTACCAAACCATGACAATCAAATTATGTCGGCAACTCTCGCAATACAATGGCTGCGGTCTGAGTAGATGCAACAGTCAGAGATTGTTTAACTAATCCTGATATTTCCTTAACAAAATTTAATATTGTTAAACTCAGGGGCTACACCCGTTCAAGCTGTCTAAAAGACAAATCCATCAGATAAACCTAAAATGTTCTTTGACAACAACGATGAACCAGTTGATTAGCAAAAGGGATTAACATTTTTTGAGATGAAATTTTTACGCCATATAAAACACTCATTATCAAACCACTAATGATGTTTTTCAAAGCATTCTCAGAAAAAAAAACCTTTTTGTTTAATCTTTTAAAAACATCGTTGAACAAAGAATGATTTTGACAGTTTATTCTGACGCTCACAAACCAAAATTGTATTCATTAAATTTTAAAAATCATGAGAAAAACAAAACTAAATTTAGCCTTCTTCGCATTATTTCTGTTTGCTTTTATAGGCAGTGTTAGTGCACAAACAGCGAGGCTGCAGATTATTCACAATTCTGCAGATGCAGCTGTAGAGACCGTTGACATTTTTGTAAATGGTGCTGAATTCCTTACCGATGTCAGCTTCAGGCAGGCAACAGGATTTATGGATGTTGCTTCCGGAGTTGATCTTAACATCGTTGTTGCACCTGCTGACGCAGGAATTGAAAATGGTGTAGGTCCGGTAACCGTAAATCTTACAGAAAATGAAACTTACATTGCTGTTGCTTCAGGAATTGTAAGTGAATCGGGTTATACCCCCTCCGAGCCATTCAGTCTTGAGTTGTATACAGGAGCAAGAGAATCGGCTAACGAAACGGATGAGGTAGACTTGCTGGTTTATCATGGTGTGACAGACGCCCCTTCCGTAAATGTGGGTGCCCGCTACGTGGCCACCATTGTAACAGGCGCTGAATATACCGATTTTGCCGGTTATGTCAGTGTACCTGCTTCCTATTATACACTGGATATTGCTGCCAACGCTGCACCCGATGATATTATTGTTTCGTTTGGTGCCGACTTGCGTGCACTGGAAGGTGGTTCAGCTACTGTCCTGGCATCAGGATTTCTTAATCCTGCCAACAACAGTGATGGACCAGGGTTTGCATTGATTGCAGTGTTAGCCGATGGTACCGTGATTGAGCTTCCTGTAGTTCAGGAGTTTGAAGGAACTCTTTCAGGTGTGGTAGAAGTTCCTGCCAATGCAAGCGCAGGAACAGGTTCTGTTGAGGTAACTCTGGCTGGAGATGTACTGCAGCTGGCAGGCTCATTCTCAGGGTTGACGGGTGATTACACCATGTCTCACATTCACAGAGGTGCTGTGGGAAATAACGGAGGCGTAGCTTTTGCCCTGACTGCTGATGATGTTGCCGGCGAATGGTCTGCATTTGACAATATTTTTGATTTAACGGCAACAGACATTGATGAATTAAACAATGGTGAACTATACGTAAACCTCCATACTTCAGAATTTCCTGCCGGAGAAATAAGGGCTCAAATCCTTGCTTCACCCAATGCAGCGCCAACAGCATCAGCCATTACCGCTCCTGCTGATGGTGCAGAAATTACTGTTACCGGCACACCCGATACCCCATTTGTTCCTACCTGGGCTGCTGCCACAGACGAAGATGGTGATGCGATTGCCTATGTATGGCAACTGGCTGTTGATACAGATTTTAATACCTTACTGGTAAATGCCTCCACCGGAGGGGATACCGAGTTTGCTACTGACTTTGCTACTGTTGATGCATTGCTTGCAGCTGCAGGACTGGAAATTGGTGACGAAGTAACCCTTTACCACCGTGCGGTATCAACCGACGGTAGCAATGTAACCCCTGGTGACGCTGCTTCAGTGGTGTTAACCCGTGGTTTTGTCGGTGACTTTGCCCGCGCTCAATTCATCCACAATGCTGCCGATATGGCTGCCGAAAGTGTAGATGTATTTGTGAACGGTGACCTTTTCTATGGTGAATTCGATTTCAGAACCGCTACTCCTTTTGTAGATGTTCCTGCAGGTGTAGAACTCAACATTGATATTGCTCCTGCCGGTGCCGGCATTGAAGCATCCGTATTTGACATTGCCGTTACACTGGACGCCGACGAAACTTATGTTATCGTTGCCAATGGTATTGTAAGCGAAACAGGGTATGATCCTGCTCCTGCTTTCACCATTTATCCCTTTGCCGGTGCCCGTGAAGCAGCTACAGAAGCTGATGAAACTGACTTACTCGTATTCCACGGTTCTACCGATGCCCCTGAGGTAAGTGTATGGGCCATGGGTGGCGATGCTGCTTTGTTCAACTTCGAATATGGCGATTTTGCAGGATACCTGTCCTTGCCCACCGACGACTATGTACTGGAAGTGCGCACTGCTGACGGCGAAACCGTAGTTGCTGCATACAGCGCACCCCTGGGAACCCTTGAACTGGAAGGTACTGCCTTGACAGTTGTAGCCAGTGGATTCCTTAACCCTGCCAACAACAGTGACGGACCCGCATTCGGACTCTTTGTGGCTACTGCTGCCGGTGGTGAATTACTGGAACTCCCATTGTATGAAGAAGTAGATCCTGTTTTTGTAGGATTTCCCTTCACTGAAGATTTTGAAAATTCAGATTCTTACAGCAACTGGATCATAGTGGATGGATCAGGCTCCGGAAATGTCTGGGGACTCGGAGAAAATGACAAGTTCATTGTGAGTGATCCTATGGGAGGAAGCTTTGCTTCTGTTGACAGCGATGAAGGTGGTACAGGTGACGTAAACGTATGGAGTATCCTCCAGGCGCCCGTTATTGATCTTGCTGACTTTGGCGGCGAAAGTATCGAGTTGTCATTTGCACACCACTATCGTCAGCTTGGCAACCAGGAAGCTTACGTTAAGATAAGTAATGATGGAGAAAACTGGGAAACCATTGCCACTTACGATTCCGATCAGGGTTCATCTACCGGATTTTCCGGCCCGTTTGAAGTAACTGCTGTTACCGAAAGCTTAATCATTGAAAATTATACCAGCAGCGACTCACTCTGGATCAGATTTGAATTCAATGACAACGAATCCTGGGCATGGTACTGGATGATTGACAACATTTCTGTAGATGTTGCTCCTGACATGCCTGACATGGCCCGCGCTCAATTCATCCACAATGCTGCCGACATGGCTGCCGAAAGTGTTGATGTATTTGTGAACGGTGACCTTTTCTACGGTGAATTCGACTTCAGAACCGCTACTCCTTTTGTAGATGTTCCTGCAGGTGTAGAACTCAACATTGATATTGCTCCTGCCGGTGCAGGCATTGAAGCATCCGTATTTGACATTGCCGTTACACTGGACGCCGACGAAACTTATGTTATCGTTGCCAATGGTATTGTAAGCGAAACAGGGTATGATCCTGCTCCTGCTTTCACCATTTATCCCTTTGCCGGTGCCCGTGAAGCAGCTACAGAAGCTGATGAAACTGACTTACTCGTATTCCACGGTTCTACCGATGCCCCTGAGGTAAGTGTATGGGCCATGGGTGGCGATGCTGCTTTGTTCAACTTTGAATATGGCGATTTTGCAGGATACCTGTCCTTGCCCACCGACGACTATGTACTGGAAGTGCGCACTGCTGACGGCGAAACTGTAGTTGCTGCATACAGCGCTCCCCTGGGAACCCTCGAACTGGATGGTACTGCTTTGACAGTAGTAGCCAGCGGATTCCTTAACCCTGCCAACAACAGTGACGGACCTGCATTCGGACTCTTTGTGGCTACCGCTGACGGTGGTGAATTGCTTGAACTGCCTCTTTACGAAGAACCGCAGCCTGCATTTGCCCGCGCCCAGATTATTCACAATGCCGCTGATATGGCTGCCGGAAGTGTAGACGTATTTGTGAATGGTGAAATTTTTGTTCCTGACTTCGATTTCAGAACTGCTACTCCTTTTGTAGATGTTCCTGCTGAAGTAGAGGTAACCATTGACATTGCTCCTGCCGGTGCCGGTATTGAAGCATCTGTATTCGACATTGCTGTTACTTTTGAAGAAGATGAAACGTATATCATCATTGCCAACGGTATTGTAAGCGAGAGTGGCTACAGCCCGATGGAGCCTTTCACAGTGTATCCTTTTGCCGGTGCAAGAGAAGCATCCATGAATGACAATGATACCGATGTACTGGTATTCCACGGTGCAACTGATGCTCCCACAGTAAGTGTATGGGAAACAGGTGTAGGTGCAGGAGAACTCTTTACATTCGGATACGGTGATTATGCCGGTTACCTGAGCCTGGGTACACTTGATTATGTGCTTGAAGTACGTACCGAAGATGGAGAAACTACCGTAGCGGCCTACAATGCTCCCCTGGAGACACTCGGCCTGGAAGGCGCTGCCATTACAGTAGTGGCAAGTGGTTTCCTCAATCCCGATAACAACAGCAATGGCCCTGCATTCGGACTTTGGGTTGCTTTGGCTGACGGAGGTGCATTGGTAGAGCTCCCACTGGTAACCAATGTAAACAATGTTTTGGGTGCATTTGATGAAATCAGTATTTTCCCCAACCCCACCCGCGACAGAATCAACATTGAAGCACAATTCAATGCATCTTCTGATGTGGTCATAGAAATTTTCAACATCGTTGGGAAGCAGGTACTGCGCCTCGACCTGGGCAGCCGCAATGAGTTCATCAATGAAACCATTGATGTTTCCTTCCTGCCCCAGGGCGCATATATCCTGAATGTAAGAACCAGCAACGATGTAATTACACGCAAGATAAATGTTGTGAAATAGTTGGTTGTGAGTTAGATTTTGTTTAGTTACTCCCAACGGAGGGGCCGGCAGCAATGTCGGTCCCTTTTTTTATTCTTCCTTAAGGATAACTTCCCTTAACATGCCCAGTGCGGCAGTGGAGCTTCGCTGGATGTTGCGCATTCTCTCATCGCCAAACAGAAACTTCCTGCTTTTTATCCCTTGCGGACCTGCCACAGCAATCCAGACAGTACCCACAGGTTTGTCATCTGTTCCTCCATCCGGACCGGCAATACCGCTTACCGCAAGGGCATAATCTGTTTTCAGATAATTCCGTGCCCCGGCAGCCATAGATTCCACTACTTCCCTGCTTACAGCTCCGTGAGATTCAATATCCTGCAAGGATACCCCCAGCACATCGGTTTTTATCCTGTTGGCATAGGCAACGATACTGCCGGTAAACCAGCCCGAGCTTCCCGGCACCGCGGTAATCCGATGCGCGATCAGCCCACCGGTACAACTTTCAGCAGTAGCAAGGGTTTTCCCTTTTTCTTTCAAAAGTTTCCCTGCATTTTCTTCCAGGGTTTCCTTTCCTTCTCCCCATATATAGGCAGGAATCAGCTTCTGCAAGGCATCCACTTTTTCCGCCATTTTCTTTTCCATCATCATTCTGTCAGTACCCCGCATACTCAGGCGCAAACGTACAATGCCGGGTGAAGGAAGATAAGCCAGCTTGATATCAGGAGCCAGGCTTTCTTCCCATTCTTCAATAATTTTGGCAAGAAAAGATTCGCCGATACCCTGGGTAAGAACGGTTTTGTGAACAATCACCTGATCTCCTGAGGATTTGAGCAGCTCAGGAAGCACATAAACTTCCATGATTTGTTTCATTTCGTAGGGCACACCGGGCATAGAAACATAACGTTTCCCGTTTTTTTCAAATGCCAGTCCGGGAGCAGTACCTAAAAGGTTTTCTATTACATGCGCCGACTCAGGTACCAGCGCCTGATTGCGGTTAAGTTCAGTAAGGGGAAACCCCTTGCGGTGAAAAAAAGATTCAATATTTTTAAGCACCTGATTGTTTATTACCAGTCGGGTGGAGAAATAATCACATAAAACATCTTTGGTAATGTCATCTTTGGTGGGTCCCAAACCACCTGTCATCAGAATTACCTCAGCTCTGCCGGATGCCTCATCCAGTGCCCGACGTATTTCATCTGCATTGTCCGAGACACTGGTAATCTGTCTTACAGACCATCCTGCCCCGTTTATCTCTTCTGCCATCCATGCAGCATTGGTATTGACAACCTGCCCTATGAGCAACTCATCGCCTATTGTTATGATTTCAACCATGGTATTTTTTTTGATTTTCTATAAGTATTGCAATTTCAAAACAGGGAGAGATTTTTTTAGTTCTCCTGAAAGCTATCCTTCCTTGAATCCTGCATTAATGTGTCATGCCGTTATTACAAATCACTACCTTGCCGGTTTAAAACTAAAAAGCAGCGTAAATCCCGAAAAAAAGTGTTCCTGCAAGGCATCGGCCTCAGCCCCAAAACAAAACCGGATGAACTGCGCAAAGATAGTCTTATCTTTTAGTAAATTCAATGGCCTGAATCACCCATGGGTTAGGTAGTATTGGAATAAATTGATATTTTTGCTATAAAATAACACAGTAGACAAAAGTTCTGAACGACAGATAATAAAGAAGATATGCAAAAGCACTTTAAAGAATCCGAACTCATTCTCAACCCTGACGGCAGCGTTTACCATATTGGTCTTAAGGCGGAAAATGTAGCACCCACGGTAATTGTGGTGGGAGATCAACACCGGGTGGCCTCCATTTCCAAATACTTCGATCATATTGAATTCAAAACCCAGCACCGGGAGTTTGTTTCCCACACAGGAACATTCAACAATAAACGCATCACGGTTCTCTCTACGGGTATTGGCACTGATAACATTGACATTGTAATCAACGAACTGGATGCAGCTGTGAACATTGACCTGGAAAAGCGTATTCCCAAAGACACCCACACTTCGCTTGACATCATCAGGCTGGGTACTTCGGGAGCGTTGCAACCCGAAATTGAGGTGGACACATTTGTTGCATCAGCCTATGGTCTTGGGTTGGATGGACTATTGAATTTTTATCAATATGACGAGAGCATTCTGGAAAAAGAACTTGCCGAAGCCTTTATTAAACAAACAGGATGGAATAAAAAGCTTCCCCACCCCTACATCATCAAAGCCAGTGAAAAACTCCTGGCAAAGGTAGCCGGCGGATTGACACAAGGAATTACCGCTACCGCATCTGGATTTTACGGCCCACAGGGCAGGGAACTCCGCATTCCTCTTGCTTTTCCGGAGCTCAACGAAAGAATCGAGAACTTCTCCCACCAGGGGCATACCATTACCAACTTCGAAATGGAAACCTCTGCCATTTATGCACTGGGAAAAATTCTGGGCCACAACACCCTGACCGTTTGCGACATTATCGCCAACAGGGTAAACCGCACCTACAGCAAGGACTATAAAGTATCGGTAGAGAAGTTGATTCAGTTTGCACTGGAGAAACTCACTGCCTGAGAGTTAGAAACCATTGAAATTTAATCCTTTTTAACCAGGAAATCTACCATGAACAACGAAGACAAAATACGAAAAATGGAAGCGCTCATCAGCCTGATGGACGAGCCCGACTCTTCTGTCTTCGCAGATATTTCGCACAGCATTGAAGGTTACGGCGCTGAGATTATTCCTTTCCTTGAGCATGCATGGGAAGAACAGGCCGATCCCTTCCTGCAGAAACGTTTTGAGGAAATTATTCACAGCATTCAGTACAAATCCATTTGCAACGATCTTGAGAAATGGATTGAAAACGGCGCAACCGATTTGCTGGAAGGGTGCCTGATCCTGGCGCGCTATCAATACCCCGGACTGGAAGAGAACGAAATTGAATACGAACTTTCACGAATCAGAAAAGACATCTGGCTCGAACTGAACGACAACCTCACGGCACTGGAACAAATCAAGGTTTTCAACTATGTGTTTTACGAGCTGCATGGTTTTCGGGGAAATACCGAAAACTACCATTCGCCTGAAAACTCCTACATCAATAAAGTGCTGGAATCCAAAACAGGCAACCCCCTGTCATTGAGCATCATTTATATGCTGGTGGCCCAGAGCCTTGACATTCCGGTGAAAGGAGTAAACATGCCCGAACATTTTGTCCTGGCCTACACCGGCAGCTCCCTGAATCCCGATACCCTCGAATTTTCCGGCAATAATATCCTTTTTTATATCAATGTATTCAGCAAAGGCAGTGTTTTCTCTTTCAAAGATGTTGAAGTATTTCTCAAACAGTTGAAGAAGGAACCCAAACCTGCCTATTACAATCCCTGTAATAATACCGACATTATTATGCGGATGCTCAACAACCTGATGAATGCCTATCAAAAGAGCAACGACACCCGCAAATTTGAAGAAGTCAAAAATTTAAGTATCATTTTTGAAAACCAGGTCAGGAAATTTCAAAACGAAAAAAAGTAATTCACCGAATACAGGCAAACCCCGGACGACTTTCGCCTGTGTTTACTGACAATCAACAAATCAAAAACCCTAAACAACTGCTATATGATATTAAAGATTTACCCCGACAATCCTGACCCCCGCAAGATAGATACCGTAATGGAATGTCTGCGCAGCGGCGGAGTTATCATTTACCCTACCGACACTGTATATTCAATGGGTTGTGATATGATGCAGCACAAGGCGGTAGAAAGAGTTGCTGCCATCAAAGGGGTAAAAGCGGACAAGGCCAACTTCAGTATCGTTTGCAACGATCTGAGCCATATTGCCGATTACACCAAACCCATTTCCACGGAAATATACAAACTTATGAAGAAGGCGCTTCCCGGCCCCTTCACCTTTATTCTCAATGCCAACAACAGGGTACCCCGTATTTTTCAAAACCGGAAAAAAACCATCGGAATCCGGGTGCCTGACAACAGCATCATTCGTCAGCTGGTGCAGGAGTATGGCAATCCCATTATCTCCACCTCTATTTACGACAATGATGAAATCATTGAATACACCACCGATCCGGAGCTTATCCACGAAAACAATATCAATATGGTAGATATTGTTATTGACGGCGGCTTTGGAGGAAATATTCCTTCTACTGTGCTGGACTGCACCGGTAGTGAGATAGAAATTATACGACAGGGAAAAGGCAATATTGAAGACTATTTATAAATGAGCCATGAATCTGAAAAATATTTTGCAAATCACGGAACTCCCGGGGGGAGAAAGTGAAATTTTCGAGACCTTGTGCAAAGGTCAGAACGTACATGTGGAACGAATCATCAGCAACGGACAAACCACTCAGCATGACCAATGGTACGATTCTCAGAAAAACGAATGGGTGGTGCTGGTTCAGGGCAAAGCCACCCTTGAAATGGAGGGAGGCGACACCATCGGGCTTTCTGCCGGCGATTACCTGCTTATCCCGGCAGGGCAAAAACACCGGGTAATCTATACTTCCACCAGCCCCCACTGTATCTGGCTGGCAGTGCATTTCGACTAATCAATTATCATTTACATTTAATCCATACCATGCATTCAACTTTACAACAAATACAGGAAAACTTCAGCAATCCATCAGCCAGCTTTTTCCTGATCGCCGGCCCCTGCGTACTGGAAAATGAAACCATGGGGTTTGAAATAGCAGAAACCATCAAGAGCATTACCGATAAGCTTGGCATTCCCTATATTTTCAAATCATCTTACCGCAAAGCCAACCGGTCAAGGCAGGACAGTTTTACCGGCATTGGCGATGAGTTTGCCCTTTCTACCATGAAACGCATATCAGAGCAATATGATTTGCCGGTCATTACAGATATCCATACCCATGAGGAAGCTTTTCAGGCAGCGCATTACGTAGATGTACTGCAGATTCCTGCCTTTTTGTGCCGGCAAACCGATTTACTGCAGGCAGCAGCCAAAACAGGCAAACTGGTCAATATAAAAAAGGGTCAATTTCTTGCGCCGGAAGCCATGCAATTTGCCATTGAAAAAGTCAGGCGTGCCGGCAACCCCAACGTGTGGGCCACCGAAAGAGGAACTACTTTCGGCTATGGCGACCTGGTGGTGGATTTCAGGGGGATCCCCATGATGCAGCAGTTTGAAGTGCCTGTGGTACTGGATGTAACGCACAGCCTGCAAAAACCCAATACCAGCAGCGGAGTAACAGGAGGACTTCCCCACCTGATTGAAACCATGGCCAAAGCAGGTATTGCCACCGGAGCCAACGGTCTGTTTATCGAAACACACCCCGAACCGGCCAAAGCAAAGTCCGATGGAGCCAACATGCTTCCGCTGGATCAGCTGGAAGCATTACTGGAAAAACTGGTTAAATTAAGGGTGGCGTTGCAGTAAAAATGATTTCCTGAAACCTGGAAATGACTGAGAAACAACTTTGAATCCAATGCATCAGTAAGGCATGATGCATTCAGAAAACATCACTGCAGGATACTGAAAAGCTTCAGAGAAGATCAGGCATGTGTTCAGGAAACCTATCGCGAAGCAATCTGCTCCTCCAGGGGAATCTTCTCCAGTTGCTGCATGAGACTATCTCTGACAACATAAAAGTCTTCAAAATAATCCTCGTGCAAGGGGTCGGCACTGGGAAAGTCCTCTTTTCGGTGATCCACCTGTTTGCCGTTTTTCCAGAAGCGGAAACATACGTGCGGTCCGGTAGCCAAACCGGTTTGCCCCACGTAGCCGATAACATCATCTTGCTTTACCTTCACGCCCGGCTTCATCCCTTTTGCAAAACGTGACATGTGCAGGTATTGGGTGTCGTAAACGGAGTTGTGGCGGATTCTCACATAATTACCATTTCCTGATGTATAACGTACTTCGGTAACTACCCCATCCCCTACAGCATGAATGGGTGTTCCGGTAGGAGCAGCATAATCGGTACCGTAGTGAGGGCGGCGAACACCCAACACCGGATGCATCCGGCCGGTGGAATAGCCGCTGGAAATGCGACCAAACTTGATGGGAGCGGCAAGAAATACTTTCCTTAGATTGGCCCCATCGGGAGCAAAATATCCTGAAACAGTATCTTTTTCAAAATTAAAACCCAGAATTTCACGCCCGTGATGCTCAAAATAAATGGCATCGATGCTTCCGATACCCACAGATTCATCCCCTACAAAATTCTCCTCGTAAACAACCTTGAATTTATCGCCCCGGTGGATCCGATAAAAATCCACCTCCCAGGCCAGAATTTCAGCCATCTTCATAGCCAGATCGGGATTAAGATTGTTTTGCGCCAGGGTAGCCCAGAGGGAAGAATAGATAATACCTGATGCGGTGCCAGGCACTGCTGTAATTTCCTTTTCTCCCCTGCTGATTTGCAGAGAGTCAGAAAGATCTAACACCAGGTAGTCCATCGCAGAAATATCGTATATAAAATACTGTAGGTTTTCAAGCGTATCGTTGGAAAAGTATGCCTGATAGGAGTTGCCGGCCCGAATTCTGCGGGGATCAAAAACCTCACGCATATCTGTTACCACCTGGTCGATAAGCTGTGGGCTTAAATTATAAGTTGCCAGAATATGTCCCAGGGTCTGACGATTTTTCACAATTCCGGCATCTACAATGAAATTTTCGTAGTCTATTCCATACAAATCATATAGGGTAACAATTTCAGGTTCTTCCACAGGTACCTCTTCAGCAATGTTTTCTTTTCCCTTGATTAAGTATCCGAAAACAACCACTGCTATCAGCACGGGCACAATCATTAGTATACCTTTTCGAAGTTTTGAAGTGTTAGCCATAGTAAAAATATTTATTCAGGCAAAATTATAAAATGAAACCCAGCGAAAAGTGCGGAAAACACGGTATTATTCAATAGTTTTCACGGCCAATTCTATGCGTGCAATCACCTCCTCTTTGCCCAGAAATGCCATGATTTCTTTCAGGTCGGGGCCCATACCAGCTCCTACCAGCGCTAAACGTAAAGAAGTCATGAGTTTGCCGGCTCCTACCTGATGATTTTCCATATAATCGTGAAGTGCTTTTTCAAGCCCATCCACATTGAAATCCTCTAATGAGTGCAGTTCTTTTACCAGGTTTTCCAGAATTACAGGACTATCCTCTTTCCACTTTTTCTTAACGGTTTTCTCGTCATAAGATTGTGGTGGAGTAAAAAAGAAGAATGCCTGTTCCCAAATTTCATGGACGAAATTGACCCGGTCTTTTACCAGTGAAACAATTTTTTCAACCCGTTCTATGGGTTGATGGATTCCTTTTTCCTTGAGCAAAATATCAAACAGTTGTGCTACTTCACGGTTGTCTTTACGCAAAAGGTACTGATGATTGAACCATGTGGCTTTGGCAGGATCAAACTTAGATCCTGATTTACCTACCCTTTCCAGAGAGAAGGCTTTAATGAGCTCATCCATGCTGAATAACTCCTGCTCTGTGCCGGGATTCCAGCCCAGAAATGCGAGCATATTTACAAAAGCATCGGCAAAGTAACCTGACTCCCGGTAACCTGACGATATTTCCCCGCTTTTGGGATCGTTCCATAGCAACGGAAATACAGGAAATCCAAGTCTGTCTCCATCTCTTTTGCTGAGTTTGCCATTTCCATCGGGTTTGAGCAGCAAGGGAAGATGGGCAAATTCGGGCATGCTGTCTGTCCAGCCCAGGCTGCGGTACAACATCACGTGCAGCGGCAGGGAGGGCAGCCATTCCTCACCCCTGATGACATGCGAAATTTCCATCAGATAGTCATCCACCACATTGGCAAGATGATACGTTGGCATGCCATCGCTTTTAAAAAGCACTTTATCATCTAGCAAACCACTGTTCACTTTTACCGTACCCCGGATCAAATCCTGCATCACAACCTCTTCGTTTTCAGGCATTTTATAACGCACCACGTAATGCGCTCCTGAATCGAGCAATTGCTTTGTTTCTTCTTCCGGCAAAGTAAGAGAATTCCTCATGTTTCCCCTGGTATGCGCATCATACTGGGCATTGCCTTTTTCGGCCTCAAGCTTTTTGCGCATATCCTCCAGCTCTTCGGGCGTATCGAAAGCATAATAGGCCTGACCATTTTCAATCAGCTGCAAAGCATACTGTCTGTAAAGCAATTTACGTTCACTCTGACGATAGGGTGCATGCGGTCCTTCTTTGCCAACCCCTTCGTCCCATTCTATACCACACCATTTCAATGACTCCATGATATACTCTTCGGCTCCGGGAACATAACGGTTTTGGTCAGTATCTTCGATGCGCAGCAAAAAGTCGCCACCATGCTTTTTGGCAAACAAATAGTTATACAATGCAGTACGCACGCCTCCAATATGCAAAGGGCCCGTCGGACTGGGGGCAAATCTCACTCTAACTCTGGTCTGGGTCATGATAGGGTATTTTTATGTGATCTTATAGTTTTTAAATATTGGGATAGTATATTCTTTCGTGATGCAAATTTACTATCTTTCCGGGCAATACCCGGATGATAATTTAAAAGAACTATGTGTCTATGTGGTAATGTTGTTTTTAACACATAGACACATAGAAATTAGAACAATTTATTCTAATTGCATGTTTACCTTAAATCCCGGATATACTCAATGGACTATGCAAAACTGCTTCATTACAACAGACAAAATTTTCTTTTCTAAACACAAAATACTTCAAAATACAATGCAGGTATCGTCAGATTGAAGCAACTTTTACTTTTCCTAAAACAGGTTTAAAGCAATGCATTCAGCTCTTCATCGATGGTTTCGCCTGAAGGCCTGCTGGGGTTATTATCATGGATAATACCTTCGCGGTCAATCAGGAAGAAAGAAGGCACTCCCTGCACGTTATAGCTTTGTGCCACATCGTGGCGCATGCCTTTAACATTGAGGTGAACGCCCTTAATATCGTGTTGCTCAACAGTTCTTCTCCATGCCTGTTCATCATCATCTACGGAAACATAAAGGAATACCAGGTCTTCTTCCCCTTCAAATCTGCTTTTCAGTTCTTTGGCAAAAGGCATCTCACGCATACAGGGGCCACACCAGCTTGCCCAGAAATCAAGGTAAACCACCTTGCCTCTGAAATCGCTCAGGGCCACCTCATCTCCGTTGATATCGGTAAGGGCAATTTCAGGTGCCTTTGCTCCTGGTGCTACCTTTGAGGCATTGGCATAGGTTGTGGCCAGCATATCGTTGAGCAATTCCCAGTCATTGGATTGCTTAAAAGTTTCATAGTTTTCAACGGCAGTATGAAAATCGCCGTGATTAAACTGAAAATTGATACCAAAGGCTTCAGTATATTTTCGGGCATCTCCTTCGAAAGCATCTTCAGCCACCCACATAATCATTTCAGGGTAGGACATATCTTCAGAAACTCTTTCTTCATTTTCACTAAGATAATACTGAATATAGGTAGAGTGGAAAGAAGAAGCGCTGCCCACCATTAGTTTCTCACGGGTAAAGTCAACAGCATCATCGAGAAAAGCATAATAATCTTCGGGTATTTCAGGTATTTCTTCCGCATCAAAGAAATATTCAAGATACATTGGGTAAGTCAACATGTGGTTATACACCTGATACTTAAAATCAGTGGTGAAATAATCGCGGAAAGTTTTGCCCATGGGGTTGGCGGCATGGAAATCTTCCATGGCTGTCATTACATCATCCATGGCAGTATTGGCGAATTGAGTAAATTCATCAGGTTGTGTTTCACGCATTTTGGCCATAAAACCCTGACGGTTATAAACGGCCTCGTAAGAACTGCTGTAAAGCTCAAGAAACTTATTCTCATTGGCAAGGTCTCCTTCAAAAACCACGCTGTTCTCGAGATCAGCCATATCCGCCATGATTTGCAGATCATTTCCCTTTTCCAGAAAAACATTCATTCTTCTGTCGCCCAGGGTAATGCTGGCCATAACAGGGAATTCTGGTTGTACCTCAAAAGTGAAGCTGCCGTCCTCTTGCCGGGTGGCAGTGATAGTTTCCCTGTTTCGGGTGATAAAATCAGTAAAATAAGACAGTTCCGCCTCTTCAAAAGTGGCGTTTTCTGTTATAACTTTTACTTGTGTAATGTCTTCATGGGTATCAGTGCAGGCAATAAATGCAGGCAGCAACAAAAGCAAAAAGATTTTTTTCATCTGTTTAAATTTTATTAAAGTTGTTAAATGGAGCTCGCCAACAATATCCATCTTAATTGCTTTGACTTATTGCGAAATTACAATCATCCGCGTATGTGTCAATGATATTGTCATGGCTCGGTTCATAAAGATTGGATGTTGATGGGTTAAAATTTCAGCGAAGATAATAAAACATTCCCTAAAATGGAATCAGTCCGGATTCTTTCGGGCAGGTCCAAAAGCTGATGAGAAACCAGAAGGCCCTCTGAAGGGCTTACACTTGTATAGCGCGAACCGCCGATGACAAAACCAGCCGTTTTTTTGTGGGGAATCTTCCTGCCTTTGTCAAAAAACAAGATGTTAAAAAACTGTTTGTCCAAAGGATTATTTGGAAAATAACTCAACAAAATGACTTATTTTTACATCCTGTCAAAGATAATTACTGATGAACAATCGCCCCTGGTACTTATAGTTTTTCCAAAATCCGGCACAATATGAAGCTCAAAATAAGATTCCTTGCAACCCTTCTCCTTACCACCGGACTGGTCATCGTTCTCAGCATGCAAATGGGACAACTTCCTCCCATAGGAAAATTCCTTGACCCGATAAACGGTATCTGGCAAAATGCATTAATCCCTGACATTCCGCAAAGCGCAACCATAGAACTCAGCGAAGCTTCCGAAGAGATTACCATTGTGTTCAACGAAAGAGGAGTACCCCATATTTTTGCCCAAAACGACCACGACCTGTATTTTGCCACCGGCTATGTGATGGCCATGCACCGCCTGTGGCAAATGGAGTTTTCTACCCATGCCTCCATGGGCAGGCTGAGTGAAATAGTGGGTGATCGTACACTGGAATATGACCGCTTTCTCAGGCGGATGGGCATGGTGTACGGCGCAGAAAAGATGCTCGAAACTGCGGCTGAAGATGAGGCTACCATGACCATGCTCAATGCTTTTACCGACGGAGTTAATGCATGGATAGAACAGTTACAACCCAGACAATACCCCTTTGAATACAAACTGCTGAATTATGCCCCTGAAACCTGGTCGCCCATCAAAACCATGGCTCTGGGCATGAGCATCAGCCGTACCCTCAGCAGCAGTAACAGTGCTCTCAGGTTATCCTACATGAAGGCGGTTTGGGGGGAAGAAGCCATCACAGAACTTTTTGCGGGTGAGCCTAAATTCATTGAACCTGTCATCACCCCGGGGAAACGCTGGAATTTTGGTTTACAGCCCCCGCCCCGACCGGATGAATTGTTTTCCCCCGCTTATGTTTTTGAAGACTTGACAGAAGAACGCAACCCCGATGCAGGGAGCAACAACTGGGCTGTTGCAGGAAAAAAAACCAAAAGTGGCCATGCCCTTTTCGCCAGCGATCCACACCTGGGTCTCACCTTGCCATCCATCTGGTACGAAATGCAGCTTCATGCCCCGGGCATCAATACCTACGGAGTAACATTCCCCGGCGTTCCTTCCATAATCATTGGTTTTAATGAACATATTGCATGGGGCAACACCAATTCCGGCAATAAAGTAATGGATATATACGAGATTGAAATCAATGATGCAGGCAGCCACTATCTTCACAACGAACAATGGTTACCATTGACTTTCAGAACCGAAGAATATCATGTAAGGGGAGGAACCACTCTGACGGACACCATTCCCTTCACCCATCATGGCCCGGTGATGTACAGCAATAGTGAAATACCTTTTACCCCCAATATCCCTGCAGCACATGCCATCAGCTGGACCGGCCACCATGCAGGGAATGTAATTGCCCCCTTAAGAGCCATCAATACTGCAGAGAACATACAGGAAGTTCGTAATGCACTTTCTTCTCTCAATGCCCCGCCTCAGAATTATGCTTTTGCCACCACAAACGGTGACATCGCCATGCAATCCAACGGTTTGTGGCCCCTGAAATGGAAACACCAGGGGATGTTTATCAGCGACGGGCGCGATCCGGCTTATAACCTGGATGAATACATCCCCTTTGAGAATCTTCCCTATGAAATCAACCCTGCCAGAGGTTTTGTCAGTTCTGCCAATCAGCACATTACCGATAGTCTTTATCCTTACTGGTATGGATGGTCTTTTGCCAGTCCGGCAAGAGCATCCATTATCAATAATACCCTGCGCAACACGAGAAATGCCACTGTAGAAGACATGAAGAATCTGCAGCTCAATACTGATGCTTTCTGGGCAGAGAAATACCTGGGGGCTATGATGGACTCTACAAGACAATTCCTGCAGCGAAACCCGGATTTTTCAGGAGACATTCCGGAAGCCATCCTGGATTCCTTAAACCAATGGGACAGGGTTTTTCATCCCGGCAGTATCGCGGCCACAATTTTCGAACAATGGAGAAATGAGGTACTTATACTTTTATGGGAGCCGATGATGAAGCCCCTTAAAGATTACCGCCCCATGCTTCCCCCCACAGATGTATCCTTCAGGGTGTTGTTTCATGAGCCACCCGCCCAGGTATACAAAAACCTGCACGGTGCCCCCCCTGCCACCGCAACATTACTGGCCACGAGCCTGAACAATGTCATCAGCCGGCTGGAAGAAAACCACGGAACCATGGGCGAAAGCTGGCAATGGTGGAATTTCAACGGCAGTACCATCAAACATCTGATGAATATCAAAGCCCTTAACCACGACAGAATAAAAACAGGAGGAAGCAATCAGTCGCCCAAAGCCATTTCCGGCAGTCATGGTCCTTCATGGAGAATGGTTGCAGAGCTTTCTGACACCATCCAGGCGTGGGGGATATACCCCGGTGGACAGGCAGCCAATCCGGCCACCAAAGGTTACAAAGCATTTGTACAAGACTGGGCGGAGGGCAATTATTATGAACTCAGGCTATTTAACAATCCTGAGGAGGCCCAAAGTGAAAACAGCACCACAATCCGTTTGATTCCGGCAAACAAAATACATACAAAACAACCCTGACAGCATAACCCAAAAACAAAATACTATGAAGTGGATTATTGTCATTATTCTGGCCATTGTGCTACAACAGTTTCTCCCCTGGTGGAGTGTTGCCCTGGCAGGTTTTATTTATGGATTTATCATTCAGCAAAGCACCAGAAAAGCATTTATCAATGGCTTCTTTGGCATTTTCATGTTCTGGGGCTCGGTAGCAGGCTATGTTTATTATGTCAACAATGGATTGCTGGCCAACCTGCTGGCAGACTTCATGTATGTACCATCGGGCATTCTGATGGTACTGCTTACAGGTATTACCGGCGGCATCACGGGAGGCCTGGCCTCTTTGTCAGGCAAGTACCTCAGAGAAATCAGCCATTTGCAAATCTATCCCCTGGAAGAAAAATGAATTCTGTCAACTAAACTATCAACGGTTTTTTCCCGATTTTTTTTAGTTCCAGTTCATTTTGTTATGAATATTTGACTTTTCAAAAAAATCTTCATTTTTCCATTGATTTTTTGTCTAACTTTAACAAGCGTTAAAGATCATAAATAGATTTATTTTTTCGACATAAATCACATTTTACTCTACCTGCAGGCAAACAACACCGATACGCCAAGAAGCCTCCGGTTATGAATTGCTACCTTTTTATCTCCGGTGTGCTGAACCCACCACCCGATTCTTTGCCTTGCTTCGGATACTAAGCCTTGTACAGCGGCCATTTTTATATTAACTACAAAGGTTAAAACATTTTAGCCTTCAACTATCTACCACAGCACTACCTTTAAGCTGGCACTACACGAATCGCATCTATACAACATACTGAACGTAACCTTTTTCCCTAATCCATAATTAAAATTTAAATGAGATGAAGACACCTGTTACTTTTTGTCTCTTATTGGCACTATCGCTGATGGGATACAGTCAGAAAAAGTCTGACATAAGTTTTTTGGTTTCCCCGGGACAGGAAAAGCTAAATAACTACATAACCCAAACAAAGGGAGGAAAAGATTTTTCACCTTACGAAACTCCTGCCATCAAAAACACAGCGCAGGCATCACGCATACATATATCGCAAAATGAAGGCTGGAAAAGCTGGATACTTGCCGAACGCGAAATACCGGAATATTATCCGGGCACCACTCTTATCAATGAAGTAGTAAACAGCCAATATGTCAGCGGATACGATACTTTTGTTGATTACAGGAAAGTGGTCTATGAATATGATGAAGAACAAAGACCCACAAAAATTGAATACTATTATACAGCAGAAGACAAGAACTGGGAACTAACGAACTATATAGTCCAGGAATTTGACTTTCGGGGAGAGCAGATTTACTACGCCGCGTATTACAAAAACTGGAGCAGCAATCAAATGGAGTTGAATTACGGATACAAAGCGGAAGATGAATACAACCAGGACGGTATACTAATGACCAGAACCTGGTTTTCTTATGAATCGGATCAATGGATTCCTGACTACAGGGAAGAGTATATTCTGAATGAAAACAATGTTGTGGTTGAAATTTTCTATGCGTGGAATGATCCCATTACAGATGAATGGCAATATGACGAATGGATGATTTTAACCCTTAACGATGAGCAGGAATGGTCAGAAGCTGTTATGCACACAACACCTGTATCAATGGCAAAACCCATCTTTCTGCTGGGTTCAGGCACAGAGGCAGGATGGGACAATACGGCGGCCCTGGAAATGACTTATCTTGGCGAGGGCGTGTTTGGCATAGCAGCATACCTGAGGGAGGATGGAGATATGATAAAATTTATTTCTCAGCTGGGGCAATGGGCTCCACAATGGGGGTATGGCGGCTCTGGTGATGAATGGTCAGGCACCCTGGCTTACCGGTCTACGGAATCCGATCCTGATCCAACCCCAGTAATGATAACGGATCTTTCTCCCGGCGAATATATGATTTTTGCCGATACTGCTAACCTCTATTATGAAATATACCCCATGGAAGAATGGGATATAATAAAGAAAAAATACTCGACAAATAAAGAAGAAATTGATTGGATTCCCTTTATGAAAGCTACTGATTTGGCATGGTATGATTTTGAGATGCTCAAACCCGAAAATATGACCATATGGTATAATGCAACCGCCTGGAAGGAGGGGGAAAGTGTGATGACAAATGAAGAACCCATCTGGATTCAGGAAGAGAAACATGTGATGACTTATAACGATATCGGATTTCCCCTTACTGAGATTTACTATTACTGGACTGAAAACAAAGAAGGATACTGGAAACCGGAATACAAATATGAAACTACTTACGATCATTTGTATAACATCACTTATGAAGGCTCTGAATACTGGAATGAAGTCGAAGAGGTTTGGGAAACAATGTATGGTTTCAGGGTCAATTTTTTACACAACACCAACGGTTCGATAAACAGCTACATCGTAAGTTACTATAACGAATGGGACAAGGAGCTCATGGAGGTAATGAAATACGAGTACTTTTACGGCGAAACGCATATTGCTGATTCTGAAAGCAACACATTACTAATCTACCCCAATCCGGCCAGAGAAAGTGTGTTCGTACAACTGCCCGCATTAACGGGAAGTGCATATCTTACCCTCTCCTCAATGGATGGGTCGGTAATAATCAACAAACAGGTTGACAAGCCCGTGTCAGACTATCGACTGAAAACACACCACCTCAAACCCGGAGTTTACATTCTCATTGTCAGCACCAAAGAGCATACAATTTCTACAAGACTAATAATTAAATAACAACTCCTGCATGTAATTTTTTGTACAGGTTTAATCCCCTTTGTTACATTTATCAACAACTCTTTTACCAAAAGAAAAATGATAAAAACGACTGAAGGGGATTATTTTTTTAAAAGCAAAGCAAAACATCACTAATTTTAAAGTCAGAAAACCAATTTTGCCATACAGGGCAAAAGTTTGTTTCAAATAACAGCAAACCTGTTATCAGTTAATTGCAAACAACATAAATTGTACGATATGAAGAAAACAGTACTTTTCACCTTATTGATGGCCTTTGCCGCCATGGTATCCTTTTCCCAATGGAGCGATGATCCTTCGGAGAACCTCAAAGTTGTCAGTCTTACCGGCGAACAAGCCGTAACCAAAACAGTAGTGGGGTCTGACGGAAGTTACTACATTGGTTTTTTCTCCATGGAAGGTGGCAATTACAATGTACGCCTGCAAAGACTTGACAGCGAGGGCAACCGACTGTGGGCCGATGAGGGTTTATTGATCAGCGACCATGAGTCCATGACGTGGCTTACCGACTGGGATATGACCGTTGACCATGACAACCATGCCATCCTTACCTGGCAGGATATCCGTTCAGGAGGCAACAACAATGTGGTAGCCTATCGTATATCGCCGGAAGGAACTTTTTCATGGGGTTCTGACGGAATTTCGCTGTCCGACAGTGACGCGTTTGATGTGGCTCCCAAGGTGACCATCACCCAAAGCAACCATGCGGTTTTTGCCTGGCAATCCAATAATGATATTATCAGGCAGAAAATATCTCCCGAAGGGGTAAAACAATGGGGCGACTGGGGTATCACCATGAGCGGCACCAACCGCTTCACCTGGCCACAGCTCATGCCTGCCGGTCAGGATGATGTATTGATGAAATTTTACGAAGACAGCGGCCCTTTCAATGCACCCACGCGCATCCTCAAAGCGCAACGGTTTGGCTCCGACGGGCAGCCTGTATGGAGCTCCGAAACCATTATCACCGATGAAGGAGCCATCCAGGCCTGGCACCAGATCCTCTCTTTTGTTCCCGATGGCAACGATGGTTTTTATATTGCCTGGCATGATTATGCGTTGTCGGGCACCCAGGCCTCTGCATGGATACAGCATGTTGATGATTCCGGAGAGCCGCAGTTTACTGCTAATGGTGCTTTGCTATCCAACCGCATCAATTTCAATCAGTTCAATCCACATATTGCCCTGCCTGAGAATAGTGACGATGTGTATGTTTTCTGGACCGAAGTAAACGGTGACCAGAACCAATGGGGATTATACGGGCAAAGGCTTAACGCACTGGGAGAAGTAAAATGGAGCGATGCCGGGAAAGATATTTTTGCCGTTGGCAATGTTAACTACAACCTTTTCCGGACCCTGGAAGCAGAAGGAGATCTGGTAATTATTTATGACCAGAACTATCATCTTTATGCATCCCGTCTTAACGAGAGCGGAGAGTTTGTATGGACAGAGGAGCAGGTATTGATGACCAACGCATCATCGGGTGGCACCCATCCGGAGGCAACGAAACTTTTCAACAACCAGTGGGTGTTTGCCTGGGAAGACGGTAGATCAGGAACAGCCAATGTTTACGCTCAGAACCTATTCCCGGACGGTTCACTGGGCGAAGGAGAGCAGCAGCCTTCCGTTTTTGAAGTGATTTTCAGTGTTGACCTTTCATCCGTGGAAGGGTATTTCAATCCTGAAGAGGATATTATCTATCTTAGCGGCTCCATGTCTGAATGGGTAGAACCCGGAAGTCAGCCCGAAACACAAACCCTTACCCGTATGGATGATTCCATGACATGGACGCTTACCCTTGAGCTGGAAGAAGGTGAATATGAATACAAATATTTCCTCAACCAGGGCTGGAATGGCGGCGAGTGGGAAGGTGGCGACAACCGTGCTGTGACGGTGAATGGTAACATCACCCTTGAGGATACCTGGTCTGCAACCAACATCCACACCCTTCAGCTGTTGGCCAATCCTGAAACTGCAGGCACACCGGAAGGAGCAGGCACTTATCATGCCAATGCCGGAGTCACAATTTCAGCGCAGGCAGCAGATAATTACGAATTCAGCCACTGGGCCAACGATGACGATGAGGAAGTAAGCAACCAAAACATTTACACTTTCTATATGCCTGGAGAGGATTATGTACTCACTGCAGTTTTTGATTTGATCAGCCAGATTTCCCCGGTTTCCGGCAAAAAGCTCACCATTCACCCCAATCCTGCCCGCAGCCACTTCACCGTTAGCTCCGGGAACTTCATCCATAGCATAGAAATCATGGATTTAACAGGAAGAAGGGTATTCCAAACCCCTGTCAGCGATACACAGATAAGCATTAACACGTCTTTGCCCAGGGGGTTGTATCTTGTAAAAGTTTACACGGAAAGTGGCACAGAAGTAAGAAAACTGCAAATCAGATAATTGTATCATACAAAAAACGGCGAGGGGTACCTTTGACATCAAATCACCCATTAGCCATTACCGTCTAATTAGAAATGGTTCTACTGCACTTTTAGTGGAAAGAAATACGAGTTGAATTGATTCAACTCGAATAGACAGAAGACCGGAGACCGAAGTGGATTCTCTTCCGTCTTCCGTCTGCGGACGAACTGCATCTTATTTAGTATCAAAATATAGTCTTATCCACTAAATTTGTAGTTACCTTAAAAATAAACATATACCCTTACAAACATCACCACTCCAAATACAACCAGGGCGACTCCTACAATTTTGTTCACCCAGGTTAGTACGGTGATATTAAGATACCGGCTGATTTTGCTGGCGATTAAACACTTCAGGCTATCGGTAAGAAATACGGTAATGAGCGCAGCGGTGAAGAAAGTTACCACTTCTTTGGTTCCAACACCATACCTGGCACTCACAAAACTCATAACCCCAAGCCAGAAAATGAGCAAAAAAGGGTTGAGAATATTCATAAAAAAGCCTTTCAAAATAAAGGAAACAGAACCCCCTCCGGTGACAGACACTTTTACTTCGACTCCTCTTTTCGTCCTTACCTTGTATTTTTTGAAAAAAGTGATTACCCCAAAGCCGATAAGAATAAAACCTCCAATGATTCCTACCCAAAACTGATTTTGCTCATCGCTGAGAAATTGAATTGCCCCTAAATAGCTCAGGGCAATCAGGGTAAGATCGCTCAGGCCAATTCCCAAAGCAAAGAGCAGTCCTGAATGCAATCCTCTGTGAATGCTTGTTTGCACTAAGGCAATAAAAGCAGGACCAATCAGAAATGCCAGGGTAACACCCAGTATTATACCTTCGTAGAGCGACGTAATCATAACTGTTGCAATTGTTATTATTCAGACAGGGAGTTTTTTACAAAATCTTCCCACTCTTCTCTTTGCTTATGTTTTATGACCCGTGGAAATTTATTCTGCGCTCCCTCCTTTCCTTTCATACGCATCCAGTCATAGAAAACAGAAGAAGGAACCACTTCCACAATTACCTCCCGGATAGCAGCAATGCGCTCCACCCGATAGTCGTCGTTGAGTACTTTAAGATTCTCATCAATGGCATCGCGGATTTTATCTTTAGCCACCGGGGCATCTGTACCAATAAACCACTTATGTGCAAACATACTCTCGTATTTGATGCCGGAAACCGTAAACTCCCTTATCTCCATATTGAGTTGATCTTCGGTCATCTTCACGGCCATATTCATGTTTTCCTGCGATAAATGTTCGCCGCAAAGGTTGAGAAAATGCTTGGTTCGACCCGTAATAACAATCTCATTATGCTCGCGTGACACAAGTTTTACGGTATCACCAATGAGGTACCGCCAGGCACCGGCACAGGTACTGAGAAGCAAAGCATACTCCTCCCCTGCTTCAATCTGCGATATGGTAAGCACCCGGGCATCAGGTTTAAGATTGCCCTCTTCATCAAAATTGGTTTCAGTAAAAGGTACAAACTCCATAAATAATCCATTATCGAGCACCAGCTGCATATTGGGGGTATTAGGGCGGCTCTGAAAAGCCACAAACCCCTCTGAAGCAAGATAGGTTTCAATATAGGTCAGGGGTTTTGCCAGCAGCTTTTCAAATCCTTTTTTATAGGGAGTAAAAGCTACCCCACCATGGACAAAAATGGAAAGGTTGGGCCATATTTCATGTATGTTGGCAACCTTGTAATGGTCAATGATTTTCTCAATGAGAATCTGCCACCAGGCAGGCACACCCACAATAACCCCGATATCCCAGTCTTTGGCTCTTTTTACAATTTCATTGAGTTTGGTGGGCCAGTCTCTTTCCTTTGAAATACGCTTGCCGGGTTTATAAAAGTGTTGAAACCAGAAGGGAATGTTCTTGGTTGTAATCCCTGAAAGATCTCCCTCGAAATAGGTTCCGTTGTATTGCAGGTGTGTGCTGCCCCCCAACATCAGGATTCCTTTTTCAAAAAACTCTTTGGGAAACTCATATCTTGCCAGGGAGAAAATCTGCTTGATACTGGTTTTCTTGATTGCTTTCAGCATATCGTTTGTCACAGGGATATATTTGCTGGACGCTTCAGAAGTACCGGAACTCAGGGCAAAATATTTCACTTTTCCCGGCCAGGTAACATATGCTTCGCCATTAAGCGATCGATACCACCATTCCTTAAAAATACTGTTGTAATCGTAAGTAGGGACTCTCTTCTGAAACTCAGCCACCACATCTTTACTTTTCAGCATTTGGTTGAATCCATATTTCTCTCCAAAAGCGGTGTTGGCAGATCTTCGGAGCAGTCTCCTGAGTTCTTTTTGCTGAACCATTTCAGGGTCCGATACTTTAAAAATTGCAGGCATCTTGCTGCGCAAGGAAATGGCATGTTTGATTACAGAACCTAACAAAGGCATGGTTTTACTTTTTTAAGGGTACGATTGAATCAGAACATTTATAATGAGGGAAACTCAATGTTTTCCCCAACAAAATTAACCAAAAAAGAATATTTACATATAAAAAAGTGGGTTTCAAAATACACTCACTTCCGGAGATGTATTCTAAAACCCACCATTTGCAGTAATTAAAGGCTGTTATTATTTCACATTTTCAATCCACTGTTTTACATCCTCCGGCTTAGGGGCGGGCATATCCAGTTTCAGTTTTTTACGCAACCCGCACAACTGATTAAATACTTTGTTGGGGTTGGCATCTTTGAGTGAGGCAGCTGAAGTGAATCCAGCCTTCTGAAACACAGGTACCCACTCATCGGGAATCCCGGCGTCGCCCAAATCGCTGGTTTCCGATTCTGCAGAAGAAGATTTATCGGGGCGCATCTGTGGGAAGAACAGCACATCCTGGATGGAGTTGCTGTTGGTAAGAATCATGGCCAGCCTGTCGATACCAATGCCCAGGCCTGCTGTGGGCGGCATACCATGTTCTATGGCACGCAGGAAGTCCTCATCCAGCACCATGGCTTCCGGGTCGCCGCGACGTCCCAGTTCAATCTGCTCTTCAAATCTGGCCCGCTGATCCACCGGGTCATTAAGTTCGCTGAAAGCGTTGCAGATTTCCTTACCATTACAAACGGCTTCAAAACGTTCTACCAAACCGGGCATCTCTCGGTGCTTCTTGGCAAGGGGCGACATTTCGATGGGGTAATCGGTGATAAAGGTGGGTTGAATCAATAATCCTTCACATTTTTCTCCGAAAATCTCGTCAATGATTTTTCCCCTGCCCATGGTCTCATCGGTTTCCACACCCATTTCTCTGGCGGCTGCACGCATCTCTTCTTCACTCATCTGCGAAACATCCACACCAGTAAAATGCTCTATGGCACCATACATAGTAAAACGTTTCCAGGGTCTTTTAAAATCGATCTCATTTTCTCCCACCTTCACTTTGGTGGTGCCATGCATATCCAGGGATATTTTCTCTACCATCTCCTCCACCATATCCATCATCCAGCGGTAGTCTTTCCATGCCACATACAATTCCATTTGTGTAAATTCGGGATTGTGAAAACGGCTCATCCCTTCGTTGCGAAAATCCTTGGCAAACTCAAACACCCCATCATAACCACCCACTATGAGTCTTTTCAGGTAAAGCTCATTGGCAATACGCAGATAAAGGGTAGTGTCGAGGGTGTTGTGATAGGTTTTGAATGGGCGCGCGGCAGCACCTCCATAGATAGGTTGAAGCACGGGTGTTTCAACTTCCAGGTATTCTTTGTTGAGCAGAAAATTGCGCATGGACTGTATCAGGCGGGCTCGCTGCCTGAAAGTGTCCCGAATTTCCGGATTTACAATCAAATCCAGGTAACGCTGACGATATCTTTGTTCAGGGTCTTTGAAAGCATCATACACCTTTCCGTCTTTCTCCTTAACTACCGGAAGCGGCCTGAGAGACTTGCAAAGGATTTTGTATTCCTTTACATGAATGGTGACCTCTCCCATCTTGGTTACAAACACATGCCCTTTCACTCCTATGATATCGCCGATATCCAGTAATCTTTTAAAAACAGTGTTGTAAAAGGTTTTGTCTTCTCCGGGGCATATCTCATCACGATTAAAATACAATTGGATGCGACCGCTGGAATCCTGCAATTCAGCAAAGGAAGCACTTCCCATGATGCGGCGTCCCATCAAACGTCCGGCAACCTGCACATCCTGAAAGGCTTTTTCATCCTCTGGATATTTTTCCAGAATCTCCTGTGCCGTAGTATTTATTGAGTATTCCTCCGCCGGGTAGGGGTCAATGCCCAGCTGCTGCAGTTCGTCGAGGGCTTCGCGCCTGAACCTTTCCTGTTCACTTAACTTTAATGACATATTATTGCTATTAACTTTTTGGGTAGATTATTTTTTCTCCAAACCGGCAAACCTTTAATCAATTGCCTGCCTTGCACTTAAAACTTTCAGGAAAACTTTGCCACTGCTTTCCAAAGAACTTGCAAAGATAAGGATTCTAATTTGGAGGAATTGCAATATTTTATTTTCTATCTGAAAAAGAATATATAACTTGCAAGCCCATTTGAAATATCAAATTTAATTATCTCCAAAATCCAGACACATATGATCAATTCCTTTACCAGAGCAATTTCTTTTGTTCTTGTTTTATTTATTTTTTCGGCTGCCCAAGGCCAAAGTGAAAAACACCATCGTGTAAATATTCTTTTGGAAGGCAGAGAAATAAGTGACCTGACCCGGCTAGGACTTGCCTTGCCGGCAATAAATTATAAGGCAGGAGTTTCCATTCAGGGAGAATTTTCAGAAGCAGAACTGAAGCAAATCACCGAAGCAGGATTCCACTATGACATTCTCATAGAAGACATGACACGCTATTATCAGCAGCGCAATGCAGGCATTGATATTGACAAGGCAAACCAGATGATGAAGCAGTCATCCGAAAACAGCACTCCTTACCCCACTCCGGAAAATTTTATGCTGGGTTCCATGGGAGGTTATCATACCTATGCCGAACTGCTCGACGATCTGGATGCGATGAAAGCATTGTATCCAGATTTAATCTCAGAAAAAGAAGCGATTTCAACCAACCTTACCATCGAGGGCAGACCGGTTTACTGGGTACGCATTTCCAACAATCCTGAAGTGACCCAGGATAAACCCCGTGTTTTGTATACTGCCCTTACCCATGCCCGCGAACCGGTATCGATGCAGCAAATGCTATTCCAGATGTGGTACCTGCTGGAAAACTATGAATCCGACCCCGAAATTCAATACCTTGTTGACAACATGGAGATGTATTTTGTTCCTGCTGTAAACCCTGACGGCTATATTTATTGTGAAACCACCAACCCTAACGGCGGTTCCATGCACAGAAAAAACAAACGAATCAACAACGACGGCAGTATTGGAGTGGATCTCAACCGAAACTATGGATACATGTGGGGACACGACAACAGTGGTTCTTCTCCCACTCCATCCTCCGCTACTTACCGCGGCACAGGCCCGTTTTCAGAACCGGAAACGGCCATGCAAAAAGAGTTTGCCGAAGAATATAATTTCACCCTGGCCCTCAACAACCACACTTACAGCGATTTATTGATTTATCCCTGGGGCTATAATGATCAGCTGACTCCTGACGGCGATATTTTTATCGAATATGCCCAGTACCTGACCCGCGAAAACAATTATACCTACGGGACTTGTTACGAAACCCTTAGCTATTATGCCAATGGAGGTTCTGATGACTGGTTTTATGGTGAGCAAACCACCAAGGATAAAACTTTTGCCTTTACTCCCGAAGCAGGCAAACCCAGCGATGGATTCTGGCCCCAGGTGCATCGAATTGAAGAAATCTGCGCCGGCCATACTCATATGAACCTGGGTCTGGCGCACCTGGCGCTTGCTTATGCTGAAGTCAATGATTTAGCAGGTCAGTACATTGCCGAAAGAAATGCTGAAATTCCTTTCGAAATCATCAACCTGGGACAGCAATCCCCGGCCAGCTTCACCGTTTCTCTCACCCCACTGAGCAGTACCATTATTTCAGCCGGAGACCCGGTCAGCTTCGATAACATGGAAGTGCTGGAAGTTCAGACTGCCACAATTCCCATGCAACTGCACGAGAGCATTGATACCGGAGCTGAAATACAATTCATTCTCTCGGTCGACAATGGCCTCTTTTCATGGAATGATACCATCACCAAGTTTTATGGGCAACCCGAGGTTGCATTTTTTGATGCGGGCGATAATCTGGATAACTGGACTACCACTTCCTGGGGCATCAGCACACAACATGCCCATTCTGAGCCTGCATCCATTGCCGATAGCCCGGGACAAAATTATTCCGACAATGCCAATACCCATATTACCCTGACTGAACCTATCGATTTGTCAGAAACCAACCTTGCATGGGTAGAATTTTACACCCGCTTTGACCTGGAAACCAGCTGGGATTACGTACAATTCATGTATTCTACCGACAACCAGCAATCATGGACAGCACTGCAGGGTAATCATACAGTGCCGGGCGGAAGCAATCAGGATAGCGGTCAACCTTTATACCATGGTACGCAAACGCAATGGATACAGGAAGAAGTGGATCTTTCGCAACTGGCAGGAGAAGAAGAGGTGTGGCTAAGGTTCAGGCTGATCAGTGATGGCATGATCAACAGAGAGGGTTTCTATTTTGATGATTTTTCTCTTTTCACCCTGCAATATACCCCCTCATTTACTTTTTACCTGCCTGAAACCATGAGCTTTTTCCAGCACGAGGAGAAAGTGCTTGATTTTACCCAACTCGTCTCCTGGGAGCTGGAAGGAGAAGTTACCCTTAGCTGGGAAGGAAATGACAATATTACCATAGAGCAACTTAACGAAACCACTATTTCCATTACCAACACTGACCCCTTCTGGACTGGTACAGAAAGCATTGTGCTAGGTATTGAAGATGATTTGGCAACGCTGAATCAGTCCGTGGAATTTCAGGTAATGGCAGTACCGGCTCCTGTAATTGAAGACCAGCAGGAGGCAGAAACTGCGACCAATCAGCAGTGGATGTTCCTGCCCGAATTTCTCATGGTGGAAGACGACCATTTCAGCTATCCGGACGATTTCACCATTGCACTGCACGAGGGAACCAACTATACCCTTGAAGGTGGTTTTACCATTATACCGGAAACGGATTTTACCGGAACCCTGACAGTGCCTGTAATTGTCAACAATGGATTTGCCGACAGTGAGATTTTTGATTTTGCCCTGCAGGTTAATCCTGAAACCTTTATTGGTGAAACAGGGGACGACATTCAAATTGTATACTCCAGCGCAAAGAACCGACTGACCATAAATACCGGGGAGCAACACCGCAACAGCAGGTATGAATTGCTCATTTCGGACATCAGTGGTCGCGTAATGTACCAACAAACCCTTACAGGAAATGCAACTCTTCTTACCGGCACTTTAAAACCGGGGGTTTATATTGTAAATTTGTCAGGAGATATTCATACCAGTCAGAAAATAATGGTGCATTAATAATAACATTCCAAAAACATTGAAAAACGGGGCTTTGAGAGGCCCCGTTTTTTTATGCCTGAAAACTCACACCGTTCAGCGACAGTTTTCCGTTCCTGACCGAGCTTCAAGCCTCCTCCCTTGGCAGCCTGATAGTATTATTTAAATAATTCGTAAATTCGCACATTGTTTTTCTAACCCTAACAAGCTATGGAAAAATTAAAAGGGATGCTTATATCTATGAGGCAAATTACCAGGCATATATCTCCTTTCCTTTTATTAATGCTGTTTCTGGGAATCAGCAATTTGCAAAGTGAAACCGGTAACATCAGCCAGCTAAGGCAAGGCATGAACCAGGATGAGATTGAAAAGGTTATGGGATCTGCCGATAAGATCGAAAATGTAGAACGGCACATTTACCATCAATGGGGACGGGTAATTGTGCGGGAAAATAAGATCAGTGACATCAGACTTACGGGTAGCTACAAGGATCAAACGCCCCTGTGGCGCGGCGACAAATCCGACGAACAACCCGAAGACACCAACAAACTGCTTTACCTTCGTATAGGCACCCCTTACACGCTCATTGAAGAAACAGCCGGAACACCGGATGAGATAGTCCGGGGGAAAGACTGGCATTACAACAAAGGCCGCCAGGTGATTGAAACACAAAATGGGGTTATTACAGCCGTAAACAGAAACCGGGAAACCGGCCTTGCGAAGCTCGACTGGGTGAAACTCAACTTCAGCCCTCTATCCCTTCTGATCATGAACATCACCATTGCTTTTATCATGTTCGGAGTAGCCCTTGAAATAAAACCTGAAAGCTTCAAACAAATCATCAAAGAGCCCAAATCATTGATTCTGGGTATTTTCAGCCAGTTCCTGGCTTTACCGGCCATCACCTTCCTGTTGATTTATTTCATTCAGCCTACCGCAAGTGTGGCTCTGGGAATGATACTGGTGGCAGCCTGCCCTGGAGGCAATGTTTCCAATTTTATGTCGTCGCTGGCAAAGGGCAATATGGCGCTGTCCATCAGCCTTACAGCTTTCGCCACGGTTGTCGCAGTATTTATGACACCGGTTAACTTCGCCTTCTGGGGCAATCTGTATTCCGAAACATCCAACATGGTGATTCCCATCCGTATTGATTTTTTCGAAATTCTCAGAACCGTGATGCTCCTGTTGGGCCTGCCGGTAATAGCGGGCATCTGGTTTTCCAGGCAATACCCTAAACTTACATTCAAAATCATCAAGCCTATCAAAAAAATATCCATGGTGATATTTCTCATGTTTGTGGTAGGAGCTTTGCTGGGCAACCTTGAATTCTTCAAATCCTACATACACCTTATCATGTTTATTGTGATAGCTCATAATGCCCTGGCATTGCTCACTGGTTTCAGCATTGCCTCTCTGGGCAAATTGCCCAAAATGGACCGGCGCAGTCTCACCATTGAAACCGGCATCCAGAATTCAGGACTGGGACTGGTGCTGATTTTTAATCCGCGCCTGTTTGACGGACTGGGAGGAATGGCCTTTATTGCCGCATGGTGGGGCATCTGGCATATCATTTCGGGCTTGATCATGAGTTACTTGTGGTCAAGAAAACCTCTGCCCAGCGAAGAAACCAATTCTGTTCACGTACCATCTGATTCCTGACCAAAACATGGGTATTCACAAGCCTTCTTATGCATATTCCCTGCTGAAGGGATATGTAGACTTTTGCTTTCTCAAATACTATAAGGTAACCTTTCAGGGGCATGAGAATTTAGACCCTCATGCCAGGGCCATTTACGCTCCCAACCACCAAAACGCACTCATGGATGCCCTTGCAGTGCATTCCGCTTACAGGTGGCAACTTGTTTTCATGGCCCGCTCTGATATTTTTGCCAACAAAACAGTAGCAAAAATCCTTCATTTCCTGAAAATACTGCCCGTATACCGCATTCGTGATGGCTTCGACCAGCTGTCCAACAACGAGGAAAGTTTCAGGCAAACTTTTGATGTACTCGACAACAACCACCCCCTGACCATCTTACCAGAAGGTAATCATGAGGGAAAAAAAAGGCTTCGCACACTAAAAAAAGGGATTGCCCGTATTGCCTTCAGCTACCGCCACGACAATGCACAAAAAAACGATATCAGCATCATTGCTGTGGGTCTGAATTTCTTTGATTACCACAAACCAGGAAGTCCATTGCTAATAAAGTTTGGCAACCCCATACCTGTTTCCTCCCAGGATGTTCTCTATCAGGAAAGTCCGGCCAAAGCCACCAACGCCTTGATGAAAGAACTGGAAACCGAACTTCGCCGAAATATGCTGCACATTGCAGAAGATGCGGATTATGATGTTATAGACGCACATGTCAGGTTGTATGCATCCATGGCGCTTCAGCAGAAAGTGGGCCTGCCCCGGATTTTTGACCGTCAAAAAGAAATCATTTCCCGGCTGGAAAAGATGGAACAAGAAGAGCCGGCTCAATTCAGTAAAGTGAAGAATGCAACAACAAAAGCCATTGAGCTTCTGCAAGAACAGCGTCTTGATGTTGACGATGCGGGACTGGCCTTTTCGAAAACCAGCAAACTGAAAATTTTCTCCCAAGGAGTCCTGTTGTTACTAAGCTTTCCACTGTATGCTTTTGCCTGGATACAAAACCTGATACCCACCCTGGTTTTGCAAAATCTTTTGGCGAAATTCAAAGACCCGCACTTCAAGAGTTCTGTACTGCTGGTAGGTACTATATTTTTGTTCCCCATATTCCATGGGCTTCAAACGCTTGTTTTCTGGATTGTTTCGGGTTCCTGGCAATGGTCGCTTGTTTACCTTGCTTCCCTTCCTCTGAGTTTTATCTTTAAGCATTACTGGAAAAGCAGTTTTGCAAACCTTCGGAAAAGAAGAAAAATGAATCCCATCAAAGCCAGGGTGAGGAGCATGATGGAGAAGCTTTTCAGCATTTAGTCGGGAATTGGTTTTTAATCAAAAAACTCATTCATTTTCCGATAACCTTGGTAGTATAAAGAAGAATTCTAGTTTTGAACCGCACCTTACTACTTCAGGATTGATCGTGCGAGAGAAATAATAAGGTAATAAGGTTAGAATGGGTTTCATTACAGTTAATTCTACTAAGGTTTAAGGAATTAAAAAATAAGGTTTTTTCGCAACCAGCATTTAGGCGGAAGGTGGCATTCAACGGAAAATGGTATTCAATCAAAAACCTTATTTACTTTCGCATGGCAATAGAGACCTATCCATTATAAACGAACAGCCCCCAGGACCCCGGAGGGGTCACATGTCGACAGAAAGGCCATAGCATCGGAAAATTTGGCACCCCGTAGGGCGCGCTATGGAGCAGGAATAAAGGGATGATACAGAAGTAATTAAACACTTGCTGCGCAAGGTTTACAGGTCCCTTCGCTTATTTTCTGAAGCAACCGGTAGTGTTATTAAAGGAGAATTCCAATTTTGAACCGGACCTTACTATTTCAGGATTAATCTTGCAAAAAAATAATAAGGTAATAAGGTTAGAATGGGTTTCATGACAGTTATTTCTACTAAGGTTTATGGAATTATTAAATAAGGTTTCTTTGCAACCAGCATTTAGGCGGGAGTTGGCATTCAACGGAAAATGGTATTCAATCAAAAATCTTATTTATTTTCGCCTCACAATATGGGCCTATCCATTGCAAACGAACAGCCCCCAGGACCCCGGAGGGGTCACATGTCGATAAAAAGGCCCTGGCATCGGAAAATTTGGCACCCCGTAGGGCGTGCTATAGACGAAAACCTTGCCCGGTCCGGACTCTGAGCTCCCATCCAGACTAATTCATAAGATGAGTGGTCGGACGAGCTGGTAGTCGTCTGACCACAGTGCGGTAAATAGTGGCGGGGTCACCTGGAGTGGCCCCGTCACCAGCAGAAATTTGTCCGGAAGCAAGCCTTAGTCGCGGACGATCACCTCGCAATATGGGCCTGGCCATTATAAACGAACAGCCCCTGAGACCCCGGAGGGGTCACATGTCGATAGAAAGGCCATAGCATCAGAAAATTTGGCACCCCGTAGGGCGTGCTATATACGAAAACCTTGCCTAGTCGGGACTCTGAGTTCCCGTCCGGGCTAATGCATAAAATTAGTGGTCGGACGAGCTGGAAGTCGTCTGACCACAGTGCGGTAAATAGTGGCGGGGTCACCTGGAGTGGCCCCGTCACCAGCAGAAATTTGTCCAGAGGCAAGCTTTCGTCGCCACCGGACTATCGCCTCGCAATATGGGCCTGGCCATTGCAAACGAACAGCCCCTGAGACCCCGGAGGGGTCACATGTCGATAGAAAGGCCATAGCATCAGAAATTTGGCACCCCGTAGGGCGTGCTATAGACGAAAACCTTGCCCGGTCGGAACTCTGAGCTCCCATCCTGGCTAATGCATAAAATTAGTTATTGGACGAGCTGGTAGCAGTCTGACCACATTGCTGTAACCAGGGGTAACAAGATTAAATAATGCTCCTGCTGATTTTATCCTGACTGGTTTGAGACAATCAAAATTGTTTTGTACATTTGTTTAACCTTCTCCGACGTCAGTGGCTATTGCTCATTTTTTTCTCATTAAAATTCTGAAGCCATGAATGATCTTTTAAGCGGTTTGCATCTTTATGAAATAGTCCTGCTCCTGTTGGGCATTTTGCTGTTTGTGATTCTTAGTGTAGGTTTAATGTATTATATCATCAAAAAAGAAAAAATAAAGCAGTTGTTTTTGTTCTATATTTTTCCCATAGTGATGATAGGCTATCCCAGTATTATGGAAATAACGGTTTCCAAAGACCGGATAACCTTAAAGAAAAAGCAGGAAGAGCTGCTCAACAATCCCCACGATAAGGAAGTTGCAGAAGAAGTGCAGGAACTGACCGAAAAGCTCGAAGATCGTTCTTTTACTGCCGATCAACGTGCAGGGATAAGTAAATCGTGGCTGCTGCTGGGCGAAAACAATCGCGCAGCATCGTATGCAGACAAAGCCCTTGAAAAGGACGAAAACCATCAGGCGGCTCAGGGCCTGAAACAACTGGCACTTGTAATGGAAGAAGCAAGTCAGCCACCCACTGAAGAAGCGATGCCCAATGAACAGGCGATGCCCACTGAACAAGCAATGCCCACTGAACAAGCGATGGTGGCAATGGCACCTGGTGTTATACACAGGGTGCTCACAAAAGAAGAAGAGATCAAAGAAATTTCACTCCCCGAGGAGCACAAAGAGCTACAACCTTTTTTAATTCAGAGGCTAAGGGAAAGACCGGAATGAAAAGATTAACTAAAAAATAAATGGTCGTTGAGCCTGTCGAAACGATTGCTGTAATGCGCTTCGACAAGCTCAGCGACCAGAGTAATTCCGTATAGGCTCAACGACCAGAAATCATTGTTGAGTAAACCTCTTTTTTTAAGCAGCTATATGACGTCTGCGGTTGGATTTATTCCCGTTTTTATTGTTACCGGAGAATCCGTTATTACCGGATTTTCCTGCTGATCTTGATGAGTTGCCATTGCTTCGCTGGTTTCCGTTGCGACCATTGCGCTGATTTCCGGAAACTGTTTTTTCAACTTCATTGATCAACAATGGATAATCGTGATTATCCATAACAGGAACTTTTTTTCCGATGAGTTTCTGAATATCTTTCAGGTATTCTTTCTCTTCAGCATCGCAGAAAGCAATGGCTTTACCGCTCGCTCCTGCCCTGCCGGTGCGGCCAATGCGGTGCACATAGGATTCGGAAATATTGGGTAAGTCAAAATTCACCACGTGGGTAAGGTCATCAATATCAATACCCCTGGCAGCAATATCAGTGGCAACCAGTATGCGGGTTTTGTGCGCTTTAAAATCAGCAAGGGCCGACTGACGGGCATTTTGCGATTTGTTGCCATGAATAGCCTGAGAGCGGATTCCTAATTTGGTGAGGTCACGGGCTACCCTGTCAGCACCATGCTTGGTACGGGTAAAAACCAGTGCCCGCTCAATATCTGTATTCTCCAGCAGATCTCTCAAGAGGTGTCTTTTGTTGTTCTTATCCACAAAATAAACCACCTGATCAATGGCATCTACGGTAGTTGATTCAGGGGTGATATCAACCCTTGAGGGATTGACAAGAATAGTATCTGCAAGCTTAACAATGGCAGGGGGCATGGTAGCAGAAAAGAAAAGCGATTGTTTTCTGCGTGGCAACCTGGCAATTACTTTTTTCACGTCCTGCACAAAGCCCATATCCAGCATTCGGTCAGCTTCGTCCAGCACAAAAAATTCAATATTATCGAGTTTTACATGTCCCTGATTCATCAGGTCAAGCAGTCTGCCGGGTGTAGCAATCAATACATCAATACCTGAGTGCAGGGCATTAACCTGTCCGTGCTGGTTTACGCCACCAAATATCACTTTGTATTTCAGTGGGGTGTTTCGCCCATAGGTTTCAAAACTTTCGCCAATCTGAATGGCCAGCTCCCTGGTGGGAGTAAGTATAAGGCTTCGGATGGTGCGTTTGCCACGTCCGTAGTTTTTTTCTTCGCACATGAGCTGAATCATGGGAATAGCAAAAGCAGCCGTTTTCCCGGTTCCGGTTTGTGCACTTCCCAGGATATCTTTTCGCTCCAGTATCAAAGGTATGGCAATGGATTGAACAGGTGTGGGGTTTTGGTATCCTTCAGTTTTTAGAGCCCTAAGGATAGGCTCAGTCAAATTTAAATCGTTAAATGTCATTATGTTTTTAAGGTATAAAGCAATGAGAAAAATGAGCGGGTGCAGCGTACGAAACTTTATGGCCGCAGCATGCAAATATCTTCCCTTCAAACAGGACACATTCTTGCCTGAGCAAGGTTTTTAGTCATGCCTGTTTTCCGGGAATAATCCGGTATTACAGTGTTCTCATTTGATTAGGACCGGTATGATTAATTTTGGAAAGGGTCCCATTTACCGGTCGTGTGAAAAGGAATCTTTTTCTTGATTAGCACTCTCAAATTAAACTGAGGGTAGATTTACCAAGGGTGCAAAGGTACACAAAAAACAATACGATAATATATTTATTTAATTTTGTACAGGATATAAAGCAGAGAGTCAGTCCCAGGCTGTTGATACTGTTCGGTTTTTTTATTTTACATGCCAATAGGTTTAGCTTTTACAGTATTTTTGCTGTAACCAATAAATTTTAATTAGAAACACTGTCTGCAAAAACAGTCTTAAAACAAAAGAGATGAAGTTATTGAGTTTTTTAGGGTTAATATTGATGGCCATACACATGAATATTTATGCCCAGACACCAGACTCCCTGTATGTATTTGATTTTGACGAAAGCGTTCAGTCATGGACCATAATAGGTGATGAAACCGGTTTCAGACATGGCCTGGCTATTCCACCCCAGGGGGGCGGAAGTGGCGGAAATCCTACGTTTTGTCTGTTTATAATCGATTGGGATCTCGAGGGTGCGGCAGTGGATACAGCCTATTCCCCGGTTCTGGATTTATCAGAATTAACCCCGGATGCCCAGGTTCGTTTGAGCTTTGATTTTATGCATACAGATATGCTCGGAGATAAACTTGAAGTGGTATACCGAACCTCGGAAACGGAACCCTGGCAAATTTTGGTTGAGCCATTGCCTTCAACGGTTGAGAATGAAGAGTTTGTGTTTTTCAACCATAATCTATTTCTCGCGCCAGAGCTATTCATTAATTCGCTTCAAATAGGTTTTGCCTATACTCCTGAATGGGGATTTTCTGCCGGAGCAGCATTTGACAATGTGGTTTTTGAGGTATTCCAGGATAATGAGCCACCCCAGGTGAGCTATATAAGTGGATTAACATCTGCCGGAAGTCCTGTGCATCTGGCCCTGACTGTTACAGACGATTCTGAACTGCCCGATTCAGTGCAGGGGACATACCTGATAAATGAGCAGGCAAACGATTTTGTTTTGCATAAAACTGAATTTGAGAACGAAACAAAGTACAAAGGCATCTTTACTGTCGAGGCTGATTTTACAGGAATAATTCCGGTAACTGTAAACCTGGAGGATGAACACGGCAATGCCCTGTTGGTTGAGTTAGAAGTTAATGTTATTGCTCCTTATGCTTATATCAGTGAAGATTTTGAAGAATTTGAAAATTTTTCCAACGATTTGGGCGACTGGACTGTGATTAATGTAAATACAAGTTCTACCTTCTTTCTGGGCACATATGTATACCCCAATCAGGGGTCTATTCCCGGCTTTTTTGTATTTAACAACCAGGCAACTGATCCTCCCATGCCCGATACAGAATTTGCCTATAGTGGAACAAATTCGCTTTTGTGTATGGCCTCCTTAACACCTCCCAACAACAACTGGATTATTTCTCCACCTATTGAAGCATCAGCGGATGGCAACATTGAATTTTCCTTCCGGGCTCGTTCCATTCAGACAATCTATGGCCTGGACCGGTTCAGGGTTATGGTATCAGAAACCGGTAACGATCCCTCTGACTTTGTTCCCATCGACGCCGACAGTGAAACCTATATCGAGGCTCCCGTTGAATGGACACAATACTCCTACTCTTTCCCGTTCGAAAAAGGCTATTTTGCCATACAATGTGTGTCAGACGATAATTTTGGTCTCCTTGTTGACAGCGTATCTTTTAATTCTCAAAGTGTGGGGATAGTGAACTCTCAAACCCTACCTGTAAGCAGCAACCTGGATATTTACCCCAATCCGGCCAATTCACAATCAACGCTGAAAGTTTTCCTGGTTGACAATTCTGATATTCAGATCACCATTACTGATGTTACAGGTCAGATGGTGTCGACCATTGCAGAAGGTTTCTATCAAAAGGGGGAGCATTATTTTGAATTAGACGCATCTGCATTAGAGGCTGGAATATACTTTTGCGTGCTACAAAACAAAAACAAATCCATCATTCAAACTACCAAACTTATTGTTACCCGATAATATACCAACTGGTTTATACCAAAACAAGGGTTGCCGGATTAATTCCGGCAACCCTTGTTTTTTTACGTCATTCTCATTCCAGCATTTTTGCATACACCCGGGAATGTACTAATTCAATTATTTTCCGAATTCCTGTTTTTTTCAGAGACAGAAGAAGTAAGTTCCAAAGCATAAAATTACTACATTCGTACTTGTTTTTTCAAAGCCATTGAAATTGACCTCCACATATCAACCCCTGGACGAGGCAGCTCTCCAAAAACTGTTTGATGCCTACTACAGCAGTCTTTGCCGGTTTGCATCCGGTTACCTTTCGGATGCTGACGCAGCAGAAGACATCGTACAGCAGGTCTTTATCAACCTCTGGAATCATCGTGAAGAAATCCAACCTGACAAGCAAATAAAAAGCTATCTGTTTACAGCCGTAAAGAACCGCTGCCTTAATCATATCCGGGACCACAAAAAATACAGAAGCTACTATCTTGATGTAGAGGCAGAACTGGAGATACCGGTTGAAGAAAAGGATACTTTTACGGAAGCGGAACTGGAAAACCGTCTTAACCTGGCATTAGACAATCTACCGGAAAAATGCCGGGAAATATTCCTGCTATGCCGCTTTGAAGAAATGAAGTACAAGGAAGTAGCTGATAAACTGAATATTTCGCCCAAAACGGTGGAAGCGCAAATGTCGAAAGCCCTGAAAATCCTCAGGGAGGAATTTAAAGATTTGTGGTTTGTGGTTTTCCTGTTGTTTTTTTGGCAATGACATAAGGGTAAACCCTGTTACAGGTGTATAATGACTGAGCAAATGAATACACACGGCAATCATACACAATTTGAAGACCTGGCGGTTAAATATCTTGCGGGCAGTGCAACACCTGAAGAAGTGGAGCAGCTGGAGGTATGGGTAAAAAATGATGAAGAAAAGCGCCGGTTATTCTTCGACATAAAAAGAAGCTGGATGCTTGTCTCTTCCTCCCGGAATGCTTTTCAAAAATCGCATGCGTGGGAGAAAATTGCCAGCCAGACTTTCCAGACTGAATCCAAAGACAAAGTTCGCACTCTTCAACCCAAATCATCCGGCAGTATCATTACCATATGGAGGGTTGCAGCAGCCATCCTTCTGTTGATTACAGGTATCTATTCGGTGTATTACTTTGCAGGTTTTCGTGAAAAAGAATGGGTGGCCATGGATCAGCACCAGGAACGTATTCTGGATGATGCAAGCAGGGTGCACCTGCATCGCAACTCTACCCTCACCTATCCTGCCAGGTTCAGAAGCAATGAAAGAAGGGTAAAACTGGAAGGGGAAGCCTTTTTTGAAGTCACTGAAGATGCTCAAAAGCCTTTTGTGGTTGAGACCAGCAATATTGAAATTCATGTGCTGGGCACTTCTTTTTATGTAAATACAAGAGGTGAGGCAGATGAGACCGAAGTAATTGTTCAGACAGGTAAAGTGGCGATGGTAGCTTCGGATAAAGTTCAGCTGCCGCTTTCAGAAGGTCAGAGAGGCATTTACGACCATGATCGGAACGAACTGGCGGAAGCCCGGGTTGAGAATCCAAATTTCATATCGTGGAAAACCCGTATTCTTGTTTTTGAGGATTCCGGGCTGAAAGAGGTATTCGAAGTAATCGGAGATACTTACGGAGTAAATTTCAGCCTTGCTGAAAGTTCGCTGGAGAATTGCAGGCTCACAGCCATCTTCAATGACAAAACCCTGGCTGAAGTGCTGGCAATAGTCGCAGAAACCTTTTCCCTGCGATACACCCGGACACAGGAAGAGATTCTTGTTTCAGGCGAAGGATGCTAATCTAAATTTTCCCAATCCATGCAGGCCAAAATATTCTTACTTTTCTTTCTGTCAGGAATAAAGATGCTTTCCGCCCAGGATGCTCTTTTACAAACCCGCATTTCTGCAAAGTTTGAGAATGCCACCCTGGAGGAGATGCTGACAGAAATTACCTCCGTTTCGGGGATACACTTCTCTTACAATTCGCGATTGGTGGATACAGACAAAAGAAGCACCCGCACTTTTACAAATGAACCTTTGCAAATCCTGATGGATTTCCTTGCCAGCGAATACAACCTGAGCTACGCTGTGGTAAGCAACCAGATCGTTCTTCGCCGGGCGGCGCAAAAAGCAGAGAATACACCCACCCGCTATACCCTGAGCGGGCAGATACGCGATAAAGCAACGGCCGAAACCCTTCCCGGTGCTACAATCATCGCAACAGAACTCAATACCGGCACCACCACCAACAGTTACGGTTTTTTCTCCCTGAGCCTGCCTAAGGGAGAATATGAATTCCTTTTCAGATTTGTAGGATTTCGTCCCCTGACGGTCAAACTTGAGCTGAACCGCAATAGAATCATCCCCATCGAACTGGAAAGGGACCACCGATTGTTGAGAGAGGTAACCGTTCTGGCTTCTGACCTTCCCGAACATCTCAAAAAAAGCCAGAGCAGCCGCATACAGGCCAACCCCCGCAAACTGGAACTGCTGCCTGAATTTGCCGGGGAGAACGGACTCATCAAAAGCCTGCAGACCATGCCGGGAATTCAGACCCACAGCGACGGCTCATCCTTCTTTTTTGTCAGAGGAGGCAACAAAGACCAGAACCTTATCCTCATTGACGAAGCTCCGGTTTACAATCCTGCCCATCTTTTTGGATTTTA